>DASPNR010000002.1:2500-318156 GCA_035626395.1 Candidatus Limnocylindrales bacterium | reverse complement strand
CAGCGATGTCATCAGCCCCTCCATCGAATGGATCGTCGAGCGTGGCGCCGAGATCAAGGTCGGCCCGTACAAGAAGGTCGAGATGCCGCCGCCCTTCGTCGCCGCCACCGAGCAGTATTCGGCGCAGGTGAAGATCTCCCCGGACTCGACGCACCTGATCAATCACGTGGCGGGTCTGCCGTTCACGACGGTGTCGCCGGAGGACCCGCAGGCCGGCGCCAAGCACATGTTCAACTTCAACGCCGCCATTGCGGTCGACGACCTCGACCTGCGCAACTTCGACTGCGACACGGGCGCGGTGGGCAAGGGCGGCGATCCGGTGCGCGTGGAGCGGCACTTCCTGATCGATCACATCCGCCGGCTCTACTTCCGCGAGCGCGTCCAGGTGGATCCGAAGCCGGAGATGCCCAACCGCGACAACGTGCGATACAAGGAAGCGCTGTATCCGCTGATCGAGCCCTTCGATCTCAAGGGCACCGGCTTCACGTTCAACCGCTACATCGATCATACCCGCCAGGACGATACGTGGCTGTATCTGCCGCAGCTGCGGCGCGTGCGCCGGCTGTCGAGCGCGCAGCGGTCCGATGCATTGTTCGGGCAGGACACCGACCAGGACAGCTATGCGGGCTATGCGGGCAACGTCGGCTGGTTCAACTGGAAGTATCTGGGCGAGAAGACCCTGCTGGGGTCGTTCCACGCCGAGAAGATTCCGGTGGCCTGGCAGGAGCCGTCGGGCGACTTCATGCACAGCAGTGCGTGGGAGCCGCGCAAGGTCTGGGTGGTGGAGGGCAAGGCGAAGTTTCCGCAGTACGCCTACGGCAAGCGCGTGATCTATCTGGACCAGGACAGTTATCGCATCCCGTTCACCGACATCTACGACACCAACAACGAGCTCTGGAAGGTGTGGATCAACAACTTCATGTACGCCACGCACCCCTTCCCGGGCGCCAAGTACGGGTTCGACTACGAGGTCAGCTACAATCCATCGATCACGATGGTGGACATGCAGCTCGAGCACGCGACCTACTGTGCGCTGCCGAGCGCCCGCTTCCCCGGCGAGCAGGGCTGGTACGTGAACCTGGGCGACAAGGAAGGGACGACCGAGAGCTATTTCGAGCTGTCGGCGATCATCGCCGCAGGCCGTTAGCCTGCGGCAGCGATCGCCTCGCGGCCGCCGCGTACGGCGCGCTCGCGCGCGGCTGAAGCCACGATCGGCCGCCGCGGCCGGCGCGGGGGCGCACTGCGCCGCCGACCTCGGCCGGGACGAAGAAGCCGTCTTCCGTGCACCACCTTGCCCGTGGTATGGGGAGTCTCCTACGCACGGGGGGCTGCGGCGTGTCTTCACATCCGTTCCGAGGTTCCAAAAGTCTGCTTGCCATTGGTCTGCTCGCGCTGATGCTGGCGCCGGCCAATGCGCTCGCGCAGCGGCAGAGTTCGGCGCAGCAGGCCTGCCAGAACGCCCTCCACAAGGCGGGCGCCAAGCTGTCGGGCGTGGTCGGCAAGCACATGGTCGCATGCATCGATGATGCGACCGAGGGCGCGGGCTCGGCCGCCCTGTGCCTGTCCTCCGACCCCGACGGCCGCATTGCCGCCGCTGCCGCCAAGGTTCAGGCGGCGCAGGATTCGCGGTGCGCCGCCGCGCCGAGCTTCGGCGCACGCTCGGCCGCCGACGTCGTGGCCGGCTATCAGCAGGTCGTCCCCGTCGAGGCCGTGTTCGGCGCAGACGTCGACGCGGCCATCCTGGACGCCAGCACGGATCCCGGCGGTGCGCTGTGTCAGACGGCCATTGCCAAGGCGATGGCGCAGATCCTCAAGGTCCGGCTCAAGGAGCATCAGCGCTGCGTCGACAAGGGGCTGCAGAGCGCGCAGTTCCTCAATGGGATTGCACAGAGCACCTGCCTCGACACGGACCCGCAGGGCAAGATCGCCAAGGCGGTCGCCAAGGCTCAGAGCTCGATTTCGGCGGCCTGCGCGGGCACGGCCGTCGCCGATGCGGCGCCCGGCGACTGCGCGGGCGTCGCGCTTTCGGCGCTGGCCGCGTGCATCGATCAGCGTGCATCGTGCGCGCAATGCGAAGGCCTCGGAGTGGCCGACGACGTCGAAGGTCTGTGCGATCTCTACGACGACGCGGCCGTCAACGGCTCCTGCTTCTTTCCTGCGCCGCCGGCCGAGTCGGTCGCGCACGTGTGGGACGAGACGCTGCTCGAAGCGATTCGCCGCGACACGCCGCGGCCGACCGTGCATGCGCGAAACCTCTTCCACCTGTCCGTGGCCATGTACGATGCATGGGTGGCGTACAACGGCTCCGGCGATCCCTACCTCGTCAGCGAGACGCCGGCAGTGTTCGATCTGCAGAGCGAGAGGCACCAGGCGATCAGCCACGCAGCCTACCGGCTCCTGCGCCACCGGTTCGCATCCTCGATAGCAGCGTTCACCGCGCATACGCTGTTCGACTACCGCATGGCCGTCTACGGCTACGATCCCTCCGATACGACGACCACCGGAGACGGCCCCGTCGCGGTCGGCAACCGCATCGGGCAGGCCGTCATCGACTACGGCGTGACCGACGGCTCCAACGAAAGCGCCGCCTACAACGACACGACGGGCTACGCGCCGGTCAACGAGCCGCTGATCGTCCAGCAGCCGGGCGCCGACATGGACGATCCCAATCGCTGGCAGCCCCTGACGCTGTCGGTGATCCTGGCGCAAAACGGCACGCCGATCGCCAGCAATACGCAGAGCTTCCTCGGCCCGCACTGGGGCGACGTCGCTCCGTTCGCGCTCACCCGCGCGCTTCCGACCGACGTCTACCAGGATCCGGGCGACCCTCCGTACCTCGGCGGCGTCGGCGATGAGGAGTTCAAGGAGGCCGTGCTCGAGGTCATCCGCTACAGCAGCCACGTCGACGGCGGCGACGCGACGACGATGGACATCTCGCCCGGCGCGCGCGGCAACAGCAGCCTGGGCACCGACGACGGCACCGGACATCCGCTCAATCCGGCCACAGGCGCACCCTATGCCGCCAACGTGGTGCGGCGTGCGGACTGGACGCGAGTGACGGCCGAGTTCTGGGCCGATGGTCCGGCGTCCGAGACGCCTCCAGGACACTGGAACACGATCGCCAACGAGGTCTCGTCGCATCCGGATTTCGAGCGGCGGTTCGAAGGAGCCGGTCCGCTCATCGAGGAGCTGGAGTGGGACGTGAAGCTGTATCTGGCTCTCAACGGCGCTCTGCACGACGCGGCCGTGGCCGCCTGGAACGTCAAGCGCGTCTACGACTACCCGCGGCCCATCTCGATGATCCGCTACATGGCGAGCAAGGGACAGTCCTCCGACCCCATGAGCGACAACTACGACCCCGAAGGCCTGCCGCTGGAGCCGGGGCTGGTCGAGCTGATCACGCCGCTGACGACGGCGCCCGGAGAGCGGCATGCGCATCTTGCCGGAAACGAGGGGCAGATCGCGATCCTTGCCTGGGGCGGCAATCCCGCCAATCCCGACACGCAGTATGCGGGTGCGGACTGGATCCGCGCCATCGACTGGGTGCCGTACCAGCTGTCGACTTTCGTCTCCCCGGCGTTCCCTGGCTACGTCTCGGGCCACAGCACGTTCAGCCGTGCCGCCGCCGAGGTGATGACGGCCATCACCGGCGATTCGTTCTTCCCTGGCGGGATTCACGAGGTGCACGTGCCCGAGGGAGGCCTGGCGTTCGAGGCAGGCCCTGCCGAGGACATCTCGCTGCAGTGGGCAACTTACTTCGATGCGGCCGACGACGCCGGCATCTCGCGCCGTCTCTCGGGCATCCACGTATGGGCCGACGATTACGCCGGCCGGACGATGGGGGCTGCCATCGGCCAGGATGCCTGGCTGCTGGCCAAGCAGTTCTTCGACGGCACCGCCGTTCCCTGACGGTCACGCACGCGTCGCTGGCGCGCAGCGACGCCGCCAGTCGATCAGATGCCGAGCTGGCTTCTGGCCTGCCGCCGGTTGTGCCGCACCGAATCCCAGAAGGCCAGGCCGATGAAGCTGGCGCCGATCAGGCCCGTGATCGCCTCGGGGATGTGCATCAGAGTCTTCAGGAACATGATGACGCCGAGCGCGATGATGGCGTAGAAGGCGCCGTGCTCGAGGTAGCGGTACTGGGTCAGGGTTCCCTTGTTCACCAGCATGATCGTCAGGCTGCGTACGAACATCGCGCCGATTCCGAGGCCGATCGCGATGATGAAGAGGTTGTTCGACAGCGCGAAGGCGCCGATCACGCCGTCGAAGCTGAAGCTGGCATCGAGCACTTCCAGGTACATGAAAGAGGCGAAGCCGGAGCGGACCGCCACGTCGGCCGTTGCGGCCGACTCCGCATCGAGAATGGCCGACAGCCCATCGACCGCGATGTAGGTGAGAAGGCCGAAGATGCCCGAGACCATGAACGTCATCTGCTCGTGTTCGGGAAGCTCCCGTCCGATCGCCCACAGAAGCAGCATGCACAGGCCGAGCTCGACGGACGCTATGCGGCCGAGGCGGGTCAGAGGCCGCTCGATGACGGAGATCCAGTGCACCTCCTTTTCGGCATCGAAGAAGTGCTTGAGGCCCACCATGGCCAGGAACGAGCCTCCGAACGCGGACACCGAGACGTGGGCGCTCGTCAGCACGCGCGAGTACTCGTCCGGATCGGTCGCGGCCATCATCACCGCATCGATCGGGCCTATGCGGGCGATGATCGCCACGATCACGACCGGAAACACGATGCGCATACCGAAGACGGCGATGGCGATGCCCCAGGTGATGAAGCGGCGCTGCCACACCGGGTCCATGTGCTCGAGTACGGTGGCGTTGACGACGGCGTTGTCGAAGGACAGCGACACTTCCAGGACGCCCAGCACCGCCACGATGAAGACGGTGGTGAGGACGCCCGCGAGGGTGCCGCTCTGGTCCCAGCCGAGCCAGGCGCCAGCGATCAGACCGAGAAAGGTGACGAGGAAGGAGTTGTAGAAGTACTTCATTCCGCCAGCTGTCGGGTTTGAGGTTGCAGCGACGCGGGTGCGCGTCCGGACGGCATGCATACACAGGGCGAGGTCCGGGTGCCACCGGCACCTGCGCGTTCGGCAATGGATGCGAAGGTCATGTAAAAGGTGGCCGAGCCGGGCGCTCAGCCCGACCTGCTCACGAGAGCCAAAGAGGACGGACGAGATGGATTGGTCAATCTGGGGAGGGTTGGGCTGGCAGGCCTGGCTGACCATGGGCGTGGTGGTTGCGGTGCTGTTGGTGCTGGCGCTGACGCAACTCGCCACCGACCTCGTCCTGGTCGGCGGCGTCGGGCTGCTGCTCTTGACGGGTGTACTGGCGGCGGGCGAGGCGTTCGCCGGCCTTTCGAACCAGGGCATCATGACGATCACGGTGCTCTACGTGGTCGTGGCCGGCCTGGAAGCCACCGGCGGCAACGTCCTGATCACCGAGAAGTTCCTCAGCCGGCCGCGCACCATCACCGGCGCTCTGGCCAAGATGATGTTTCCGGTGACGTTCATCAGCGCGTTCATGAACAACACGCCGGTGGTGGCGATGTTCATGCCGGCCGTCAACGACTGGGCCAAGAAGAACGACATCCCCGTCTCCAAGCTGATGATCCCGCTGAGCTACGCGGCCATCCTCAGCGGCACGATCACCATCATCTCCACCGCCACGAACCTTCTCGTGGACGGCATGCTGCGCCAGACCAAGGGCCACGGCATGCACATGTTCGAGCTGTTCTGGATCAGCGTGCCCATCACCATCGGCGGCTGTCTGTTCGTGATCGCCACGCATCGGTGGCTGCTGCCCGACCGCCGGCCCGCGCTCTCGACCTTCGGCGACCCGCGCGAGTACACGATCGAGATGTCGGTGGATCCCAACGGGCCGCTGGTCGGAAAATCCATCGAGGCAGCCGGCCTGCGCCAGCTCCCCCAGTGCTTCCTGGCCGAGATCGAGCGCGAAGGGGAGATCCTGGCGGCGGTGGGGCCGGACCAGAGGCTGCACGCCAACGACCGCCTGATCTTCGTCGGCGTGGTGGATGCGATGGTGGATCTGCAGCGGATTCGCGGCCTGAGCCCCGCCACCGACCAGATCTTCAAGCTCGACGCGCCGCGCTCCTACCGCAGCCTGATCGAGGCCGTGGTTGCCGACGACGGGCCGCTGGTGGGCCGTTCGATCCGGGATGCGCAGTTCCGGTCCGTCTACAACGCGGCGGTGATCGCGGTGGCGCGGCGGGGAGAACGCATCCGCCGCAAGATCGGCGACATCGTGCTGCGCGGCGGCGATACATTGCTGCTGGAAGCGCACCAGGGCTTTGCCAAGCAGCACCACAACTCGCACCACTTCTATCTGGTCAGCCGCGTCGAGGGCTCCACGCCCGTCCGCTACGACCGGGCCTTCCTCGCCATCGCCATCCTCATCGGGATGATGGTCATCGCCAGCCTGGAGTGGCTGCCGATGCTGCACGCGGCAATGCTGGCGGCCGGCCTCCTGCTGCTGACCGGCTGCATGACCTCCACCGCGGCGCGCGAGAGCGTGGAGTGGAACGTGATCATTGCCGTGGCCGCCGCTTTCGCTCTGGGCATCGCCATCGAGAAGACGGGCGTGGCAAAGGCCCTCGCGCTCAGCCTGACGGAGGTCGCGCAGGGCGACGCCTGGATGAGCCTGGCCGGCATCTATCTGTGCACGTTGCTGCTGACCGAGCTCGTCTCGCACAGCGCGGCCGTGTCGCTGACTTTTCCCATCGCGATCCAGACGGCGGCCAATCTCGGCGTCGGCTACATGCCCTTCGTCGCGGCGGTGACGGTGGCGGGCTCGCTCGGTTTTGCCACACCGCTCGGCTACCAGACGCACATGATGGTGTACGGCGCGGGCGGATACCGCTTCACGGATTTTCTGCGGATTGGCGTGCCGATGGACATCCTGTGCGCGATCATCGCGATCGCCATGATCCCGCTCGTGCTGCCGTTTACGCCTTTGCAGTAGACGCCGACGGAGCGCCTGGCCGTCGTTCGATGTCGCCCGCGGCCCTCGGCCGCTGTCGCTTGCGTCGCGGGGGAAAAGAAAAAGGGCTGGCTTTCGGGCCAGCCCTTTATCATGCAGCCGTGAGGTTGCTGTTCGTTACTTGATGGCTGCTACGCTTTCCGGCGGCTTGCCGGCTTCGCGCATGATGAAGGCGGGCTTCATCGTGACGAGGAGGACCGGCAGCAGCGTCTGGGCCCCGAGGTAGCCGATGCCCATCCAGATGGCCAGGAGCAGTCCCATCTCGGCGTTGAAGCGGATCTCCGAGCTGATCCAGAACGCCGTCGATACAACCATCGTCACGGCGGTGAACGTGATCGCCTTGCCGGTGGTGATCAGCGCCTCGCGCGTGGAGTCGACGATGTCGTTGCGGATGCGGATCTCCTCGATGATCCGGCTGACCATGTACATGCCGTAGTCCACGCCGAAGCCCACGCCCACGGTCACCAGCGGCAGGGTGTGGATGTTGATGCCGGTGCCCTGCAGCGACATCACCGCGTTGCAGATGACGTTCGAGCACACCATCGGCGCCAGCAGGTAGAGGCCGCAGCGGAAGGAACGGTACGTGAACAGCAGGATGATCCAGATGGTGAAGAAGCCGAGGAAGTTCATCAGCAGGTCGTTGCGGACGAGCTCCTCGTTGGCGGCCGCGAGCACGCCGATCAGACCGCCGGCCAGCTTGAACTGAGCCTTCCAGGGCGGGGCGACCATCGCCTCGACGGTCTGGCCGCCGCGGTCGACCTTGACCGACAGGCTCTTGGACTGCGACGTCTCGGCCTGCAGAGCGTCCTCGAGGCTGTGGAAGTCGGTGACCTCGTGGTCGCCGATGGCCACGATCTTGTCCCCGGGCTTGAAGGGGCCTTCCTTCTTCTCGCCGAGCACCAGGCGCGAGCCCTGCCACGTCGACCCGGCCTTGATCCAGGACGGTGCATCGAGCTCGCCCTTGACCACGACCTGCTCGTTCTCCTCCGCCACCTCGATGCCCATGTCTTCGAGCTGGGCGTTGGTGATGAACTCCTTGCTGCGCCCGATGACGCGCCGGATGTTGCTGCCCTTGTGGTCGCGGCAGAAGAACGTGACGTGCGCGGTCGAATAGTCGGTGGACACGTACTTCGCCGTCTCGGTCGGCGGCGAGCCGGAGAAGAAGATGAAGAAGAGACCGCCGATGTCGACCCAGTTGCCAGGGATCACGCCCCACTTCGGCTCCAGCTCGTGGAAGACCGAGTTGACGGCGCGAAGGATGTCCGAGAGCGAGAAGCTGTAGCCGACGCTCGGATCACGCTCGAGGTAGCGCTGGAAGCTCTCCATCGTCTTGAGCGTGTGCGGGTCCTTCATCGCGTTCTTGTCGTAGCCTTCGGCCACGATGATCAGCGGCTCGACGCCGCCGAACTTGCCCTGGATGGCTCCGTGCGAGCGGTTGTAGGGCGAGTCCTCGAACAGCAGCGGCGAGGCGGAGCCGGGGTCGCCGATCTGCAGGCCCTGCAGGTTGTAGCCGGCCACGGCCATGACGACGACCCAGCCTATGATGGTGACGCGCCGCCCCATCGGCGTCAGCAGCTTGTCGACGAACCGCTCGGTGTAGTAGCGGAACGCGCCGCGCTCTCGCAGCATGACGAGCTCGGGCTCGGGCGCCTTGAGGTAGTAGTAGACGATCGGGTTCAGGAGCATCTCGGAGACGGTGATGGCCAGAATCCACCACGACGCCGTCAGCGCGAGCTTCTGCAGCATCAGCACAGGCACCAGCAGGATCACCAGCACTCCGATGGCGTCGGTGACCACGCCCGAGAACGTCGGCACGAACAGTTCAGCGAAGGAGGCGACGATGGCGCGGCGCTTGTTCCAGCCGCACTTCTCGAACTCCTCGTAGTAGCGGTCGTGCATCTGGATGGCGTGACTGACTGCTCGGGCCGTGATCAGGAACGGCATCACGAGCATGAGCGGGTCCAGCGCAAGGCCGATCAGATAGATGAAGCCCAGGCCCCAGAAGGCCGCGATCAGGCCGGTGATGGTGGGACGCAGCGCGCCGCGCCAGTCATGGAAGTACATCCAGCGCAGCACCCACTCGATGCAGTAGGTGATGACCAGGATGAAGAACACGTCGCCGGCGTAGCTGTAGACCCAGCCGTACAGGCGCGGTTCGCCGGCCACCCACAGCTTGATGTCGGAGCCGCCGCCCTGCAGCACGAGGTTGCCCGGCTTGCCGTCGCGCAGGTACTCGATCTGCACGCCGGCAGGGTCCTTGGCAGCGACGGCGTTGCTGACCTCCCAGCGCTTGACGACCTCCTTGCCGTTGACCTTGGTGATGACGTCGTCCTGCTTGAGGCCTGCGGCGGCGGCGACGCTGTCGGGGAAGAGGCGGGCCACCAGGATGCCCTTGCCCTTCTCGACGCCGAAGGCCTCGGCCCGGTCGGGATCGACTTCCTCTAGCGCAGCACCGATCCAGCCGTCGGTGAAGGGCCGGATCACGCGCTCGTTCATCTCGTCGAAGATGCGCCGGTAGTCCAGGCGTCCTTCGATGAAGTTCGCGCGGATGATGGCGGCGCGGTCATCGAGGGAGACCAGGATGCCGAAGACGTTCTCGGAGCTGTGGACGATTCGCCGTATGTCGGCCGCTTCCGTCTCGTTGCGCGGAAGGTCGACCATGATCGGCTCGGATCGGAGCGTTCCGGCTGCAGCGACGCGCAGATGGCGCGTGGTGCGGTGGCCGATCGAATCGATCTGGTTGTGGTTGACGCCGTAGACCTTGTCGATCTCCTCGGTCATCAGATAGATCTGAGCGAGGTTCTCGACATTGAAGAGGTGGCCTTCTTCCACCTCCATCATCATCACGATGTTGTTCGCCCCACCGAAGTCCTTCGAGTACTTGTTGTGGATCTGGACGTAAGGGTGGGTCTGCGGGAGCAGCTCTCCGAAGCTGGTCACGAGCTGGAGCTGGAAGCTCCAGTACGCGAACAGGCCCGTGATGATGAGGACAAGGATCGAGACCGGGTGGCGGTAATCGATCAGCTTGTCGCCGAGCCAGTAGAGCAGCCGTTTGTCTGCGGGGACCTCGTAATCGATCGCCATCGACGTTCCTTTTCCTGTTTCGGTTCAGCCTGACGTTGCGTTGACCGGGCTCTCGATCCGGGTGCGACGACGGGCGCGGGGGAGGTAGGCGACGGTCATCCGCCCCAGCCCCGGCCGGCGGTCACAAGGCTTCGAAAACCTTTACCATCCAATATCTTTCGTACGCTTGGCCGTAGAGCGCGCGGAGCCTACGCCCGAGTCCGCGCCGTCTCAAGAGCGGGGAGGCCCTGACGTCCGCACCGGTCTGCCATGGAGAACGCACGGCCGGCACGAGTGACGAGCCACGGCGCCCGGAGCCCCTTCCTGACGCGCGGAAAGCTTTGCCAAACTCGGGCCGGGTACGCCAGGCGAGGCGCGAAGTCGAATCGCGGCGCCTATGCCGCCGGCTGTTTGCTGAAGCGGCCGGCCAGCGACACCAGAAGCGTCTTGGGCACCAGGTTCGTCAGTGCCATCGTCACCCGGTTCTGCACCCCGGGGACGAGCATCGTCTGACCCTTGCGATAGGCCGCCAGGGACTCGAGCACCACGTCGTCGGCCGTCTGCCAGACGAACGCGGGCAGGGCGCTGGTGTCGTACTGGGCACGGGTCTGGAACTCGGTGCGCGTAAAGCCGGGACAGACCACCAGCACCTGCACGCCGTGCCCCCTGGTCTCCTCGGCGAGCGCCAGGCTGAAGTTGACGACGTAGGCCTTGGTCGCCGAGTACACCGCCAGCGCCGGCGTGGGCAGGAAGGCGGCGCCGGAGGCGATGTTGATGACGCCGC
The DNA here is from genome assembly GCA_035626395.1 of Candidatus Limnocylindrales bacterium. NCBI lineage: Bacteria > Bacillati > Chloroflexota > Candidatus Limnocylindria > Candidatus Limnocylindrales > Candidatus Limnocylindrales bacterium. Next base: position 307,304 of record DASPNR010000002.1, on the reverse strand, counting down.
CGCGCCGCGACGGCTTCATGTGCGAGAGCGCCGCATGGCTGAGCCGCGTCAGGGCGACGACGTTGAGGTCGATCTGGCCCTGCGACCGCTCCAGCGGCAGATCGGCGAAGTTGCCGGTGACGCCGTAGCCGGCGTTGTTGACGAGCAGATCGATGCGGGTGTCGTTGCGAACGTACTCCTCCACGCGCGCCAGGTCCTGCGGCGCTTCCAGATCGGCGACGAGGACGTCCACGCTGCGGCCGTGCCTGGACCGGAGCTCGCCGGCCAGCTCCTCCAGGCGGGACTGGTTGCGCGCGGTCAGGACGAGGTCGCAGCCCTGCGCGGCAAGCGCGGCAGCGAAGGACCGGCCGATGCCGGAGGAGGCCCCGGTGACGAGGGCGCGTGTTGGGTTATCTGCCATCTGTTTCCTCCTTTTGAGTCGCGGACGCGCGCGGAACGGGCCATTGGCTGCGTTGCCTGGCCGTACGCTCGCTCCGGCGTACAGGAGGTACGCCTGCGCTCGCTTCACGGCCAGGCGCCTTGCCACTGGCCCGTTGCGCGCGGTCCGGTGTGGCGTTGAGGGTGGTCTAGCACTGGCTGGCTTGCGAAGCGCACGCGCTATCAGACTGAGATGGCTGGGGCGGCCGCCGGCGGCTTTGATGGGCGTTTGGGCGGGGCTAAAGGCGTGGCCGTGGAGTCGAGCATGCGGGCGGCGACGGGCGCGGACCTGGCGGGGCTGACCGAGGTGCTGGCCCGCGCCTTCGCCGGCGATCCGTTCCACCAATGGCTGTTCCCGGACGCGGCCACCCGTCCGCAGCGGCAGCGCAAGCTCTTCGATCGAGTTCTTTCGCTCTATCTGCGCAACGGCAAGGTCTTCACGACCGTGGACGGTGCTGGCGCCGCCCTTTGGGATCCGCCGCGGGAGTCGGGGCCGTCGCTGGGCGAGATGCTCGAGTTCGCCGTGCGTGTGCTGCCCGTGTTCGGCTCGCGCGCCGGCCGGATCGCGCGCGGAATGAAGCCGATGGTCGGCCTGCATCCGACCGCCCCGCACTGGTACCTCTCCATTCTCGGCACCGATCCGCTCCGGCAGCGAAGCGGGGTGGGGCGGACCCTTCTGCGGCCGATCCTGGAGCGTTGCGACCGTGAAGGGCTGCTCGCGTACCTGGAGGCGTCACGCCCGGAGAACGTTCCCTATTACGAGCGCTTCGGCTTCCGCGTCGTGGCGCCGCTGACGATGCCCGACGGTCCGACGATCTATCGCATGGAGCGGCACCCGAGGCCGGTTCCGCGTTGGACAGACGAGCACGCGGGAGCGGCGTGAGCGACGGTCGTTGGGACATGCCGTACGCCTCGCGGCGCATGCCGGTGCTGGCAGACAACGTCGTGGCCACCAGCCAGCCGCTGGCCGCGCAGGCCGGCCTGGCGATGCTGGCCCGCGGCGGCAACGCCGTCGATGCCGCATTGGCCACCGCCATCGCGCTGACGGTGGTGGAGCCGACCAACAACGGCCTCGGCAGCGACGCCTTCGCCATCGTTGCCTGCAACGGCGCCCTGCACGGCCTCAACGCTTCGGGGCGAGCACCCGCTGCAATGACGCTCGATCGCATGCGCGGCCAGCAGCGCATGCCGGCGCTCGGCTGGGACTCGGTCACGGTGCCTGGCGCGGTCTCGGCATGGGTGCAGCTGTCGCAGCGCTTCGGGCGCCTGCCGTTCGAGGCGTTGTTCGAGCCGGCCATCCGCTATGCGCGCGACGGCTATCTGGTCTCGCCGGTCGTTGCGGAGCAGTGGGCGCTGGTGGCAGATCTGTTCCGATCCTTTCCGGAGTTCGCGCGGGTCTTCCTACCACTGGGACGGCCGCCGCACGCCGGCGAGCGCTTCGTCCTGCCCGATCTCGCCGCCAGCCTCGAGCAGATCGCGCGCACCAGAGGCGAAGCGTTCTACCGCGGCGCGCTGGCGCAGGCCGTTGCGGCGCATGCGGCAGAGTGCGGCGCAGCCTTGACGGCCGCCGATCTGGACGAGCATCGCGCGGACTGGGTCGATCCGATCGACGCGGCGTTTTCGAACGTTCGCGTGCATGAGATTCCACCCAACGGCCAGGGCATCGCCGCCTTGATGGCGCTGAAGCTGCTCGCGCACACGCCGGTCCTGGAGCACGCGCCGGATACGGCGCCGTGGCTGCATTTCCAGATCGAGGCCATGAAGCTGGCGCTCGCCGACGTGCAGCGCCTCGTCGGGGATCCGGCGGCCATGCCGGTGACCGCCGCCGAGCTGCTCGACGACGAGTATCTGGCCGCGCGTGCGCGAAAGATCGATGCACGGAGGGCATTGCCGCTGGCGCCGGGGCCGCTGGCGCAGGGAGACACCGTCTATCTCTGCGCCGCCGATGCGGGCGGCACGATGGTTTCGTACATCCAGTCCAACTACTTCTCGTTCGGCAGCGGAATCGTCGTGCCCGGCACCGGCATCAGCCTTCAAAACCGCGGCTCCGGCTTCAATCTCGAACTGGGACACGCCAACTGCGTAGGTCCTCGCAAGCGCCCCTTCCACACGATCATCCCCGGGTTCGTCACGCGCGACGGCATGGCCGAGATGGCATTCGGCGTCATGGGCGGTCCCATGCAGCCGCAGGGACACGTGCAGATGGTGCTGCGCGTCTTCGCTCATGGCCAGAACCCACAGGCTGCAGCCGACGCACCGCGCTGGCAGGTGACCGAAGACGGCGCCGTGCTCATCGAGGAGGCCGCCGGCGAAAGAACCATCGCCGCCCTTGCCGAGCTCGGTCATCACGTCGCCGTCGGCGCGACGTGGATGTTCGGGGGCGCCCAACTCATCCAGCGCATGAACGGCGGCTACGTCGCAGCGACCGAGCCGCGCAAGGACGGCCAGGCGGTCGGGTACTGACGCGCCCTTTTTCTTTGGCGCGCCTCACAAATCCGCTTCGGTTGAGCAGGAGGTTCGGCGATACTGCGCCGCGGATTTCGGGGGGCGTGCAAGCGGTCCAGAAGAAGGAGGTGCGCGATGCCCAGGCGGCATTGCGGCACAGCGAGCGCCGCTTTCGCGCGCTCTTCGACTCGATGTTCCAGTTCACGGTTCTGCTGGCGGCCGATGGGACGGTTCTCGAGATCAACCAGGCCGCGCTCGGCATCTGCGGCCTGACCAGTGACAGTCAGGCCATCGGCAGCAAGTTCTGGGAGGTTCCCTGGCCGGCCGGCAACGACGTGCTCGCACGGCTGCGCGCGGCTGCCGAGGCCGCGGCCAGGGGCGAGTTCGTGCGCGAGGAGCACGAGGGCCGCCGGAGCGACGGCGGCCGCCTGATCGTGGACGTCTCGACCAAGCCGGCGTACGACGACGACGGCCGCCTGCTCTACGTCATCGCCGAAGGCCGCGACGTCACCCATCGCAAGATGGTCGAAGAGTCGCTGGCGGAAAGCGAGGACCGCTTTCGCAGCGCCATGCAGTTTTCGGCCATTGGCATGTGCCTGGTCAGCACCGAGGGCCGCTTCCTGTCGGTCAACCGCTCGCTGTGCCGGATCACCGGCTATGCACCGGCCGAGCTGCTCGATCGCGACTTCCAGTCCATCACGCATCCCGACGACCTCGCCTCCGACCTCGAGCTCTTGCGCCGGGTGTTGTCGGGCGAGCTCGACAGCTATCAGCTCGACAAGCGCTACATCCACAAGCAGGGACACGTGATCTGGTGCCTGCTGACCGTCTCGCTGGTTCGGGGCAAGGATGGTGAGCTTCTCTACTTCGTGTCGCAGGTCCAGGACGTGACCGATCGGAAGCGGGCCGAGCTGGAGCTGGCAGAGCTCAACGCCAAGCTGGAGGCGCGCGTGCACGAGCGAACGCACGCGCTGCTGGAAGCCAATGCCGAGCTCGAAGCATTCTGCTATTCGGTTTCGCACGATTTGCGTGCCCCGCTGCGCCACATCAACGGGTACGCGGCCATGCTGGCCGAGGACTGCGCACGGCAGATGCCGCCGCAGGCGGAGCAGCACCTGCGATCCATCTCCGACGCCAGCAGGCAGATGGGAGGGCTGATCGACGACCTGCTGAGCTTCTCGCGCGCGGGACGCACCGAAGCTGCCGAGGGTGAGCTCGATCTGGACGAGCTGGTGAGCGAGGTCGTGCGCGCGATGCGAGCGGGCGGCGGCGATCGCGCCATCGAATGGAAGGTGGAGCCATTGCCGAGGGTCGTGGGCGACCGTTCGATGATCCGCCAGGTCTTCGCGAACCTCATCGACAACGCGATCAAGTACACGCAGCCGCAGCCGCTGGCGCGCATCGAGATCGGCTGCGTCGGCGAAGACGACGGTCGCGCCATCATCGCCGTGCACGACAACGGCGTCGGTTTCGACATGCAGTACGCCGACAAGCTGTTCGGCGTCTTCCAGCGGCTTCACCACATCGATGAGTTCGAAGGAACCGGCGTCGGCCTCGCGAACGTCCGGCGCATCATCGCCCGTCACGGCGGCCGGGCGTGGGCCGAGGCCGAGCCGGGCATGGGCGCGTCGTTCTACTTCACGCTGACCATCGCGCGCTGAGCTCGCGCTTTCCGATGCGAACGGGCGACGCTCGCGCTCGCTTGACGTATTGCAAGGTCTTGCCATTGTGACGGCATCACAGCGGCCGGCGACCCTACGCGGCGCCGAGGCCAGGAGGAATCAAGATGCGTGAAGCCGTCATCGTCGAAGCGGTGCGTACGCCGCTCGGGCGCGGGAAGAAGAACGGGGCACTGGCCGGTTGGCATGCGGTGGACCTGGCGTCGGAGCCCATCAAGGCGATCGTGCGCCGCACCGGGATCGATCCCGCGCTCATCGAGGACGTGATCATGGGATGCGTCGGTCAGGTCGGCGAGCAGGGGCTGAACATCGCGCGCAACGCGGCGCTCGCCGCCGGCCTTCCCGAGACGGTGTGCGGCACGTCGGTGGACCGCCAGTGCGGCTCGAGCCAGCAGGCCCTGCACTTCGCGGCGCAGGGTGTGATGGCCGGCGCGTATGATTGCGTGATCGCCGCTGGCGTCGAGTCGATGAGCCGCCTGCCGATGGGAACGTCGGCTGCGGTAGGCGGCGCGCCCTTCGGGCCGCGCATGATCCAGCGTTACGAGGAAGCCAACCTTTACGACAAGCACGGTCTGGTGCCGCAGGGCATCTCGGCCGAGATCATCGCCAGGAAGTGGGGCCTGAAGCGCTCCGAGCTCGACGAATTCTCGGTCGGCTCCCACAAGAAGGCCGCCGCCGCTACCGAGAACGGCTGGTTCGCGCAGGAGATCGAGCCCATCGAGAAGCGGCACGACGACGGCGGCACCGAGAAGATCACCAACGATGAAGGCATCCGTCCCGACAGCAGCATCGAGAAGCTCTCGTCGCTCGCCCCCGCCTTCGACGAGAACGGCGTCATCACGGCCGGCAACTCGAGCCAGCTCACCGACGGCGCGGCCGCGGTGCTGGTGATGGAGAAGAGCCGGGCCGAGGCGCTCGGTCTCAAGCCCCGCGCTCGTTTTCATGCCTTCGCGCTCGGCGCCTGCGACCCTGTCATCATGCTGACCGCTCCGATTCCCGCCACCACCAACGTGCTGAAACGCGCCGGCATGAAGCTGTCGCAGATGGACGCGGTCGAGATCAACGAGGCCTTCGCGCCGGTGGTGCTGGCGTGGGCGAAGGAACACGACGCCGACATGTCGAAGGTCAATCCGCATGGCGGCGCGATCGCGCTCGGCCATCCGCTCGGATGCAGCGGCGCCCGTCTGATGACCACGATGCTGCATTACCTGGAGCGCACCGGCGGACGCTGGGGATTGCAGACGATGTGCGAAGGCGGCGGGATGGCGAACGCCACGATCATTGAGCGCCTGTAGCGCGCTTCGCGCGGGCGGACACGAGCGGAACGGGCGACCGGTTGCGTTGCGCGTCCCGTGGCCGCCGGCCCGCCTGCGCCGCGCCCGCGCCGCGCGCCTTGCCGCTGACCCGTTGCGCGCGGTCCGAAGGTGACGGACGTCGCTTCGCTCGTCCTGCGTGGTTGCTGAAAAAGTCCCCTTTCCGATCGTTGTCGGAAAGGGGATTTTTTTATGCGTCCGTCCGGGACGACGGTCAGGGTGATGTTTGTGGGGTTGTCATGAGCTCGAAGCGGTTGGCGCCGCGGATGTCCAGGCCGTTGATGGACGATGATGGAGCCTGAGCGGCAGCGGATCGAGCAGGGCCGGCGCAAGAATGCCTGTTTTCTTGCCGGCGCTTTCCGGGCATGAAGGACGGCGCTGCTGCCAGGCGGTGGCGCGTCAAGGAGACAGCATGAGGGCTCTCGGCAAAAGGCTGTGGATGGCGGCTGCGGCGTCGCTTGCGCTGGCGGCTGCGGCGTCCCAGGCCGGGGCCACGATTCTGCCGCTCGGGTTCGTGGAGACTGCGGTCGTCGACGATCTGGTCAGCCCCACGGCCATGGCGCTGGCGCCCGACGGTCGGCTCTTCGTCGCCGAGCAGGATGGCCGCGTCCGCATCGTCAAGAACGCCGCGCTGCTGGACGAGCCGTTCGTCCAGCTGACGGTCGACAACATCTATGAGCGCGGGCTGCTCGGCATCGCGCTGGATCCGGCCTTTGCCAGCAACGGGTACGTCTACGTCTACTTCGCGTCTCCCGGCCCGCGCGCCTATCGCATCGTACGCTTCACCGCCGAAGGCGATCAGGCAAAGCCCGGCTCCGAGACACTTTTGTTCGAGCTTCCCCCCTATGGCGTCAATGCTCGCTACCACTTCGGTGGCGCCATGCACTTCGGCCCCGACGGCAAGCTCTATCTGGGCGTGGGCGATCACAGCCTGAACACCAATGCACAGAAGCTGACGGTGCCGTTCGGCAAGATCCTGCGCATCAATCCGGACGGCTCGATTCCCACCGACAATCCGTTCTACGCCACCGCCACCGGCGTCAATCGCGCAATCTGGGCCTACGGGCTTCGCAATCCCTTCACGATGGCATTCGATCCGGCCAGTGGCCGCCTGTTCATCAACGACGTGGGCGCGGTGGACTGGGAGGAGATCGACGAGGGAACGCCCGGCGGGAACTACGGGTGGCCGCAGGCCGAGGGGCCATCGGAGAACCCGGCGTTCATCGATCCCATCTACGCCTACGAGCACGGCGGACATCCGGTGGGAGGATGCGCCATCACCGCCGGCGTCTTCTATTCGCCGGCGGCAGCGCAGTTCCCGCAAGCCTACGAAGGCGGTTACTTTTTCGCCGACTTCTGCGGCCGCTGGATCCGATGGCTGGACACCGGCACGCATCAGCCGTCGGACTTCGTGCGCATGCTGGCCGGCAACCCCACCGATCTGGACGTCGGGCCCGACGGCAGCCTCTTCGTTCTGGTGCGGCCGGCCGGCGGCGTTCGCCAGGATGATCCCGGCGCGATCTATCGCATCTTCTACACAGGCTCGCTGGCGCCGCAGATCGCGGTGCAGCCGGAGTCGCAGACGGTGCTGATCGGCGATCCGGTGACGTTCGCGGTCGAGAGCATCGGGGCCGACGGATATCAATGGCGGCGCAACGGCATGGCGATCGATGGCGCCGTCGGTGCGAGCTACACGCTGGACGCGGTCACCGCCGAAGACGACCAGGACGAGTTCCGCGTCGTCGTGCACAACGGCTTCGGTGAAACCGTTTCGGCGCCGGCGGTGCTGACGGCGACGACGAACCAGCTGCCCGTGCCGTCGATCGTGCTGACCAGGCCGCGTGAGCTCTACCACGGCGGCGATCTGATCGAGTTCTCGGGAGCCGCAACCGACCCGGAAGACGGGCCAATGCCGCCCTCCTCGTTTTCGTGGCGAGTGGACTTCCACCACAACTCGCATTTCCATCCGTATCTGCCGCCGACGCCCGGCGTGGCGGGCGGCAGCTTCAGCGTCGCCACGCTCGGCGAGACCGCCACCGACGTCTGGTATCGCGTCAACCTGCGCGTGACCGACTCGGGCGGCCGCACCACCACCGTCTACGAAGACGTCCTTCCCGAAGTCGCCACCTTCACCGTGCAGACGCAGCCGGCCGGGCTCGAGGTCGTCGTCGACGGTCGCCCCTATGCGAGCGGCGCCGAGTTCGACGGCGTCGTGGGGCTGACGCGCGAGCTGGCGGTCGAGCCCGAGCAGACGCTGCTGGGAACCGATTACGTCTTCGACCACTGGTCGGATGGCGGCGGTCTCGAGCACCTTATCCAGGTCCCGCCGGGCTCCACCACTTACACTGCTGTTTTCACGCCGGCCGATCCGACCACGACCACATCGGCCTCGCCGCAGTGTGGCAACGCCGTGCTCGACGACGGCGAGGACTGCGACGACGGCGACAACGACTTTCACTTCGGCGACCCCTGTAGAGGCAACTGCACACGCGTGCCCTGCGGTAAGCCCACCAATTCACCGGGAGCCGTCCCGGTCGGCAGTGACGCGCTGTTCACGCTGGCAGCGGCGGTCGGGCAGCGCTCGTGTGCGGCGACGGTATGCGACGTCGACTCGAATGGTCACGTGCTGGCATCCGATGCCCTGGCGGTCCTGCGCGCAGCGGTCGGCCTTCTTACCGAGCTTGACTGCCCGGCAGGCTGAATTTTTTTTGCTGTCGGACGCGCAGTCGACGCAGACCATCTTCTTGGGGTCGCCCAAGGCGGCTAATATCCGTCACGCGCCGCGCACACACCCGGTTTCGTCCTGTCGACGGAAACGGATGGCACCAGCCGCTCCACTCTCCGCCATCGTGGTCCGCAGCCGCACGGAGGCTACGTGATTTCGCCATCGAGCAGCATGCAGTCCGTCTCGAGCATGCCCACGTTCGCGATGGAGACCGCCGACGCGGGCTACGCCTGGGAGGGGGTCCGGCCGTCGGATCATTACGTCCAGTTCTACGAGCAGGAGCCGTTTCTCGACCGCTCGCTGGCAAGCTACGTGGCTGTCGGTCTGGGCGAGGGAGCCACCTGCATCGTCGTTGCCACAGCGCACCGCGCTCGGGCACTTCAGGACCTGCTGCGCCGGCAGGGCATCGATCCGGATGCGGCCGCGGCCGCCGGCGAGCTCGTCATCCTCGATGCCTCGCAGACGCTGGAGTCGCTGCAGGTGCGCGGAAGAATCGACGCGACGCGTTTCACCGACATCGTCGGCGCGCTGCTGGAACGCGCCGGCGAGCGGGTGCGAGTGTTTGGAGAAATGGTCGCGCTCCTCTGGAGCGCGGGCCGCCGCGAAGAGGCGTTGCGGCTGGAGGGGCTCTGGTCCGAGCTGCAGCAGACGCATTCGTTCACGCTCTTCTGTGCCTACGGGTTCGATGCGCTCGGCCGCGCCGACGCCACCGGCGACATCGCCGGCATCTGCTCGCGGCACTCGCACGTGCTGCCCTCCGAGAGCCTGGCGCGGCTCGGCAACCAGGACGAGCGCATGCGCGCCGTGGTCGAATGGCAGCACAAGGCGACGCTCCTGGAAAAGGAGGTTCGCGAACGCCGTGAGGTCGAGCACGCCCTGCGCGCGGTCCAGCGTGACCTTCAGCAGCAGGTCGAAGACATGCGCCGGCTGCACGAAATCAGCCTGAGCCTGAGCGGCCGCGACGATCTGACGACCGTCCTGCAGGGCGTGCTGCGCGCGGCGCTCGACGTGCACGGCACCGACATGGGGCTGATCTCGCTGTGCGCCGCCACGACGACGGCGGACGCGGGGTGTGCGGCCGTCTCGGCTGCGGGCGCGACGGGCGACGGCCTGCTGGTGCGGGCGCATGCCGGCTTCGAGGAGGACTTCCTGCGCCGTATCGCATGGGTGCCTTGCCGCGGCGGCGCCTGCGGCACCAGCTACGCCGAACGGCGCCGGGTCGTGGTCGAAGACGTGGACATGGATGCCATCTTCGACGGCTACCGCGATGCTGCGCGGATGGCGGGCTTTCGAGCGTGCCACTGCACGCCCCTGATCAATCGCGCCGGCCAGATCCTCGGCGTTCTGACCGTTCATTTCCGCAGTCCGCGGCGCGTCACCCAGCGCGAGATGCGGCTGATGGACCTCTACGCCCGCATGACGGCCGACGCCATCGAGAACGCCCGGCTGCACGAGCAGGACCGGCGCGAGCTCGAGGATCGCACGCAGCTCCTGCTGCGCGAGCAGCGTGCGCGCGAGGAGGCCGAGCGCGCCAGCCGCCTCAAGGACGAGTTCCTCGCAACCGTCAGTCACGAGCTGCGCACGCCGCTGACCGCGATCATCGGCTGGGCGCACATGCTCAGGCACGACGGTCTCGATGAAGCCACCAGCGCGCGAGCGATCGAGACCATCGAGCGGGCTGCCACCACGCAGGCACAGCTCGTCGAAGACATCCTCGACGTTTCCCGTATCATCACGGGCAAGCTGCGGCTGAACATCCAGCCGGTCGACATGAGTGCGGTGGTCGAGGCGGCCGTCGCCTCGGTTCAGCTTGCGGCCGAGTCCAAGGGCCTCTCCGTCACCGTCGCCGTGGAGAGGACGCAGCAGCGCGTGCTCGGGGATGCCAACCGGCTGCAGCAGGTGATCTGGAACCTGCTGTCGAACGCGATCAAGTTCACACCTGCCGGCGGGACGATCGATCTGCGAATGGAGCGTGCCGGGTCGCACGTCTGCGTGCGCGTCAGCGACAGCGGCGAGGGCTTCGATGCCGACTTCGCGCCGTTCCTGTTCGATCGTTTCCGGCAGGCCGACGGCAGCAGCGCACGCCGCCACGGCGGGCTCGGGCTGGGCCTGGCCATCGTCCGCCACATGGTGGAACTGCACGGCGGGGCGGTGGTCGCCGAAAGCCTGGGTCGTGGCCGCGGCGCCACTTTCACCGTCCGCCTTCCCCTGGCTCCGGCTCCCGAAGCGGGCGTGCAGAGGCGTGCGGCATCACGCGCGCCCGCGCCTCCGGTCAGCGATACGGTCACGGCGCTCGAGGGCATGCGCCTGCTGGTGATCGACAACGACCGCGACACGCTCAACGTCCTGTATGCGATGCTCAAGGAGAACGGGGCGACGGTGCGGACGGCATCTTCGGCGGCCGAAGCCTTCGAGGTGCTGCAGTGGTTCAACCCGGCGGTGCTGATCGCGGACCTGGCCATGCCCGGCGAGGATGGCTTCAGCTTCATCGCGCGGCTGCGCGCGCGCGAGGCGAGGGCAGGCAAGCAGATCCCGGCGGTGGCGCTGACCGCTTATGCGCGCGTCGAGGACCGGCGCCGGGCGCTGTCGGCCGGGTTCAACATGTTCGTGCCGAAGCCCGTGGAGCCGGGCGAGCTGGTGGCGGTGGTCGCCAGCCTGGCGGGCTCCGCTCGATCCGGGAGCTGAAAAAAAGAAACCCCGCGCTTTGGGTCGCCTACACGCTGCGAGCCAAAGCGCGGGGTTGTCCCCCGTCTGACCGTCGGCCCAGTCCACCCCGTGACCGACCGTCATTCCTCCCCGTGAACCCGCTCCCGCCGGCGCGGCAATCTCCCCAGATTGCCCTGACCGGTTTTGCGGCCTGCGCTGCTTCGCCCCCGCGAACCGCGCTCCCAACTCTGCTCCGCCGCCGTCCGCCCGGTGCTCCCCGCACCGGCGTTGTCGGACTGCCTGGAACGACAGCAAGGCGTGGGCCAAGACCGGCACGGCCGGCAACCCTGCAACACCAGTCATCTTTGCTCGATGGAGGCGCTTGCTGCTTCCCGTAATGCAACGCCTCATGGAGAGAAGCGGCGCCGAGCGTGTCCCGATATGAAACACATTTGCTACAGACTCGCGGCTAGGCTTGGTTCTAAGATCGCGCAGCGATCCGTACTGCACCCTGATGCGGTACCAAAGCCGGATCCGCGCTAGCGAGGAGAATAGAGTGAAGCCCGTCGTGCTCGTGGTGGAGGACGATCTAAAATTCGCCCGCCTGGTCCAGCACATGCTGTTCGGCGAAGGGTTCGAAGTGACCTTCGCCGATCGCGGCGCCGCAGCCCTGGAGTGGCTGCGCGGCAACCGTGCCTCGGCGGTCGTCCTCGACCTCGGCCTGCCCGACATGTCGGGCAAAGAGGCGTTGCGGCGCATCCGCGCCGAGCACCCATCGCTGCCGGTCATCATCGCCACTGCCGACGAAGGCGTTCAGAGCGTCGTCGAGTGCATGAGCGCCGGCGCGATCGACTATGTCCCCAAGGCGATCGATCCCCAGCGCCTGATCACGGCAGTCCGGAATGCGTGCGAGCGCGGCGTTCTGGAGAGCCGACTTGCGTCGGTTTCCCAGGAGTTCCGCCGCCGTCACGGTTTCGGGACGATGATCGGCGAGTCGCCGGCGCTGGTTGCCGCCAAGCGTCTCCTGGCCAAGGCGGCCAGCAGCGAGGTGACGGTTCTACTGGAAGGCGAGAGCGGCACCGGCAAGGAGGTTGCGGCGCGCGCAATCCATGCCGAGAGCGCCCGATGCGCCGGCCCATTCGTGACGGTGAACTGCGGCGCCATTCCGGAGAGCCTGATCGAGAGCGAGCTGTTCGGACACGAGCGCGGCGCGTTCACTGGCGCAGTGGCCGAGCGCGTGGGCGTGTTCGAGCGCGCCGATCGCGGCACGCTCTTCCTCGACGAGGTCGGCGAGCTGCGAGTGGACCTGCAGGTGCGCCTGCTGCGCGCCCTCCAGGAGCGCACGATCCAGCGAGTCGGGGGGACGCGCGAGATCCATGTCGACGTGCGCGTCATCGCCGCCACCAATCGCGACCTGCGTGCCGACGCGCAGGCGGGCCGATTCCGCGAGGACCTCTACTACCGCCTGGCGGTGTTTCCGTGCCGGCTGCCTCCGCTGCGCGAGCGCGAGGGTGACGTGCGGGTGCTCGTGGCCGCATTCGTCGAGCGCTTCGCGGCGCGCCACAACCGTCCGATCACCAAGGTCTCCGATGAGGCCATGCGCGTTCTCGAGGCGTACTCATGGCCGGGCAACGTCCGCCAGCTCGCCAACGTGGTCGAGCGCGCGGTCATCCTCGAAGAATCGGACACGCTGTGCCTGGGTGCGCTCGACGACGAGCTGCTCGAAGGCGTCGAGCCGGCGACCTGGCTGTCTCCTCCGCCGCAGCAGGCGGGCGCCGCAGCGGGCGCGACGGCGGAGCACGACGGCAGCAACGGCGCCGGCGTGATCGAACCGCTCGAGCAGGTCGAAAAGCGACTGATCTGCCGCGCCCTCGAAGTGACGCAGTGGAACGTGCAGGTGGCGGCCAAGAGGCTGGGGATCGGCCGCGCCACATTGTATCGCCGGATGGATCGCCTGGGGCTGACGCGAGAGTCGCGAGGACGATGAGGACGCTCGACGCGGCCGAGCTCGAGCGCGAGGTGCGCAGCCGGCGCGATCGCGAAGTAGCCGAGTCGCTGCCGCTTCTGTGCCTGGGCCTGTCGGTTCTGTACGCGCTTTACGCGGTCGCGCACTGGCTTCTGCTCGAGCCTGCCATCGCGCGAGTCATGCTGCCGCTGGCGGCGGCCGCGTCCCTGATCAACCTGTGGCTGGCGCACGTCTCGCGCGAAGGCGGCATCGGGCGCCAGCGCCCCTACGTCACCGCTACGCTCGTCGCGCTGAGCGTGCTCGTCAACATCACCGCGCACTTCTTCCTGGTGCGCGTCCCCGAGCAGTCGATCCTGTTCATCCTGTTCCTCTTCGCGTGCGGCGGCCTCGTGCCTTCGATTCGCCTGGCCATCGCGCTCGGCGGGGCCGCGGTGCTGACGTGGCTGGCGCTGTCGTGGGATCAGGCGGGCGAGACATGGACGACCTATCGCTTCGCGATGGGGACGGCCTTCCTGCTCAGCGTCGTCATCGCACGGGTTCGCGAGATGCAGCGCCACCGCGGCGCGCGCGAGCAGATCCTTCGCGAGGCGCGCGAAGAGGAGCTCGCCGATGCGCTTGCCGGCGAGCGCGCCAACCAGCGCGAGCTCGAGCGGCTGCGCATCGTCCTCGATGCCATCCGGCGCGCGCAGACCGACTTCGTCATGCTCGGCGCCGACCGCTGCGACTGGGACGCGCTGCTGCAGCCGGTGCTGACGGCGGTGGGCGGGCGCTACGCCAGCCTCTCGAGCGTGCCCACCAATGGCGAGCCGGGCGCGACGGCGACTTTGCACGCGCTGGCGTCCTCGTCGTGGCCGCAGGACGTGCGCGAATTCTACCGCGAGCAGTGCCGCGCCGGGCTCTACTCCAGCGCCGCGCTCGGCGACGTCGGCGACATCGAGCGGCGCGGCGGCCTGGTCGTGCTCGACGAGCGCGAAGGGCTGCCGGAGGCGTTCTCGTACATGGCGGGCAATCTCCCGCCCGGCATCGCCGTGGTCGGCTCGTTCCACGGCAAGTCGGGCGAGGCCGGCGTGCTGCTGCTGGCGGGAATCGAAGAGGAGATCTCGCTGGCCTCGCTGCGCACGCTGCTGGCGCCGGTGCTGACCACGTGTGCCGCGCTGGTGGACCGGGCGGACATCGAGCGGCGCCGCCGGCAGGCCGAGGAGAGCCTGCGCCGCAGCCTGGCGCGGCTGCGCGGCGTGGTCGATACGGCCCTCGACGGCGTCATCATCGTCGACGAGAAGGATCGGATTCTCGAGTTCAATCCGGCCGCATGCCGCCTCTTCGGCTATCTGCGCGAGCACGTGATCGGGCGCTCCCTTACCGAGACGATCGTTCCGGCGGCCGAGCGCGAGACGTACAAGCTCGGAGTGGAGAACTGTCTGAAGTCCGCCAAGGCATCGACGCAGGGCTGTCGCATCGAGCTGGATGCGATCCGGTCCGGCGGCACCACGTTCCCCGTCGAGCTCAGCGTCAGCCAGGTGCGCGAAGGCGGCCAGCAGCTGATGACGGTGTACGTGCGCGACATCAGCGAGCGCCACAAGGTTGCCGACGAGCTGCGGGCGGCGATGGAGCGCGCCGAGCTGGCCAATCAGGAGAAGGGCCGGTTCCTGGCCACCGTCAGCCACGAGCTGCGCACTCCGCTCAACGCGCTGGTCGGCATGAGCGAGCTGCTGGCCGAGACGGCGCTGAACGAGGCACAGCGCGAGTACGTCGAAGCCATCAGCGTCAACGCGCGCTCGCTCTCGGAGCTGCTCAGCGACGTGCTCGACTTCGCCAAGATCGACGAAGGGCGCCTGGAGCTCGAGCATGCGCCGTTCGATCTGTGCGAGGTCGTCGAGAGCGTTGCCCTGGCGCTGCGTGATCAGGCCTCGCGCAAGGGCCTGGAGCTGGTGCTGTGGATCGATCCGATGCTGCCGGCGCAGGTCACCGGCGACCGCCGAGCCGTCCGTCAGATCCTGACCAACCTTGTGGGCAACGCCATCAAGTTCACTTCCAGGGGACACGTCTATCTCGGCGCCGAGCGCGGCGATGCCGAAGGGCTGCGCACGCACGTGCGCTTCCGCGTCAGCGACTCCGGACCCGGCATTCCGCTGGAGCGCCAGGCGCACGTGTTCGAGCGCTTCGTGCGCTACATCGATCCGCGCCAGGCCGAGCCCGAGCCCGGCACCGGCCTGGGCCTTTCCATCACCCGTTCCCTCATCGAGCTGATGGGCGGCAGGATCAGTCTCGAGAGCACGCCCGGAGAAGGAACGACGTTCCGCATCGATGTCGAGTTCGCCTCCGTGGTCGGCGCGCCCAGCCGCTACGAGCCGTTCGCGCCCGAAGGCGCGCGCGTGCTCGTCGTCGACGACAGCGCGGTGGCCACCGGTGCGCTGGCCGCGATGATCGAACGCCTCGGCTTCAGCGTCGAGACCGAGCCCGACGCGTACCGCGCGCTGGCGCGCATCGCCGAGGCGCCCGAGCACTGGATGGCGGTGTTCGCCGACACGGCCATGCCCGAGCTGGATGGCGTGGCTCTGCTGCGCGTGCTGTCGGCGCGCTGTGCCAACCCGCCGCCGGTGGTGCTGGTGGGAGCCGCGTCGGTTGCGGGCGACGTCAGCCGCGGCGAGATCCGGCTTGCGGGAAAGCTGAGCAAACCGGTGCGCCTGTCGCTGCTGGCCGATCTGCTGGCATCGCTGACCAACGTGACGATCGCGCGCCCCGGCGTCCGCAAGGACACGCGCGACGGTGCCGTGGCCCCGGCGCGGCGCATCCTGGTTGCCGAGGACAATCGCTTCAATCGACTCCTGGCCGCCCGCATCCTCGAGAGCGCAGGCCACATCGTCGAGGTTGTCGGCGACGGACGAGCGGCGGTCGACGCGATCCGCGCCGGACTGTACGACCTCGCGTTCCTCGATCTTCAGATGCCCGAGCTCGACGGCTTCGAAGCGGCTGCGGCGATCCGCGACTTCGAGGCGCGCTTTGCCCGCACTCCGGTTCCCATCGTCGCGCTGACGGCGCATGCCGTGGCCGGCTTTCGCGACCGCTGCCTGGCCGCCGGCATGAACGACTACGTCACCAAGCCGATCCAGGGCCGTCGCGCGCTGCTCGAAGTGGTCGAGCGCTGGTGCGACCCGCGTCCGGCCTTGTTCCTGCTCGACGAGGCGACGCCGGTGGTCGATCGCCTGGCCGCGGCGGTCGAGCAGATGGGAACGCATCGGCTGCTGTCGTCGCGGCGCACGGAAGATGCCGGCGCCGCGATCCACTCCGACACCGTTGCCGCGCTCCTGATCGCGGCCGGCCGCTCGTCGGCAGCCGAGGTATCGGTGCTCGAGGATCTGCTGCGGCAGGCTCGTGAGCGC
The DNA here is from genome assembly GCA_035626395.1 of Candidatus Limnocylindrales bacterium. Classification (NCBI taxonomy): domain Bacteria; kingdom Bacillati; phylum Chloroflexota; class Candidatus Limnocylindria; order Candidatus Limnocylindrales; species Candidatus Limnocylindrales bacterium. The sequence continues at coordinate 290,733 of DASPNR010000002.1, read as the reverse complement.
GTGGTCCCGGTGGTTCTCATCGGCCGCGGTCCCGAGTCGGTCGCGCTATCCGGCGAAGCGCGGCCGTACGTCGACCTGTCGCTGTCGGTGCCCGAAGCCGCGATCTCGCTCGCACGCGCGCTCGAGCAGGCTCGCGATGTTCTGGAGAGCGCACGGCCCTTGTCGCGCCGGCCGGCGCCGGTGTCGGACAATGATCCTCAGGTCGCTGCGGACGCGGACAGCGGCGCACGCACCGGCAACGGCAATGGCGGCAACTGGTCCGCAGCGCGCGAGGCCGGTCTTCAGTCGCTGGTGAATCGCTATCTGCAGGAGGTGGGCGAGGAGGTCGAGCAGGTGCCGCAGCTCGCGTCCACCGGCCGCATGCAGGACGTTCGACGCATCGGCCATCAGCTCAAGGGCACCGGCGGCGGTTACGGCTTCGCCAGGCTCTCCGCGCTCGGCGCCGAGCTCGAGCGCGCAGCCGAGCGCGAGGACGGTGACACCGTCTGTGCGGTCGCGCGCTCGGTCAGCGAGTACCTTGCCGAGGTCGAGAAGGGCGCCTAGCTGGCCGCCGGCGGCGCGGCGGCAATGCGTGCGCAGCGCCGACGGCGAAGTAGACCTTGACGCCGCCGCTGTCGGTCATCACGGCAGGCTGCAGATCGAGCCCCGTCATGCGCGCCAGCTGCGGCGAAGCCACCGCCATCGCCACGCGCCAGCTGCCCGGCAGCTTTCGTGCGGCATTGCCGAAGGCCGCGTACAGGTTGGCCAGCGGGTCGCGGCCGCGCACGCGGCGGCCCCAGGGCGGATTGGTGACGATGGCGCCGCGCTCGGCGGGCGGCGCCGCCAGCGCGGGCGCCGACATCAGCGCCGCCTCATCGACGTGAACATTGTTGCATGTCGCACGCTCGGCATTGGCGCGTGCGGCTTTTACTGCGCCTGCATCGCGATCGCTCGCGAAGATCGGCGGTCCCTCGATTGTCGAGCGCTGCAGGGCGGCGTCGCGCAGCTCGCTCCATAGTCGCGGATCGAAAGCCGGCATCTCGAAGAGCGCGAAGCGGCGAAGGTGCCCGGGTGGCACGCGTCGCGCGAGCCAGTCGGCCTCGATGGCGATGGTTCCGGAGCCGGCGAAGGGATCGACGAGCGGACTGCGCATGTCCCAGCCGGACGCGATCACCAGGGCCCGCGCCAGGTCCTCGCGCAGCGGCGCCTTGGCTCCCGCCTCGCGGTAGCCGCGGCGCGAGAGCAGTTCGCCGGCGGTGTCGAGCGAGATCGTGCAGACGTCATCCATGAGGCGGACCTGGACTTCGAGCGCATTGGCCATGGCTACGCCGGTCGTCCCTGCCGGCGCATCGGATTCAGCGCCGCCACGCCTGCGCGCGCGGCGCCCGCGCCTGCACGGCGTCGCTGCCGAAGCGACGGCCCATTCGGCAATCACGCCCTGAACGCGCTCCGCCACGGCATCGCTGTGCCACAGCCGGGAGTGGCGGCACGTCGCACGCACCAACACCGAAACCGGCGGGGTCAGCCAGCGCTCCCACGGCAGCGCCGCCGCCCGGCGCTCGAGCTCGCCAAAACCGGTGGCGCGGAAGGTGCCGATGCGCACGAGGATCTTGAGCGCGAGCCCGAGCTCGAGGTGCAGGCGATAAAGCGTCGCCGCGTCCGCGTGCAGCTCCACGCCGCCCTCGACGATGCTCGAGGCCGTGGCATCCCCGCCGATGCTGGTGATCTCGGCGTTGAGCAACGGCTCGAGTCCCGGCGCACAGGCGACGAAGACAGGCCAGGATTCCATCACGACGTTCTCGTCGGTGCGCTGGTGACACGGCAGCGGGCTGGGCCCGGTCATGGCGCCCCGCGCGTGCAGCCGGTCGCCGCCGTCAGAACTTCACTTCCGGCACCGCGCGCGCCGACTCGGGCGCCTCGAAATACGGACGTGCGTCGAAGCCGAACATCTTGGCCATGAGGTTGGTTGGGAAGCTCTTCACCTGCGCGTTGTAGCCCTGCACCTGCTCGTTGTAGCGCATGCGCGCCACCGACAGGCGGTTCTCGGTGCCGGCCAGCTCATCCTGCAGGCGCAGGAAGTTCTGGTCGCTCTTGAGCTGCGGATATTGCTCGACCACCACCAGCAGGCGCGAGAGCGCGCCGCTGAGCTCGTTCGATGCCTGCATCGCTTCCTGGGGCGTGCCGGCCCCGGCCACGCGGCTGCGCGCCTCGGTGACCTTGATCAGCACGTCCTTCTCCTGCTGCGCAAAGCCCTTGACGGTGTTGACCAGGTTCGGGATCAGATCGTTGCGGCGCTGGAGCTGGTTCTGCACCTCGCTCCAGGCGGCGTCGACGGCCTCGTTCTGCTTGACGAGCGTGTTGTAGCCGCAGCCGGGCAGGGTGAGCATCGAGGCCAGGGTTGCCGCCGCCAGCGCGAGCAGTCTTCGTCGGTTCATCATCGTCGCTCTCCTTGTGTCTGCGCCTTTACCAACCGCGGCCCGCGCCTCCGCCTCCGAAGCCGCCACCGCCGCCGCCGAATCCGCCGAAACCTCCGCCTCCACCAAAGCCGCCGCCGAAGCCGCCGCCCATGGGTCCGCCAAAGCCGCCGCCCCAGAAGATCGGATGGTAGCGGCGGCGCCGTCCTCTGGTGGTAAGCATGATCATGCCGATGAGGAACAGCAGGGGCAGCAGGCCGAGCAAGCCGGTCTGCCGGCCGCGTGCACGCTGCGCCCGCTTGACCGTGCCGTGGTCGTACTCGCTCAGCAGGATGCGGGAGACCTCGCGCATGCCGGCGATCACGCCGCCGCCGAAGTCGCCGCTTCGGAAGCGCGGCACCACTGCCGCGTCCAGGATCGCGCCGGTGCGGCCGTCGGGCAGGACGCCCTCCAGGCCGTAGCCGGTAAAGAAGCGTGCACGGCGGTCGTTGACCGCGATCAGCAGCAGAAGGCCGTCGTCGCGTTCCTTGCTGCCGAGCCTCCAGGCTTCCACGACTTTCATGCCGTAGCTGAAGTCGTCGAGCGGCGCCGTCGTGGCCACGGTCAGCACCGCGATCTCGGCGCCGGTACGCTCCTTGACGTCGATCGCCAGCCGCTCCAGCGCAGCTTCCTCCTGTGCCTCCATTACGTCGGCTTCGTCGACGACCGGACCGGAGAGCGCCGGAATGGCCGGCGTGCCCGAGGAGGGTGCCTCCGCGGATGCGCCAGGGCCGGTGACGCGCGCGGCGTGCGCCGGCGCTGCCGCCAGTGCCACGAGAATGGACACCGCCAGGCATGCGCCAGCGCGCGCGAGACGATGGCGCCACGCGCCGGCGTCTCCTGCCGCATGCGCCGGTGCCGCCGGCACGCGAAATATCTCCGCAGGGCTCGGTGCCACCTCAGCCTCGCGTGACGCGGTCGGCGGCGCGCGCCAGCTCGACCAGCTCGTCGTGGTAGCGCTCGAACAGGCCATCAGCTTCGGCGGCACGCAGGCCTCCGTGCATGCGCGCGCTCTGGATGCGCTCGAATGCCGGCAGCGACACGCCGGTGGCTTCCTGCACCGCGCGCAGCACCTCGTCGGGCTTGCGCGGATGCTCGCGTCCGTCGAGATAGAGCAGGCCGCGCATGACGGTCTCGAAGCCGGTGGAGCTGTCCTGAAGCAGCTGCGTCAGCAGCCGCGTGCGCCCTCTTGCCTCGATGAACGCCTGCCGGAGGTGGAGGATCTTTCCTTTGAGCTGCTCTTCGACCTCCAGGCGCAGGTGCTCGAGGTCGAGCACGAGCCCCTCGAGGCGGCTGGCATCACCCGCAACCACCTCATGCGTGTCGCGCAAGGCCAGAAGCTCGAGCGGAAAGACGTCACACGAGGTGGCGAGATACTCGTCGTCGAGCACGAGCGGCGGCGGAAACGCGCGGCGCCAGCGTGCGGCCACCGCCGTCACGTCGCGCACGAGCGTCATCGTGACTGCGTCCACGAGCAGCGCCACGGTCGTCGGCGCTGCCGCGGCCCAGACCGCGTCGCCGTACACGATCACGCCGCGCAGGCGGCTGCCAAGAGTGGCGGCGCAGTCGGCGGCCAGCTTGTCGAGGCGGGTGCGCAGGGCCTGATCCATGTCGCCTTCCTCGTGACGTGTCTGGTGCGCCGCCGTACCGAGGGTGCGACGGCCGGATCCAATGTTACGCGGCAGTACGGCCGCCTGGTACGGCCTCAGCCGAAGCGCCCTTCGATATAGTCGGCGGTGCGTTTGTCGTGCGGCGCGATGAAGAGGTCTTCGGTGCGCCGATGCTCGATGATCTCGCCGAGCAGCATGAAGACGCACTCGTCGCTGACCCGGCGCGCCTGCGCCATGTTGTGCGTCACCACCACGATCGTGAAGGCGCCGGCCAGCGCCCGCATGAGGTCCTCGACCGCGGCGGTGGCGTTGGGATCGAGCGCCGAACAGGGCTCGTCCATCAGGATGATGGACGGCTTCAGGGGCAGCAGGCGGGCGATGCACAGCTTCTGCTGCTGCTCGAGCTGCAGGCGCGTCGCCTTCTCGTCGAGCCGGTCCTTGAGGTCGTCCCACAGACGCACGGCACGCAGGGCGCTCTCGAGCTGTTCCTGCTCGAGCCTGGCGCCGCGGTCACGCCGCGGCGAATGCAGGCGGTAACCGTACAGGACGTTGTCCCGCACCGAGATCGGCATCGGGTTGGGGCGCTGGAACACCATGCCCACCTGCTTGCGCAGCTCGATGAGATCGACCTCGTCGTCGTAGATGTTGCGGCCCGAGATCACGACCTCGCCGCTGGTGGTCACGTTGTCGTAGCGCTCGTTGATGCGGTTGAAGCAGCGCAGCAGCGTCGACTTGCCGCACCCGGAGGGGCCGATCAGCGCGGTGATGCGGCCGCGCGTGACGTCCAGGTCGATGCCGCGCAGCGCTTCGACGCTGCCGTAGCTCAACCGAAGACCGCGTGTGACGATGACGGGCTGGCCGGCACCGGCGACGTCCTTGATCATCCGAAGAGCCCCTGCACGTACTGGAAGGTACGCGCATCGGCGGTATTGCGCGAGAAGATGGTCTCGGTCGGTCCGACCTCGACCAGGCGGCTGTCCAGGAAGAGCGCAGTGCGGTCACCCAGGCGGCGCGCCTGCAGCACCAGGTTGGTCACCAGCAGCACCGTCATGTCCTTCTTGAGCTGCTTGATGACCTCCTCGATCTTCATCGTGGTCACCGGATCGACGGCGATCGAGAACTCATCGAGGCAGAGGATCTCGGGCTCGAGCGAGAGCGCCCTCGCAATGGTCAGTCGCTGCTGCTGCCCGCCCGAAAGGCGGGTGCCGAGGTCGTCGAGCCTGTCCTTGACCTCCTCGAAGAGCGCCGCCTGGCGAAGGCATCGCTCCACCAGGTCGTCGAGCCTCTTCCTGTCGCGGATGCCGGCCATGCGCGGCGCGAACGCCACGTTGTCGTAGATCGACATCGGAAGGCCCACCGGCAGCGGGAAGACGACGCCGATGCGCCGGCGCAGCGCCGCGGCATCGCGCATGCTGCGCACGTCGATGCCATCGATGAGGATCGTGCCTTCGACCTCCATCCCCGGAATCATGTCGGACATGCGGTTGATGCAGTTGAGCAGCGTCGTCTTGCCGGCGCCGGCAGGGCCGATGATGGCCAGGATCTCGTTCTCCTCGGCCGTCAGCGACACGTCCTGCAGCGCGACCTTGCCGCGGTAGCGCACCGTCAGGCCGCGAATCTCGATCTTGGCGCTCACCACTTTCTCCGCGCGCGAAGGTAGCTGCGCACCAGGATCGAGGTCAGGTTCACCGTCATCACCAGCGCCAGCAGGACCAGCGCGGTCGCGTACGGCATCGCCTCGGGCACGCCCGGCACCTGCGTGGAAAGCGTGAACAGATGCATCGACAGCGCCATGCACTGGTCCTGCACCGACTGCGGCAGGAAGGGCAGGTAGAAAGCGGCGCCCGTGAACATGATCGGCGCGGTTTCGCCGGCCGCGCGCGAAACCTGCAGGATGACGCCGGTCAGGATGCCCTGGATCGAGTTGGGCAGAACGACGTGGCGGATCGTCTGCCAGCGCGAAGCGCCCAGCACCCAGCACGCCTGCCGGAAGGACAGGGGGACCGCGGCCAGCGCTTCCTTGGTGCTGGCGATGATCACCGGCAGCGTCATGACGGCAAGCGTCAGCGACGCCGCCAGAATGCTGGTGCCGAGGCCGAGGAACAGCACGAACGCGCCCACGCCGAACAGCGCGTGCACGATGCTGGGAACGCCGGCCAGGTTGACGATGGCCAGGTTGATGATGCGCGTTCCCCAGTTGTCGGTGGCGTACTCGTTGAGGTAGATCGCCGCCATCACGCCGATGGGCGCGGCCACCGCCAGCGACACGCCCACCAGCCACAGCGTCCCGACGATGGCGGGAAAGATCCCGCCGGCTGTCATGCCGGCCGCCGGCGAGGTGAGCAGGAACTCCCACGTCAGCGCCGGAAGGCCTTCGGCGACCAGCAGGCCGAGGATGGCGAGCAGAGGCACCACCAGCATGGCGGTCATGGCGCCGAGGAACACGCGTGCAATCGCCTCGCGCCGGCGGCTCCTGCGCGTGGCATCGGTGGGTGCGAACGGCAGCTGGACGGCCTCGTCCATCAGCGCTGCCCCCGTGCGCCGCGCACGATCAGGTCGGCCGACAGGTTCACGATGAACGTCAGCGTGAAGAGCAGCACGCCAATGGCGAACAGCGCCTGGTAGTGGTCGCTGCCGCGCGCGGTCTCTCCGAGCTCGGAGGCGATGGTGGCGGTCAGCGTGCGCACCGAGTCGAGCACGCTGTGCGGGATCTGCACCGAGTGCCCGGTGGCCATCAGCACGGCGATCGTCTCGCCGATGGCGCGACCGACGCCCAGCAGGACCGCAGCCAGCAGGCCGCTGCGCGCGGCCGGAAACAGCACGTGCACGACCGTCTGCCAGCGAGTGGCACCCATCGCCAGCGACGCTTCGCGATAGGAGTCGGGCACGGCCTTGAGCGCGTCCTCGCCGATGGAGACGATGATGGGCACGCTCATCAGCCCGAGCAGCACGCCGCCGTTGAGAACGTTGAGCCCGATGGGCGCCCCGAACCAGTCGATGATCAGCGGGTTCATGATCACCAGTCCGATGAAGCCCCATACGACCGACGGGATTGCCGCGAGCAGCTCGATGATGACCTTGAGGATCTCCTTGGTGCGGCCGGTGGTGAACTCGGAGACGTAGACGGCCGCGCCGAGGCCGAAGGGGACCGCGATCAGCATTGCCAGCGACGTGACGCTCAGCGTACCGAGGGTCAGCGCCAGCGTCCCGTAGCGCTTGTTCGTCACCGAGGTCGGGACCCACTCGGTGCTCAAGAGGAACTCGCCCGGATTCAGGCGGTTCAGGATGAAGTCGGAGCCCGACAGGAGCACGAACAGGAAGATCGAGAAGACGAAGAACGTCGCGCTGTAGCCGCAGATGCGGACCAGCAATTCCAGGACGCGCTCGGCGGCCAGGGCGGCCAGGCTGCGGCCGGGGCGGGCCGCTATCGGTGCGTGCTCGGTAAGCTCGGGCACGGTTTCGCTCGCGTCAGCTCGAGGGAATGAAGCCGCTGTCGGCGACGATCTTCTGACCTTCGGGAGAATGGATCCAGTCAAGATAGGCCTTCGTCTCTCCTGCAGGCTCGCCGGCCGTGAACATGTACAGCCATCGCGACAGCGGGTACTCGCCGGACTTGGCGCTTTCGATGGTGGGAGGCACGCACGGGGCCGCATCGTCCTTGGCCAGGCAGACCGTGCGAACTTCGGGCGTGGCATAGCCGATGCCGCTGTAGCCGATCGCGCACGGCGTCTTGGAAACGAGGTCGACCACGTCCTTGCTGCCCTGCATGTCACGCGAGCCCAGCTTGAAGTCGCTCTCCGTGCCGAGCACGGCCTCGCGGAAGTACTCGTAGGTGCCCGAATTGGACTGACGGCTGACGCGGATGATCTTCTGGTCGGCGCAGCCCGGCACATCCACGCCCACCGACGTCCACGTGTCGCAGGTGCCCTTCTCGCCGTAGATGCAGGCGAGATTGGCCAGCGTGATCTTCTGGATCGGATTGTCCTTGTGCACGTAGACGACGATGGCGTCGCGCGCCACCTTGTGCTCGACCACGTCCTTGCCGGTCTGCGCCTTGATCTTCTCGCGTTCGTCGGTGTGGATGTCGCGGCTAGAGTTGGCGATGTCGACGGTGCCGTTGATCAGTGCCGCAATGCCGGTGCCGCTGCCGCCGCCGCTGACGGCGATGGCCACGCTGGGCCTGACCCGCCGGTAATTCTCGGCCCATGCCTGCGCCACGTTCACCAGCGTGTCCGAGCCCTTGTTCTGGATCAGCGTGCGCGAGGAATCGCCGCCCGCGCACGACCACAGCAGCGCGCACGCCACGGCCGCGACGGCCGTGGGAACGCCGGCGGCGCGTGCCGCGATGGTCGTGGTCGCGCCGGCCAGGGATGTGGCGCTGGCGCTGCGCGGCGCCGTCTGCTGTCTCCTCCTGGTCATGGTCTCCCTCCTAGCTGGGCGCGCCGAGGCTGGCGACGGTCCCGTGCAGGCTCTGGATGAGCTGGGTGATGCGCTCGAGCAGGTCGTCGAACGTGCGCGTCATCGCCTGAGCCGGCGTCTCCTCGCCGGTCCCGGTCAGCGTCGGGTCCTCGATGTCCCATTCCACGATCACGGTGCGAAAGCCGAAGGTTCGCGTCGAGAGCGCGCGCGCCGCCTCGCGGTCGATGGCCACGACGACGCGGAAGCGGCTGAGGTCGCCCATCTCGTCCAGCACGGGCGAGGCCTGCCCGGCCACGTTGATCCCGCGGATGGCCATGAACTCGAGCAGGCGAGGTGAGGGCAGGCCCGGGCCGGTGGTGGCCGAGGCGAACGCGAACTGGTTGCCGGCGACCATGGCCGCCATGCCCTCGACGATCGGCGCCATCGCCGAAGCGCCCGAAGACACGAACAGAATGCTCGCATCGGCCTTCGATCGATGCTTTACGATTTCGCCGGTAAGTATGTAAAAAACTTCTTCGCAGATGTTGACGGCCTGGTCCGCGACGCGCTCGTAGCGGTTGGCCACCGACAGCAGCGAGAACAGTCGGGACAGCTCCTCGGAGCTGACCGGGATCTCCGACTCCAGCTCCTTGTAGATGTCCTGATGAATGGCGTTGGCCCTGCCCTCCAGATCGATGGTGCGGCGGGCCAGCTCCAGATCCTCGTCGAGGAACGACCGCACGGCCTGGCGCATCATGTCGACCGCTACGTGCGCAAGCTGCTCGAACTTGCCGAAGTCGCGCTCTTTTTCGCTGCGGGCAAGCAGGATCGCCTGGCGATTGATGCTTTCGGCGTAGTCGCCGACCCGCTCCAGCTCCGAGACGATCTTGGCCACGGAATGGACGAAGCGGAGGTGGGTCGCCACAGGGATGTGGCGGACGATGAACTCCACGCACATCCCGTCGATGAGGCTTTCGAGATCGTCGACGCGCGAGTCCCGCAGGATGGCGGCGTAGGCCAGCTTGGTATCGGCCGTGGTCAGGGCACGGATGGAGTCTTCGAGCCCCCGCAGCGCGAGATCGGCCATCTCGCGGACCTTGTCGCGAATGCGGGCGATGTCGTTGTGGAGCTTCTCTTCGAGGTGCGAGGTCACGCTCCCAATCCTTTCACTGGCTCACGAGCTGCCCGCGGCGAAGGGCTACAAAACCGCGCCGTGTTAACGGCCGGCCTACCGGAAAGCAAACCCGGTTTGGGCGCAAAAGAGCCGCTGCGCAGCGCGTCGCAGACCCGCCGTCGCGACGAGCCGGCCGCGCCTGGCACCAGTGCCGTGGCCCCGCGCGCAGGCTGCGTCGGCAACCACCGGCGTGGCGTCCACAGCGCGAGCGGCGCTTTGAAACCGCGCGCCGGCCCGTGCTAGAACGCGTTTCAATTTTCGCGGCCCCAGCTTTTCGTGGACGGCCTTCGGTGCGAGCCGGCGTGCAGCACGCGGCGACGCTCCGGAGCCGACGAGAGGACCATGACGCAAGACAAGGCGAAGCACTACGAAGGGGTGCTCTGGGCGGTCCATACGCTCGAGTACCCGTACACGCGCTCGGTCGGCCAGGTGATCGGCACGTTCCTGGCCGGGCTGAAAGAGGGAAGGGTGCTCGGCACCCGCACGCCCTCCGGCAAGGTTCTCGTGCCACCCTCCGAGTTCGATCCGGAGACGGGTGCCGATCTGACCGAGATCGCCGAAGTCTCCGACACCGGCGCGGTGACCACCTGGGCATGGGTGCCCGAGCCGCGCGCCAAGCATCCGCTCAGGCACGCCTTCGCATGGGCGCTGATCAGGCTCGACGGCGCCGACACCGCCATGCTGCACGCCGTCGATGCCGGCGATCCCGCTCGGATGAAGGCCGGCATGCGCGTCAAGGCACGCTGGCGCGACAGCCGCAGCGGGTCGATCAACGACATCGAATGCTTCGTGCCGGTGGAGGGCTGACCATGAGCGACGCCAGCGACATCCAGCCGCTCAAGGGCATCACGACGCCCATCAGTCTCGATTATTACATCACTCCGGGGCAGGCCACGGCGCGCTTCCTCAAGGGCATCATGGAGGGCCGCCTGCTCGGTCAGCGCTGTCCGAAATGTCGCAAGGTCTACATGCCGCCGCGCGGATCGTGCGCGACGTGCGCAGTGCCGACCGAGGAGGAGGTCGAGCTGTCCAATCGCGGAACGGTGACGACGTTCTGCATCGTCAATCTGCCGTTCTACGGGCAGGCCGTCGAGATTCCCTACGTCTGCGCGTCGATCGTGCTCGACGGCGCCGATCTTCCCTTCTTCAGCATGATCGCCGAAGTGCCCGTCGAACAGGTGCGCATGGGGATGCGCGTGGAGGCGGTGTGGTGCGACCCGGCCGAGCGCAAGCCGTCGCTCGAGAGCATCAAGTACTTCAAGCCCACCGGCGAGCCGGACATGCCGTACGAGAGCTACAAGGAGCACCTGTGATGCGCGAGGTCGCCGTCATCTCCTTCGCACAGGCACCGTCGGTGCGGCGCGACGTGCTGCGCAACGAGGTTGAAATTCTCATGCCGGTGGTGGCCGAGGCCGTCGAGCGCGCAGGCATTCCGCGCGCCGAGATCGGCTTCACGGTCTCGGGAAGCTGCGACTACATGGGCGGCATTCCCTTCTCGTTCGTCACCGCGCTCGACGGGGTCGGCGCCTGGCCGCCCATCCAGGAATCGCACGTCGAGATGGATGGGGCGTGGGCGCTGGCAGAGGCGTTCGTGCGGCTGCAGCACGGCGACGTGGACTCGGCGCTGGTGTACGGGTTCGGCAAGTCGTCCGTGGGCGACCTGCCCGACGTCATGAACCTCCAGACCGATCCCTATGTGGTCGCGCCGCTCGGCTGCGATTCCATCTCCATGGCCGCGCTGCAGGCACGCGCGATGATCGATGCAGGCATCTGCACCGAGGCGCAGATGGCCGAGGTGGCCGCGCGCAGCCGGCGCGATGCGATCGGCAATCCGTACGCGCAGGTCAAGGGCGACTCCGACCCGCGCGCGCTGCTCGGACAGCCCTACATCTCCTCGCCGCTGCGCAAGCACGACTGCGCGCCCATCTCCGACGGCGCCTCCGCGGTCGTGCTCGCGGTCGGCGATCTGGCGCGCAAGCTGTGCAAGCGGCCGGCGTGGATTCGCGGCATCGATCATCGCATCGATTCGCAGAACCTCGGCAGCCGCGATCTGACGCAGTCGCCTTCGACGCGCATCGCCGGAGAGAACGCCGGCACCGGCAAGGGAGCGATCGAAGTCGCCGAGCTGTACGCGCCGTTCACGCATCAGGAGATCCTGCTGCGCCGCGAGCTCGGCCTGGACGGCAACACCCGCATCAACCCGTCGGGCGGAGTCCTGGCCGGCAATCCGATGATGGCCGCCGGCCTCATCCGAATCGGCGAGGCCGCGGCCTGGATTCATCGCGGCGAGGCGCGGCGCACGCTCGCGCATGCGACCTCGGGCCCGTGCCTGCAGCAGAACCTCGTCTGCGTCCTGGAGGGAGAGTGATGTCTCGCCTTTGTGCCGTCGTCGGAATCGGTCAGACCAAGCATGCCGCCAAGCGCGGCGACGTCTCCATGACCGGCCTCGTGCGCGAGGCTGCGCTGCGCGCGCTCGAGGACGCGGGCACGGCCTGGGGCGACATCGATGCGCTGGTCATCGGAAAGGCGCCCGACATGTTCGAAGGCGTGATGATGCCCGAGCTATTCCTGGCCGAGGCGCTGGGCGCCGTGGGCAAGCCGATGATCCGCGTGCACACGGCCGGCAGCGTCGGCGGCACCACCGCCATCGTCGCTGCGCATCTGGTGCAGTCGGGAATGTATGAGCGCGTGCTGACGGTCGCTTTCGAGAAGCAGTCGGAGAGCGAGGCGACGTGGGCGATCACGCCGAAGATCCCGTTCCAGCCGCCGCTGGTGGCGGGCGCCGGCGGCTACTTCGCCCCGATCATTCGCGCCTACATCGACCGGTCCAAGGCGCCGGCCGACGTGGGCATGCACGTGGCCGTCAAGGACAGGAAGAACGCGCTCAAGAACCCGTACGCACACCTGCATCTTCCCGACATCGATCTGGAGACCGTGGCCAACTCGCCGCTGCTCTGGGATCCGCTCCACTACCTGGATTGCTGTCCGTCCTCGGACGGCGCCTGTGCGATGGTGCTGACGAGCGAGGAGGGCGCGCGCCGCTCGGCGGGAAAGCCGGCGTGGGTGCTGGGGACGGCGATGCGAAGCGAGCCGACGATGTTTCCGGGCCGCAATCAGATGAATCCGCGCGCCGGCCGCGAGTGCGCGGCCGAGGTCTACCGGCAGGCCGGCGTCACCAATCCGCGCAAGGACATCGACGTGGCCGAGGTCTACGTGCCGTTCTCCTGGTACGAGCCGATGTGGATGGAGAACCTCGGCTTCGCTGGCGAGAACGAAGGCTGGAAGATGACGCTGGAAGGCGCCACGGCCATCGACGGCGACATGCCGATCAATCCGTCGGGAGGCGTTCTCTCGTCCAATCCCATCGGCGCCTCCGGCATGATCCGCTTCGCGGAGGCTGCGATGCAGGTGCGCGGCACCGCCGGGGAGCATCAGATCGACGGTGCCAGGAAGGCACTCGGGCACGCCTACGGCGGCGGCAGCCAGTTCTTCTCGATGTGGATGGTGGGTACGGAGAAGCCGTAGACGACAGGCAGGCAGCCGAAAATGGCGCCGGCGCCATCGCATGCGCCGAACGAATCACCGACGCCAGGAGCCCGATTCATGGAGCTGAACATCGCCGACCTTTTCGAGCTGGTCGTGGACACCGCGCCCGATCGCGAGGCGCTGGTCTGCGGCGAGCGGCGCTTCACGTACCGCCAGCTCGACGAGGAGGCCAATCGTCTGGCGCACTTCCTGGCCGCGCGCGGCGTCCAGCCGGGCAATCATGTCGGCATGTACCTCTACAACGGCGAGGAATACCTCGTCTCCATGCTGGCGACGTTCAAGCTGCGGGCGGTGCCGGTCAACATCAACTACCGCTACGTCGAAGACGAGCTGATGTATCTGATGCGCGACGCCGATCTCGTGGCGGTCTTCTTCCAGCGCGAGCTGGCCTCGCGCGTGGCCGGCGTTCGCGACCAGGTGCCGACGCTGAAGGTGCTGGTCGAATGCGAGGACACCAGCGATGCGCCGGCCGGCACCGTCGAGGGCGCGGTAGCCTACGACGAGGCCGTCGCGTCGGGCAGCCCGCAGCGCGACTTCGCTCCACGCTCCGGCGACGACATCTACATCATCTACACCGGCGGCACGACGGGCATGCCCAAGGGCGTCATGTGGCGGCACAAGGACGTCTTCTATGCGGGGCTGCAGGGCGGCAATCCTGGCGGGCCGCCGATCCAGAAGGGCGAGGAGCTGGCCGACATCGTCCGCAACGGGATGGCGCTGACGTATCTGCCGGCCGCGCCGCTGATCCATGGTGCGGCCGAATGGGCATCCATCATCGCGTTCTTCGGCGGTGGAAAGGCCGTGCTGCAGCGAGGCAAGAGCTTCGACCCGCGGCGCGTGGCGCGGCTGATCAAGGAGGAGCGCGTCAACACGCTGACGATGGTCGGCGATGCGATGGCGCGGCCGCTGGTGGAAGCCATCGCCGAAATGGGCGAGGAGGCCGATGTCTCGTCGCTCTTCGTCATCGGCTCGGCGGGCGCGGTGCTGTCGGAGGCGGTCAAGGAGCAGCTTCGCGCGACCATCCCCAACGTCATGATCGTCGACAGCTTCGGCGCCACCGAGACCGGACATCAGGGCTCGATGATGGCGGGCACCGGACACGGCGCCGGTAGCGGGCCGCTGTTCATGATGAACGAGACCAACTGCGTGTTTGACGAGAACCGCAAGCCGGTGGAGCCCGGCTCCGGGGTCATCGGCAAGCTCGCGCGCTGCGGCCACATCCCCGTGGGCTACTACAACGACCCCGAGAAGACCGCGGCGACGTTCTTCGAGATCGACGGCAAGCGCTGGGTGATGCCCGGCGACCTGGCCACCGTCGAGAGCGATGGCACGATCCGGGTCTTCGGGCGCGGCACCGTGTGCATCAACAGCGGCGGCGAGAAGATCTTTCCCGAGGAGGTCGAGGCGGCGCTCAAGGCGCATCCGGACGTGCTCGATGCCGTCGTCGTCGGCATTCCCGACCACCGCTGGGGCGAGCGCGTGGCGGCGCTGGTGCAGCCGCGGCCCGGCAAGCAGCCGACATCGGGCGACCTGGAAGCGCACTGCCGCACCAAGGTCGCCGGCTACAAGGTCCCGCGCTTCGTCGAGTTCGTCGAGAAGATGGAACGCCATCCCAGCGGCAAGCCCGACTACCGGTGGGCGAAGACCTACGCCTCCCAGGCCGCCGGCATTGGGGTCCCGTCTTGAGCTCACGGTTCCTGCCGCAGCGCCGCCGTGCGCACGGAATCGGCGCCGTCGGCGCTCCCGCCGCCACGACCGGCCGGCCCGGTGCCCCGTCGATCCAGACGAGGTGCGTGCGGAGCGACCGGCGACGACGCGTATCGGACCGCGCGCACCAACCATTCTCCGTCAGCTGAACCAGGAGCAACGCAGTGTCTGAACAGCCCGCCCTTCTCGTCGAGCGCGACGGCCACGTCGTCACCCTGACCATGAACCGGCCCGAGGCGCGCAACGCCCTCAATCCCGAGATGATCTGCCGCTTGGCCGATGCGTGGGACGAAACCGACGCCGACGACGACGTGCGCGTGGTCATCCTGACCGGCAGCAACGGACATTTCTGCGCGGGCGCCGATCTGGACAAGCTGGTGACGCGTTCACTCAAGGGCCTGCCGCCCGAGAGCGACTGGGAGCAGCGCATCCGCGACGACTACCAGGTGATCTTCCGCGGCCTGCTGCGCAGCCGGCGCACGGTCAAGCCGCTGATCGCGGCCATCGAAGGCTCGTGCATCGCCGGCGGCGTCGAGATCCTGCAGGCCACCGACATCCGCGTGGCAGGCGAGGGCGCGCGGCTCGGCGTCTCCGAAGTGCGCTGGGGCCTGTTTCCGCAGGGCGGCTCGACCACGCGCCTGCCGCGGCAGATTCCCTTCACGCGTGCGATGGAGGTGCTGCTGACCGGCGATCACTACAGCGCCGCCGAGGCGCGCGAGATGGGCCTGATCGGCCGCGTCGTCGCCGAGGGTCAGGCACTGGCAACCGCGCGCGAGATCGCGCAGCGCATTGCCGAAAACGGCCCTGTGGCCGTGCGCAACATCAAGCGCGCGGTGCTGGAGGCCGAATGCATGACCGAGGATCAGGCGCGCGAGGTCGAGATGCGCCTGGGCATGGAAGTCTTCGGCACCGAAGATGCCAAGGAAGGGCCACGGGCGTTCAAGGAGAAGAGGAAGCCGCAGTTCAAGGGGCGGTAGCGGGACGTTTTCCCGCCACGCGTGGAGTCAGCTGCCGCGGCTCGAGAGCGGAGGGATCGGCTCCATCCCCGCGCATCTCTGAAAGGCGCGAGTCCGAAGCCTCGACGCCGTGCGGAGGAGCCTGGGCGACAGGATGGAATCTTTGCGCCGCCGCAGCGGCGCGAGCCGCTTCAATCCTGGATCGACAACGCCTGCCGCGGACACAGCCGCACCGCTTCCTTGACCTTGGCGCGAAGCTCCTCCGGAGGGTTCTCCTGAAGGACGTGCAGGTTGTCCTTCTCATCCACCTTGAACACCTCGGGAGCCACGCGCATGCAGATCGCGTTCGCCTCGCACAGATCGTAATCGACGATGACTTTCATGATGCTCCGTATTTAGCGGCAGCAGCGAGTTCTGGGAAACGCGCCGCCAGCGATCGGCCGCTGACAGCACGAAGTGATCGGGAACAGGAGATTGCCGACCGCGCGCAGTGGCGGTACACGCCGCGCGTGCCTGCTGCGCACCGCCCTCCGTGCACGCCGGCGCCCGCCGCGAGCGCGTTCGTCGGTCGGCCGCTCAGCTCTGCGAGGCCTGCGATACCTGCGCCGCCGCGGCGGGCTGAGCCTCGGCCCCGGCTTCCGCCGCCGCCGCGGCAGCCGCCGCATGCGGACACGTCGCGCGCGGCCTGGCCGCCTCGGGCGTGAATCGCACGCGCATCTCCTTGATGCCGTCGATGAAGTTCGACCGCAGGTAGCGCGGCGGCGAGACCAGCTCCATGTCGGGCAGCCGCGTCAGCAGTTCGGTGAAGATGGACGTCAGCTGTGCGCGCGCGAAGCTGGCACCGATGCAGAAGTGCTCGCCGATTCCGAAAGCCAGGTGCTCATGGATCGGGCGGGTCACGTCGAAGCGGTCGGGATCCTCGAAGATCTCTTCGTCGCGGTTGGCCGACGGGTACCACAGCACGACCTTGTCACCCTTCTTCAGCTTCTTGCCACGCAGCTCGACGTCTTCCATCACCGTTCGCCGGAAGTACATGACGGCCGGGTTGTAGCGCAGGATCTCCTCGACGGCCGCCGGAACACGCGACGGATCGTCCACGAGCAGCTTTCGCTGCGCCGGATGCTCCATGAGCAGCCGCATTCCGTGCGACGTCATCGTGCGGGTCGTCTCGTTGCCGGCGATCATCAGCATCAGGAAGAAGTAGTTGTACTGGAACGCGTCCAGGCTCTCGCCGTCGACCTTGCCGTGGTAGAGCGCGCTGGCGAGGTTCTCCTGCGGGCACTCGGCCACGGCCTCTCGCAGCTTGTTGCCGTACATGCACATCTCGGCCGCCGCCATCTTCCCTTCGTCGAAGGAGCACTGGTACTCGGGATCGTCGAAGCCGATCAGCCGGTTGCTCAGGTCGAAGACCGCCTTCTGGTCCTCCTCGGGCACGCCGACGATCTCCATGATCGTGCGCATCGGCAGCAGCGCGGCGACGTCGGCCACGAAATCGCACTCGCCGCGGGTGGCGATGTCGTCGACGATCCGGGTGGCGAGCTCCCGGATGTGGCCGTGCAGCTTCTCGATCTGGCGCGGCGTGAAGTTGTGCGCGACCAGGCGCCGGTACTTGGCGTGCTGCGGCGGATCCATGTTGAGCATCATCGAGCGCGCCCCGATCAGGTCGTCGCCGTGCAGCTCGAAGATGTTGGTGCCGCCCTCGTGCGACGAGAACGTAAGCGGCGTACGCGACATCATCTTGACGTCCTCGTACTTGGTGATGGACCAGAAGCCCTTGCCGTTGCGGTCGGGCTCGAAGCCGCACTCGCTCCAGTGGACGGGGTCCTGTTGCCGCAGCATGCGGAAGTACTCGTGCGGAAAGCCGTGGTTGAAGTTGTCGGGGTTGGAGAGATCGAGCGTGCCTGGCTTCATGACGGCCACAGTCCTTTTGGTTTCGCCGCGCCGCTCTGCATAGAGTCGGCGGCGTGCAAGAGAAGAGAGGGAGCCTGTACTTCGAGGCGGCCACGATGCCGGCCAGCGGTGCATGGGCTCAGAAGCGGCGCCTGGCTGCTGCGCTGCGCAGGATCATCGATCGCCTGGTGCTGAGCGCAGCTCCCGAAGAACAGCTCTCGCGGGCGGCGGAGGCGGCCGAACGCTATGCGGTCACTCTGGAGGAGCACGTCCAGCGCAAAGGGCAGTGGGGCTTTGCCGAAAGCGCCAATGCCGGCGACGTCGGCGCCTTCTTCGACCAGAGCCCGATGATCGGCTTGTCCAATCCGCTTGCGCCGCCGCTGACGCTGCAGGCGCGCGAGGGACGCATTCACGGCACGGGGGTGTTCGGAGCCGCTTATGAAGGGCCGCCCGGACACGTGCATGGCGGCTTCGTCGCCGCCGCCTTCGACGAGGTGCTCGGCTTTGCGCAGTCGCTCAGCGGAAATCCCGGAATGACCGGCACGCTGACGGTGCGCTACCGGCGTCCGACGCCGCTGCACACGCCCTTGCGCTTCGACGCCGGGGTCGACCGCGTCGAGGGGCGCAAGATCTTCACGTCGGGCAAGCTGTTCGCCGGCGAAACCGTCACCGCCGAAGCCGAAGGAATCTTCGTCTCGGTGGAGCCGGCGCGGTTCCTGGCGATGATGGAAGCGAGCGGCAATGAGACCGGACGAAGCTGACGAGGCGGCGATAGACGCGATGGAGTCGAACGGTTCCATGAAACGAACGTTTGTTGGGTAGCACTTTCCCCGCAAGGCGGCAAGGCCACGAATGTCAGAGACGGCGCCAATCCAGTCGGAGACCAAGTCCACGCGCGAGCGGATCCTCGACGCCGCCGAGCAGCTCTTCGCGGAGCGCGGGCTGGCCGGGACGGCGGTCCGCGATATCGCAGCCGGCGTCGGGCTGAACCCGGCAAGTCTCTACAATCACTTTCCGAGCAAGGACCTCCTCTATGAAGCGGTCCTGGAGCGCGGCCTGCAGCCGGTCATGGAGCTGCTCGTCGAGCTGGCCAGCGGGGAGCAGACGCGGGACACCGAAGACCGTGCCATCGATCGGGTCGTCACCCATCTCGCCGGCAGCCCCAACCTGGCCAAGCTCATCACCTACGAGACGCTGGCGGGCGGCGAGAGGCTGGCGCGCATCGGCGGCAAGTGGCTCGGCCCCATCTACATGCGCGGCATCGAGGCGCTGCAGCGCAGCCGCGCCGTCGAGCAGTGGGAGGCGCAGGAGCTGCCGCTGCTGATGGTCGCGTTCCAGAGCCTGATCCTCGGCTACTTCGCGATGGCGCCGCTGCTCGAGCAGATGTTCGACCTCGACGCGACCTCGCCCGAAGGTCTGGCCCGCCAGACGGCATTCCTGCGCAAGATCACGCATCTCCTGATTCCTCCGCGCGACGCCGTCTGACCTGGGCGGCGACGGCCCAGGTTCCCATGCACTGACATGCGCCGCGCCATTCTTGCCGCCGGCGTTCTCGTTGCGACGGTCCTGCTGCTCGTCGTTGCGCTGTACGCGACGCTTCCGCTGTGGAGCGGCACCGAGCTCGTACGCAGCGAGCTGCAACGCCAGCTCCTGCTGGCGGGCTACGACGTGCAGGCGGCTTCGGTGCGGATGGATCGGGAGCTGTCGGTGACGGCGACCGACGTCGTGATTCGCGACGCGGGCGGCCGCGAGGTGGCCGCCGCGCCGCTGGTGGAGGTGTTCAACACGTTGCGCCTGCAGCCGCCCTACCTCGTCACCACGGCGCGCCTCATCCGGCCGCGGCTGTCCATCGACCGCACGGGCGAGGACGGCAGCGTGCTGCGCAGCCTTCTTGCCACGGCGCTGCCGGCGCCGCTGGAGCGCCTGGAGATCGAGGAGGGCGCCGTGCGGATCGGCGATGCGGCAACCGCCAGGGGAACCCTGGTCCTGGATCAGCACGCCGGCGCGCTGGGCATTACCGCCACGACGCTCGACATCTCGGATCCGTCGGCGACGCGCGCCGCCGAGAAGCTGGCGGGTCGGCTGCGACTCGAGAGGCTGCCGCGCGAAGCCGCCTCCACGGATCAGCGCTACGCGCTCGAGCTTCAGATCGGCAGCGGCTCTGCATTGTGGGACGAGGTGCTCGTGGACCTGGGCGCGTTTCCCGTCTCGGCTGCCGCGACCGCCACCGCCGCGGCCAAGACGGTGGATCTGGACATTGCCAGCGCCGAGCTGCGCGGCCTGCTGAAGATGCAGGCGGCGTTCACCTGGACGCTGCAGGACGAGCTCTCGCGCTGCTCACTGCATCTGAGCGCCGAAAACCTCGAGCGATCCTTCGACAAGCTCGTGCGCGAGCCCTTCGGCGCCGCCTATCCGGCGCTCGCCAATCTCACCGTCACCGGCAAGTCCTCCGTGCGCATGACGATCACGGGCGCCGGCTCGGACGCGCCGGCAATCTCTGGCGTCGTCCATGCGCAGTCGCTGCGCGCCAGCTCGCCGGCTTTCCTGCTCGACGACCTGACGGCACGCATCCCGTTCTTTTCTCGCAATGCCGAGCCCGTCGTCGACATCGGCGGAACGCTCGCGGCAGCCGACCTGCGCATCGGCGGCATCCGCTTCGGCCCCTTTCGCATCGAGTCGATCGCTCGCGCCGGGCGCCTCGATGCGACCGCGCCCGTGACGCTGAGGGTAGGGGGCGGCGCGCTGACGCTGGAGGACCTCGCGCTGGTCGAGCGCGAGGAGCGCACGCTGCAACTGCGCGCGCGTGGTCTGCTGCGCGACGTCGATCTTTCGAGGCTGCTGCAAGATGCAGGCTGGCCTGCGGTGCAGGGGCGCCTGGAAGGTGACCTTGGCGGCATGGCCATGGATCCGGTGGCACTGAGCGTTACCGGCGCCGCCACCGCGCACGTCTTCGGCGGCAGGGTGCACCTGCGAGACATGTCCATCGGCACGCCCTTCTCGCGCGTGTCGGTGTTCCGGCTCGATGCCGTCGCCGAAGACCTGCAGCTGGCGGAGATGACGCAGGCGCTGCCGTTCGGGCACATACGTGGCGTGCTCGAAGGGCACGTCAACGACCTCGAAATCGCGGCCGGCCAGCTCCAGTCGTTCGACGTGGACCTGCATTCGGTGCCGCGGCCGGGCGTCGCCCAGACGATCAGCGTTCGGGCGTTGTCGAAGCTGAGCGCGCTCGGCGGCGCCGACGCCTCGCTCGGCGGCATCGCTTTGCGGCTGGTCAACGAGTTCCGCTATTCCAGGCTGGGCGTGCGCGGCAGCCTGAGAAACGATCAATTCGAACTGCACGGAGTCGAGCGCGCCGACGACGGCGGCGAATACCTGGTCAAGGGCAGCTTGCTCCCGCCCACGGTCAACGTCATCAGCCATACGCAGCGGATGTCGTTCTCGGAAATGCTGTCGCGCCTGCGCAGCCTAGGCGAGGAGGAAGGAGAAGCGCGTGATGCAACGTCGCAATAGTATCCGATCGCTCGCCCTCATGTTCGCGATGGCCGCCGCCAGCGCGTGCGTGACGGTCAACATCTACTTTCCGGCGCCGCAGGTACGCGAGGCCGCCGAGCAGATCGTCGAGGAGACGTGGGGCGATGCCGCAAAGGACGCTTCCGTGCAGCCGCGCAGCAGCCTGTCGCCTGGGAGGCTGCTGGCGATGGCTTCGTCTCTCCTCGTCGCCGATGCGCACGCTGCCGATCCGGACGTCAACGTCTCCACGCCCGCCATCCGCGCGTTGAAGGACGCCATCAAGGCTCGCTCCGC
The DNA here is from genome assembly GCA_035626395.1 of Candidatus Limnocylindrales bacterium. Lineage (NCBI taxonomy): Bacteria > Bacillati > Chloroflexota > Candidatus Limnocylindria > Candidatus Limnocylindrales > Candidatus Limnocylindrales bacterium. Next base: position 269,216 of record DASPNR010000002.1, on the reverse strand, counting down.
GCAGCTGCGTCCGTACATGAACAGCGGCGCGGTGGGCATCGACCGCGGCGGCGTGTTGGTCGCGCGCGATCTTGCGGGTCTGGACCTGGCGGGCAAGGCGGCAGTGCGACGGCTGGTCGAAGCGGAGAACCGCGACCGCACGCAGCTCTACCGCGAGATCGCGGCGGCCAACGGCTACGGAAGCGAGCGCGTGCGCGACATCCAGCAGATCTTCGCCGAAACATGGGTCGCCAAGGCGGAGCCCGGCTGGTGGGTGCAGGACGCAGGCGGCACCTGGCGCCGGCGCTGACCGTCACGCGTTCGCCGGCTTCTCGTCGCGGAAGGCACGGTTCGCGGCCTGCCGGCGGCGGCGCAGCGCATGCCCGCACAGCAGCGCCGAATGCACGAGCGCAGCCCAGGCCGCCCAGTCTCCCCACCGGTGAAAGAACGACAGCGGCTTGTCCGCGGGCGCCACCTCGAACAGACGCACGCCCGTCGATCGCACGCTGCGCTCGCCGATCGGCGCGCCGCGCGCATCGACGGCGCCCGTCACCCCTCCGTTGGCCACTCGCACCATCGGGCGGCGGCTTTCGGCTGCGCGCAGCACGCTCATCACGTGATGCTGCTCGGGGCCGTATCCGGCGCCGAACCAGGCATCGTTGGAGATGTTGACGAAAACGTCCGCGCCCGTCATGGCCGCCGCGCGCGCATAGCCGGGATGGATCGCCTCCAGGCAGATGAGCGGGGCGACTCGCCATCCGGCGACGTCGAACAGCACGACACCGTCGCCTTCATCGTACTGCGCGCTCGGAGCAATGACGGGCATGAAGGCGGGAGAGGTCTCGATGTAGGGCAGCAGATGCAGCTTGTCGTAGTGCGCGACCGAGCCGTCCGGCGCGAACAGCCAGGCGCTGTTGAAGAAGCGTGCGGTGCCGTCCCCGCCCGAGCTGCTGCGCGGCGCACCGACGAGCAAGGCGCTGCCGAGCGTGCGCGCCAGGTCGGCGAGGCGCTCGCGCACGGCCTTGTCCGCGTCCAGAAGTAGGGGAACCGCGTTCTCGGGCCACACCACCAGGTCGACGCGTCCCGGCTCGAGCTCTCGCGTCATCTCGACGTATCGCTGCAGATGCGCCATGCGCAGCTCGGGCTTCCACAGATCGGTGCCGGCGATGTCGGCCTGCACGCCTGCCACGCGAAGCGGCAGCAGCGCGCGGCCAGCGGGCGCCGGCCGGGTCGCCCACGCCAGCAGCGCCAGAACGACGGGACCGGCAACGGCCAGATCGATGGCCAGGCGTCGCGCGCGCGCATCGATGTCGCGCCGCAGCGCCACGCCGATGGCGGCTCCCGTCAGTGCGCAAGCCCAGGTCAGGAGCCAGACGCCGCCGGCGCCGGCAGCCTCGCGCAGCACCGGCACGTCATGCAGGCCCTGTCCGAGCAGCGCCCAGGCATTGCCGGCAGCGGCAGCGCGCACGTACTCGAGGCCCGTCCACAACGAGGCCGTGCCGAGCACCGCTTGCACCGGCGAGGCCGCGGCCAGCAGCCGCAGCAGCGCAAACAATGCGGCATAGAAGACCGCCACGTAGCCGCCGTTGACGGCAACGGTGAAGGCGGCGGCGAAGGTGGCGGGCTTGTCGAAGTACTGCGCCGCCGCCTGGTACATCCACGGGCCCACGATCATCAGCGCCGCCAGCCACCCGAACGCCAGTCCGGAGCCGGCGGCAGCCGCCAGCGAGCATCGCAGGCTGGGATCGAGCAGGACCAGCGCGACCGGCGCCACCGCCACCAGCGCGATGGTGCCGACGTCGAACGGCGGGTAGACGAACGCGAAGAGGAGGCACGCGACGGCCACCATCGATGCCAGTGCGATGTGGCCGCGCTTTCGCACCTCGGCTTCCGCCGCGACGGCGCGTTCTTGCTCCGAATCGCCGCAGCCGGCATCTGTGGCCTCGTGCAATCGATTCACGACAGCGTCTTCCTGGCGCCGACGGCCGCCGTCCATGGCAAAGTCACCATCGGCGAAGGCTCCTCGCTATGGTTCAACTCGGTGATCCGATGCGAGTGCTGCCACGTCCGCATCGGCCGCATGACCAACCTGCAGGATTTCGTGATGATCCACGTCGGCTACGACGTGCCGACGATCATCGGCGACTTCTGCTCGATCACCCATCACGCCACCGTGCACGGTGCGACGATCGGCGATGCCTGCCTGATCGGCGTAGGGGCGGTTGTGATGGACGGTGCGGTGATCGGCGCGGGCTCGATCGTGGCCGGCGGCGCGGTGGTCAAGGAAGGCTCGACCTTCGAGCCCGGCTCGATCATCGCCGGCATTCCGGCCAAGGCCATCAAGCAGCGCGACTCCGCACGCGAGAATCGCCTCAACGCCTGGCTCTACCATCGCAATGCGCAGGCCTACCGGCGGGGCGATCATCGTGCGTGGGAAGGCGAGGAGTTCGAGCGCTGGAAGGTGCAAAAGTGGGCCGAGATCCAGCGTGACGAAGACCTCCTCATCGAAACGCGACGGTGACCGAGCCGGGCGTCGTCTTCTTTCCTTCGGCGTTCTCGGTCCAAACGTCGATCTCCACCGTTCTCTTTCCGTTTTCGTCCGACTTCTTCTTGATGACGCCCTTGCAGACGAACGTCGCGTTCGGGAGGTCCATGCCGCGGTACTGGCACGAGATCCTCTCGATGCGTCCGGCGTGGCCCAGCCAGTCCGAAACGAGCTGTCCGAGCGACGCGTACTTGAAGCGCCCGTGGACGATGATGGAGCCGATCTGCTTGGACTGCGGGAAATCGTAGTCGTGGTGCAGCGGATTGAAATCGCCGCTGCCGGCCGAGTACTTCACCAGCGTCTGCAGGGTCGGGGTCTTGCGCAGCTCGGGCAGCGCCTGGCCTTCCTCGATCTCTTCGAATCGCGGCATGCTCGCCTCCCTGCTCAGTAGTAGATGGCCTGGCCGCGCTGCCTGGCGACGACCTTGCCGGTGGCCTTGTTGGTGTAGGTGGTCTCGAACGTGACCAGCAGCATCCTGCCGAGCGCGCCGCTGCTGGCGACCTTGAGATCGGCCAGCTTCTGCACGGCCGTCAGCGTGTCGCCGGCGCAGATGTCGTCGACGTACTCGGTCTCGGTGCCGCCGTCGAGCAGGCCCTTGAGGCCGTGATGGACGCTGGGCAGCCCTTCGGAAGGCCCGCTGAACGTGTCGCTGCAGCGGCCGGGGATGAAGACGGCGGTGCCGAGGTAGGTCGGCGGCGCCGGCAGGCTGCGGTAGCCCGCCTTCCGGGCCGCCTCCACGTCATAGTAGACGGGATCGGTGTAGCCGACGCCGCGAGCGAACATGCGCACGCTGGTCGTGGTCACCTCGTAGTCCCAGGGCGGCGACTGCTTGCCGATCTGGGCCTTCATCTCGTCGGTCAGCTCGAACTGCTCGGCCATGACGTGCTCCTCTGGTAGAACGCGCGGCGTCGGGTCGCCGCGAGAGGCGCATTGAACCAGCGAGTTGCGGGCAGAGCAACGCGCATTGCACGAGAAGGGCAGGAGACAGACATGCCGTACGCACCGATCGAAGGCGGTCGCATCTACTATGAGACACATGGTCAGGGGCCGCCCGTCCTGATGCTGATGGGTTTCGGCGCACCGATGCGATGGTGGTTCCCGCAGGTGCCGGTGCTGTCGCGCAGCTTCCAGGTGATCACGACCGATCACCGCGGCATCGGCAAGTCCGAGTGCGACGACCGCACCGTGTCCATGGGGCTGCTCGCGTCCGATGCCGTGGCCGTGCTCGATCATCTCGACATCGAGCGCGCACACGTCGTGGGCCTGTCCTACGGCGGCATGATCGCGCAGGAGCTCGTCCTGATGCACCCGGAGCGCGTCGACAAGCTCATTCTTCTGGAGACCAACTGCGGCGGCGCGCACACCGAGCAGCCGGACGGCGAGATCATCGGCGACCTTCTCGGCACGCTCATGCTCGAGCAGCCCGAGGATCCTGCCGAGGTCATCCGCAAGATCGGGCCCACGCTGTTCCCCGGCGACTATCTCGAAACCAATTTCGACGAGATCAAGGGACTGCTCGCGGACACGGGCTTCACGCCTGCTGGCGCACCGACGCTGGCGGCACAGATGGCGGCGGTCATGGGGCATGACACGTGGGAACGCCTCGCGCAGATCGCGCACCCGACCCTGGTGGTCACCGGCGAGCACGACGTGCTGGTGCCGCCGGGCAACGCGCGCATCCTGGCCGACCGCATTCCGGGCGCGCAGATTGCGGTGCTGCCCGGCGCCGGCCACTGCGCGCACATCCAGGCGGCCGAGCAGGTCAACGCGTTGATCCTGGAGTTCCTGAACCCAGGCCCGGTCTGACGCCTCGGCCTCGCGGGCACAGTCGACGGGTTTCTGGCGTAGACCGCCCCGGCACGCCGCGGCGCTCGCTTCTCCGCTGCGCCTCGGTTAACTGCAAGATCGTGCACCGGCCCCTTGGCAGGACGGGGCCGGGCACCAACCAACCACAGGAGCAGCGAAATGGGCAGGAAAGTGTTCGTCGTCGGGGTCGGCATGACCAAGTTCGAGAAGCCGGGCAGCAAGGCCTGGGACTACCCCGACATGGCCAGGGAGGCAGGGACCAAGGCCCTGACCGACGCCGGACTCTCCTTCGACAAGGTCGAGCAGGTGGCCGTGGGCTACTGCTATGGAGACTCCACCGCCGGCCAGCGCGCCGTCTACGAGATCGGCATCACCGGCGTGCCCATCTACAACGTCAACAACAACTGCTCCACGGGCTCGACGGCGCTGTTCATGGCCAAGCAGTTCATCGAGGGCGGGCTGGCCGAGTGCGCCATGGCGCTCGGCTTCGAGAAGATGGAGAAGGGCAGCCTTGGAATGAAGTTCCAGGACCGCACCAACCCCATGGACAAGCATTTCTCGGAGATGGTCGCGCTGCGCGGCTTTGCCAATGCGCCCGGCGCACCGCAGTTCTTCGGCAACGCCGGCATCGAGCACATGGAGAAGTACGGCACGACCAGGGAGCAGTTCGCCAAGATCGGGCACAAGAACCACAAGCACTCGGTCAACAACCCGTACTCGCAGTTCCAGGACGAGTATTCGCTCGACGACATCCTGAACGCTCCGACCGTCTACGGCCCGCTGACCAAGCTGCAGTGCTGCCCGACCAGCGACGGCGCCGGTGCGGCGATCCTTGCGAGCGAGGACTTCGTCAAGAAGCACGGCCTCCAGAAGAACGCCGTCGAGATCGCCGGCATGGCGATGACCACGGACTTCCCCTCCACGTTCGAGGAGAAGTCGTGCATCAAGCTGGTCGGCGCCGACATGACCCGCAAGGCCGCCGAGAAGGTCTACGAGCAGTCGGGCATGGGCCCGGAGAACGTGCAGGTGATCGAGCTGCACGACTGCTTCTCGTGCAACGAGCTCATCACGTACGAGGGCCTCGGCCTGTGCGAGCCGGGCAAGGGCGGAGAGCTGATCGATTCGGGCGCCGTCACCTACGGCGGCAAGTGGGTCGTCAATCCGTCCGGTGGCCTCATCTCGAAGGGACATCCGCTGGGCGCCACCGGGCTTGCGCAGTGCGCGGAGCTGAACTGGCAGCTGCGGGGACAGGCGGAGAAGCGGCAGGTGCCGGGTGCCAAGGTCGCACTGCAGCATAATCTCGGCTTGGGCGGGGCGGCTGTCGTTACGATGTACCGTCGCGACTGAGACTGCGCCGCTGGATGCGCGGCCGACGATAGCATCCGATCTGCTTCGTTGCGGCCCGGCCTGCGTGCTCAGCGTACAGGAAGTACGCTTCCGCTCGCGGCCCGGGCCGCTGCCTCGCATCTCGGGCACTCTCGTCGCCCGCGTTGTGGCGTTGCGATGGCCTGACGTCGCTTTTGGAGTTGCATCTTAACCGCGGGGTTTTTCATGGCCGATGTCGAGCTGACGCGTGATGGGGATGTTTTCATCCTGCAGATGAAGTGCGGGGAGAACCGGTTCAACCCGGCATTCCTCGGGGCGATGAACCAGGCGCTGGACGAAGTCGAGAGCAGCAAGGGCGCGGCGGCGCTGGTGACGACCGGGGAGGGGAAGTTCTACTCGAACGGCCTCGACCTGGACTGGTTGACGACGCAGGAGCACGAGGCGTCGATGAAGTTCATCGGGCAGGTGCTCGCGCTGTTCGCCCGTCTGGTGGCGTTCCCCGTCGCGACCTGCGCGGCGATGAACGGGCATGCTTTCGCGGGCGGCGCGATGCTGGCGCTGGCGCACGACTGGCGCGTCATGCGCAGCGACCGCGGCTACTTCTGCCTGCCCGAGATCGATCTTGGCATGCCGCTGGTGCTGGGCATGCGCACGCTCATCAAGGAGAAGCTCGGCGAGCGGGTTTTCCGCGACGCTGTTCTGACCGGCGCACGCTTCTCGGCCGATGAGAGCCTGCGCCTGGGCATCGTCGATGCGATCGAGCCGGAGGCGGGTGTCGTGCCGGCGGCAGTGGAGCGGCTTCGGCCGCTTGCCGGCAAGAGCCGCGATGCGTGCCGCGTGCTCAAGCGCGGCATGTACGGTGAGATGCTCGAGGATCTGACCGGACCGAAGGCCGTTTCGATCCCGTCCCCGCGATAGCGCGGCGTTGCGGGTCAGCGCTGGTGCACCAGCGGCATGCCCGCGACCGGACTGCGCGCCTTCAGGACGTAGTCGACCGCGATGCTGCCGATGTAGAGGTCCTTCATGTCGGCGCCGCCGAAGCTGACGTTGGTGGGATGGTTCATCACCGCACCGGTGGGATCCTCGAGGATGGTGACGACTTCGAGCGCCGGCGTGATGGCGACGATCTTGTTGGCCGTGACCAGCGTGACCCACAGATTGCCTTCGGCGTCGAAGGCGCAGCCGTCGGTGAGGCCGAGCGTGCGCAGCACTTCGGGCGGCGGCAGCTGATCGGGCGTGACACCGGCCGGAATACGCTCGCCGAGCACCGGGCCGTACAGCTCGGCCGGGCCAAGGCTGCCATCGCCATGGATGGGATAGCGCAGGACGTTGCAGCCGGTGGTCTGGCACACGCAGAGGAAGCGCTCCTCGGCATCCAGCGCGATTCCGTTGGCGAACTGGATGCCGTCGGCGAGGATGGTGCCCGTGCCGTCGGGAGCGACGCGGAACAGGAAGCCGTCGGAGCGGCCATCGAGCGCCGTCTCCCACGGGTCGGCGTACGTCGAGTTGGTGCACCAGATGTTGCCGCGGCTGTCGACGAGCGGGTAGTTCGCGTGCGTCAGGCGCACGCCCTCCACCTCGTTGCAGACCGTCGTGACGTCGCCGCTCGTTACGTCGAGCTTCTGAAGGGGCCCGTCGAAGAAATTGGCGATGATGATGTTGCCTTCCAGGTCCATGTTGATGCCGTTGGGCGCGCCGCCGGCCTTGCCGAGGCGCCGAAGGCTGCCGTCGGCAAGGATCTCGGCGCAGGCGCTGGCCTGATCCGAGGCCCACACGCGTCCGTCCCGGGAGACGACGACGTCTTCGGGGCGCTGCAGACCGAGGCCGATCTTCTTGACGCTGTCCAGGACGATGGGCTCGAGCGGCATGATGGGCTCCTGATGGCCGTGTTGCGTCGCAAAAGGCGACGGACCACAACGGCGCCGTTGAGCGAAGCAAAGCACAACGGGCGCGCGGGAAAAATCGTCGTCCTCGATGGCGCCACCCTCGATCCGGGCGACAATCCGTGGACCGACGTCGCCGCCCTCGGCACGCTCGTCGTCCACGAACGCACCTCGCCCGAGGCCGTGGTCGAGCGCGCACGCGGCGCCGCGATCATCCTGACCAACAAGACGCTCATCACCGCCGACGCGCTGAATGCGCTGCCGGAGCTGCGCATGATCGCGGTGCTGGCCACCGGCACCAACGTGGTCGATCTGGAGGCGGCCGCCGCACGCGGCATCGTCGTCTGCAACGTGCCCGAGTATTCGACCGAGTCGGTGGCGCAGCACGTGTTCGCGTTGCTGCTGGAGGTGACGAACGCGGTGGGCGCGCACGCCATGGCCGTGGCCGAGGGCGCCTGGTCCAGGAGCGCGGACTTCAGCTTCTGGCTGCGCACGACGACCGAGCTTGCCGGCAAGACGTTCGGCATCGTCGGGCATGGCCGCATCGGTTGCCGCGTAGGAGAGATCGCCAGCGCCTTCGGCATGCGAATCCTCGCGCACAGCCCCAGCCGCAGCCGCCCCGGCAGCTACCGCGGCTTTGCGTGGGCATCGGTGGAGCAGATCTTCGAGCAGGCCGACATCGTCAGCCTGCACTGCCCGCTGACCGACGACAACGAGCGCTTCGTCGATGCGAGCCTTCTGCGGCGCATGCGCAGCGGAAGCATCCTCATCAACACCGCGCGCGGCGGCCTCATCGACGAGGCCGCGCTCGCACGCGCGCTTGCAAGCGGGCGACCCGCCGCCGCAGCGCTCGACGTACTGTCGGCCGAGCCGCCACCGTCCGATCATCCGCTGCTCTCGGCGCCTGCCTGCTGGATCACCCCGCATATGGCGTGGTCGACTCTCGCGGCTCGGCAGCGTCTAATGCGGGAGACCGCGCAGAACGTGCGCGCGTTCCTGGATGGGACGCCGCGCAACGTCGTTGTCGGGCCCGCGCGCGGCAACGACAGGAGAGGTTCGTGATGAGCAACCAGCCAGCCAAGCCGCCCAGAACCTACAGCTCCTTCGTACGACACTTTCCCAAGCTCGGCGAAGCATGGGACATGATGCGAAAGGCCGAAGAGGCCGGTCCCTACGACGAGCAGACGCTGCGCCTGCTCAAGCTGGCCGTGGCCGTCGGCGCCGGTCGCGAAGGCGCCGTCCATTCCTGCGTGCGCAAGGCGCGCGCAGCCGGCTGCACACCGGAGGCGATTCGCCATGTCGTTGCCCTTGCGGCAAGCACCATCGGCCTTCCCTCGGCCGTCGCAGTCTATTCCTGGATCGAAGATCTCATCGAGGAGTGAGTTTCTCGTCCGCCAGGCTTGACCGCGAAGCAATGGGCGACTACAACTCGAAGCTCCCGATGCTGCGCGTACGCAAACAGGCTAATCCGACGTTCATTTCGCTCATGCACTGGCATGGCGAGAAGGCGTTGTGGTCCGCCTGAAGTCGTAAGACGCAGCAACCGCAACCCTTCGCCGGAGCCAGGCCGAAGGGTGTCGCGGAAACCGCATCGCTCCTCGGCCTCTTCGGAGAAGGCTGGAGAGAGACGATGCGAGACACGATCCTAGAGCAGGGACCAGGAACAGCCGGCGGTTTGGCCAGCGGCGCCTCGGTGCGCGTCGCGACTGCCGACGTGCTCTGGACGCGCCCGTTCGCACTGCTGCTGAGTGCCGGCAGCGCCTTCGGTTTCGCATTCTCGAGCTTTCATCTGCTGCCCAAGTACCTGGCCCTCGAGCTGGGTGCGGGTCCTGCCGAGATCGGCTGGGTCGCGGGCGTTTTCGGCGCAGCTTCGGTGGCCGCAACGGTGGCCGTGGGAAGCTGCATCGATCACGTCTCGCGGCGCGCGCTGTTCGTCGGATCCGCGCTGCTGCTGGCCCTCAGCTCGCTCGGCTTCACCTACGTCACCGAAGTCGGGTTTCTCCTGTACGCGCTGCGTGTGGTGCAGGGCATCGCCTTCACGATGCAGATGGCGTCGTACTCGACGCTGATCGCCGACATGGCGCCGACCTCGCGCCTCGGCGAAGCCGTCGGGCTGGCCGGCAGCAGCATGCTGATCATGAATGCGATCGCTCCGGCCATCGACGAGCCGCTGGCGGAGGCGGCGGGGTGGCCGAGCGTGTTCGCGCTGGCCGTGGTCGCGTCGCTGGTGGCGGCGGTGCTCGCCGGCTGCGCCGACGGGCGAACGCCGGTGCAGGAAGGTCGTCGCGGGACGCTGATGCAGGTGGCGCGCCGCGCGCAGAGCCGCCTGTACATGAGCGTGGTGTTCCTCATCGCAGTGGCGTTCGCGGCCATGTTCACGTTCCTGCAGCCGCTGGCGCTGGCCGAGGGCTATCGCGACGTCAGCAGCTTCTTCGTCGCGTACGCTTCGGCGGCGGTGGCGGTGCGCCTGTTCTGCGGCTGGCTGCCCGACCGCTTCGGGCGCAAGCGCGTGGCACTGCTGGCGCTGACGCTCTACGTGGCCATCGTCGCGTACGTGGCGCTGTTCGGCGCCACCTCGCTAATCGGCATCGGCGCGGTGTTCGGCCTGGCGCACGGAGTGTTCTTTCCGTCGCTCAATGCGCTGGCAATCGAGTACTCGCTACCGAGCGAGCGCGGGCGGCTGATGACGCTCTTCGCCGGCGCCTTCAATCTCGGCGCGTGGGGCGGCGCCGCCGCTCTGGGCGTGCTGGCCGAGGCCTCGGGCTACGGCGCGGTGTTCGCCGCCGGCGCCCTGGCCAGTGCGATGGCGCTGTGGATGCTGCTGCAATCCAGCGCCATGGGCCGTGCGCGGCTGCGTCTGGTGTGATGCGCGAGCGTCTCGAGCTGCATGCATCCAATGGAGGATCGGTTTTGCGACCGGCGGGAAGGCAGCGACCTTCCCGCCAAGAGGACAGGGCAATGTATCTGCTGATATTCGGACTTGGCCGGCGCCTGTGGGCGCGAAGCACGAAGACCAGACTTTCGTCGCGCAAGACGCGCGCGTTGCTGCGCGCCTCGCGCGCGACGATGGTCTCAGCCGACCTTGCCGAAGCTGACCAGTCCGCCGCCGTCGATGACGAGCGTGTTGCCGGTCATCCAGCCGCTGGCGGCGTCGTCGGCAAGATAGAGGGCAGCCTGAGCGATATCTCGTGGCTCTCCGAGGCGCTTGAGCGGGTAAGCCATCGCTACGGCGTCCCCGCGTCCTTCTGCCCAAAGTGCATGCGCGAAGTCGGTCTTGATCAGGCCCGGTGCGATTGCGTTGACGCGCACCTTGGGCCCGAGCTCGGCAGCCAGCTGTTTGGTCAGATGGATGAGCGCCGCCTTGGTGACGTCATAGACGCCGAGGATCGGGTTGGTCGCCAGCCCGCCTACGCTCGAGATGTTGATGATGGAGCCGCCGTGCTCCTTCATCCAGGTGCGCCAGGCTAGCTGCGTCCACACCAGCGGCGCCGTCAGGTTGGTGCTGATCGTCTTCTCCCAGCGCGGGATGTCGACGTCGATGGTGGGGCCGGCGTAGGGATTGGTGGCGGCGTTGTTGACGAGGATGTCGAGCCGTCCGAGCCGCTGCATCGTGGCGGCCACGACGCGCTCGGCGTCCTCCTGCCGTCCCACGTGGCCCGGCTCGAACAGGCAGTCGGCGCCGATCTCGGCCGCCGCCGCCTGACAGCTCTCGGCATTGCGCGAGGTGATCATCACGCGAGCTCCTGCCTGCGCCAGCGCCGCCGCAATGCCCTTGCCGATCCCGCGCGAGCCGCCCGTGACCACCGCGACCTTTCCGTCCAGCGTCATGTTCATCCGACGTTTCCTGCTGCCCAGCCGCCGTGGGTCCTGTTCCAATCCTCCACCATTGCCCGTGCGTTGTCGGCGTCCTCCGCCGACAGCGGCCGCGTCTGCCACGTCAGCTCCAGCACCAGGTGATTGGGGTCGCGGAAGTAGATCGATTTCCAGATCCCTTCGTGCTCGATGACGCCGCTGACTTCCACGCCCTTCTCCTGCAGGCGCCGCCGCCACGCCAGAAGCTGCTCCTCGGAATCGACGCCGAAGGCGATGTGGCGGGTGAAATCGGGCGCACCATCCTTGTTGGGCTGCGGCCGGAAGCCAGGAATCTCGAAGAACGCGATGCATTCGCCGCTGCCGGTCGCGAAGAACGTATGGATGTGCGGGTGCTCCTGGCGTGTCGTGCCGCTCATGTCGGGCCGCACGGCACCGACCAGCTTCATGTCGAGCACTTCGGTGTAGAAGCGCCGAGTGGCTTCGGTGTCGGCGGTGGGGAAGGCGATGTGGTTGAAGTTGCGCGCAGGCGCCGGTGCATCGCTCATGTCGTCCTCCTCATTCGTGGTCGTGGATGGCCAGCACGCGCCGGTACTGCTCCTCGATCCTGCGGATGTTCTCGTCGAGGTTCTCGTGCGTCCAGCCGGTGGTGGCAATCGGCGCCAGCACCGTCACCTCCACGCTGGTGGAGCGGATGACCAGGCCGTGCTTGGGCAGCGCATCCACCGCGTTGTGAATGACGATCGGGACCACCGGCACGCCAGCCGCCATCGCGATGCGGAAGGCCCCCTTCTTGAAGCGGCCCAGGCGCGTGCCCACGCTGCGCGTGCCTTCGGGCGCAATGGCGATCGAGAGCCCGTGCCGGAGCGCCTCGGTGGCCGGCTCCAGCGCCTTGATGGCCTCGGCGTGATTGAAGCGGTCGATGAAGATGGTGCCGGCCAGCTCGAACGCCTGCCCGAGGATAGGCACCGTGCGCACCTCCTGCTTGCTGATGCCGACGAAGTCGCGACGCAGCAGCTTGCATACCAGCAGGACGTCCAGTGCGCTCTGATGGTTGAAGATGAACACGGCCGGCCGCTGCGTCCAGATGTTGGCCTCGCCATGCACCGTCATGTGGATGCCGGCCAGCGCGGTTCCGAGCTCTCCCCAGGTCGTGGCGGCAAGGTTGATGGCCTGGCGGAAGTCGCCGTCCAGGATCGCCGCCGGCAGGCCGAGCAGGAAGGAGGGGATCATCGAACCCACGGCCAGAGACGTGCGCACGATATCGGTGATGCTCGGCATGCCGCGGCTGGTGAACGTGCGCACGGGCCAGACGCGCTTGGCCGCGATCGCCGCCAGGCGCCTGCTCGGATTGACCGGACGCGGCCGCCCCACCGCCAGCAGCAGCGGAAGATCCTCGTCGCTGTCGGTGTAGAAGTAGCTCTGGCTCATGTCGATGCCGCGCTCGCGCGCGAACGCTTCGGCGAACTCGGCCTTGCCCGGGCCGTAACAGGTCGGCCGCACCACGTTGCCGGTGAGCTTGCCGTCGGCCACCTCCAGGCCGGTGCAGAAGACGTGCTCGATGCCTAGCTCGCGCGCGACGGGAGCGACCTGGAAGCGCGTGGCCGAAGAGACGACGGCCAGCGTGTGCCCCTTGGCGCGATGCGCTTCCACCAGCGCACGGGATTCGGGGTAGATGCTGGCGGCGATCGTCTGCCCGAACAGGCGCTCGCCGATCTCCTCGAGCTCGGCCTCGGTCAGGCCGCGCACCATCTGCAGGCTTTCCGACACGAAGGCCGAGAAGTTCTTCTGGCCGAGCTGAAAGGAAAGGGCGGCTGCGGCTGAGGTCGCGACGTCGACGGCGGCGGCCCTGCCGCTGGTCAGCCAGTCGCGCACGAATGCGGAGGCCGAGAAGCCGGCGATCAAGGTGCGGTCGAGGTCGAAGAACGCACCGATGGAAGGGCCGGACGGTCCTTCCTCGATGTCCCGCGTCATCAGTGCCCTACTACTCATGGGGGCGCGCACCATAGCACGCCGCCGTTGCGTTGTGAGCGGCCACTGGCCTACAAGACTCGCCGTGAGCCTGGCCGCCCTTTCCGCCGACACCGGGTCCATCGAGCCGCCATGGCCGAGCGCGAGTGCCGAGCGGATCGTCTTCCTTCTCGACGCCTGCACCGAGCTCGAACGCAGGCTGCTGAAGGACTGGATCGCGCGCCAGCGTCCCGGGGAATTCCCCGACGCGGCGGTCGATGTCGTCTCCATTCCTCCCACGCGCGGCCCCGCCAGGCGCCGCAGGGGAAGCCACGCGGCGCTCGAGTCGGCGGTCGCCTCGGGCGGAGATCCGCTGATGGCCCCGCTGCGCGTGGCGTGGTTCTCGGGCAAGACCGACGGCCTACGCACGCTCTCCACGCTCGACATGCTGACCATGAGCGATCCGCGCGATCCGGGACGCGTGCGGCAGCGATGGACGATCGCGCGTCATCCGGAGCGATGCCGGGTCGTGGCGGGCGAGCCGGCGCGCCTCTCGGAGCTGAGGGCGCGGTGGCGCAGCGCCGGCGGCGAGGACATCGGCGAGACGACGGGACTGGCCGAGTTCATCGCGCGGCAGGCCACGCTGGCGCTGGAGCGGGCCGAGCGTCGCCTTCGCGGCGCACGCTACAAGGTCCCGCGCATGGTCGAGCAGGACATCCTGGGCCGGCCGGCATTTCGCGGAGGTCTGGCACGCCTGGCGCGCGAGCTGGGCAAGCCCGAGGCCAAGGTCGCCGAGGATGCGCAGCGGTATCTGCGCGAGATCGCGGCCACTCACGATCCCTTCGTCATCGACGTCGTCGCCTTCATCATCCGCTCGCTGTACCGGCGCGGCTACGGCGACATCATCCACTACGACAAGAAGAGGCTCGAGCAGATCTACAGTCTGGCCCAGCGCCATCCGGTCGTGTTCCTGCCCACGCACAAGTCCAATCTGGACCATCTGGTCCTGCAGTACGTGCTGCACGAGAACGGGCATCCGCCCAACCACACGGCCGGCGGCATCAACATGAACTTCTTTCCGGTCGGACCGCTGGTGCGGCGCGCCGGCGTGTTCTTCATCCGCCGCACGTTCAAGGACAATCCGGTCTACAAGTTCGTGCTGCGGCACTACATCGATTACCTGATCGAGAAGCGGTTCTCGCTCGAGTGGTACATCGAAGGCGGCCGCTCGCGCTCGGGAAAGATGCTGCCGCCGCGCTTCGGCATGCTTGCCTACGTCGTGGATGCGTGGCGGCGCGGCAAGAGCGAAGACGTCGTGCTGCTGCCCGTCGCGATCGCGTACGATCAGATCCAGGACGTCGGCGAGTACGTGGCCGAGCAGCGCGGGTCGGCCAAGGAGTCGGAGAGCTTCGGCTGGTTCCTGCGCGTGATCCGCCGCCTGCGGCGCCGCTACGGCGGCATCCACATCGAGTTCGGCGAGCCGATCTCGCTCAACGAGCAGCTAGGCGAGCGCGGCACGGCCGATACCGCCGAGGAGATCGCCGAGAACAGCCTGGATCTGCAGAAGCTCGCGTTCGAAGTCTGCTTCCGCATCAACAAGGCCACGCCCATCACGCCCACCTCGCTGGTGACGCTGGCGCTGCTCGGCGTGGGCGACCGGGCCCTGACGGTCGAGGAGACGGTGGCCGCGCTGACCAACCTGGTGGCCTACGTACGGCGCCGAAAGCTTCCGATGACCGAGGACCTGGACCTGACCCGGCCCGATTCGGTGCAGCGCGTGCTCGAGCACCTGGTCGAGAATGGCGTCGTCACCTGTTTTGCCGAGGGCGCCGACGCCGTCTACGCCATCCGCTCCGACGAGTACCTGACGGCTGCGTACTACCGCAACACGATCATCCACTTCTTCGTCACCGGCTCCATCGCCGAGCTCGCGGTCGTGGCCGCGGCGGAGGCGGGAGCGGGCGACAGGCTCGAGCTGTTCTGGAACGAGGCGATGGCGCTGCGCGATCTGCTCAAGTTCGAGTTCTTCTTCGCCGATCGCGCCACCTTCCGCGCCGAGATGAGCGAGGAAATGGCCTTCCACGACCCGGAATGGGAGAGCAGGCTGCGCGCAGGCGGCAAGGAGACCGAGCAGCTGCTGCTCTCGATCAAGCCGTTCAATTCGCACCGCGTGCTGCGGCCGTTCCTGGAGGCGTACCGCGTGGTCGCCGACGCGCTGACCAAGGTCGATCCGAAGGAGAAGCTCGACGAGGCAAGATTCGTCGCGCAGTGCCTGGCGCTCGGAAAGCAGTACCAGCTCCAGCGCCGCGTGGCGCGCGCCGAGTCGGTCTCGAAGGTGCTGTTCCAGACGGCGCTGCGGCTAGCCGGCAACCGCGGGTTGCTCGCGAGCGACGGCAGTGATCTTGCGGAGAAGCGCCGAGCATTCGCCGCCGAGCTGCGGCGCGTGATCCGCCGCGTCGACGCGATCGATGCGCTCGCCGCCAGCCGCCGCACAGGCCTGCTCGGCCGCAACGACTGAAGGAGCTTCCTGATCCATGGCCCGCTACGCCTACGAGCCGCTGACCGCCGCCGACAACGCCTTCCTCGCCCTCGAGGACGGCAACGCGCACATGCACATCGGCGCGGTGACGGTCTTCGAAACCGCCTCGCTTGCCAACGAGTCCGGCGGCGTCGACATCGGGCGCATCCGCTCCTACGTTGCATCGCGCCTCGACCAGATTCCGCGCTATCGCCAGCGCCTCGACTACGTTCCCATCGAGCGGCTGCCGGTTTGGGTGGACGACGATCATTTCAACATCGCCTACCACGTGCGCCACACCAGCCTGCCGCGGCCCGGCACGACGGAGCAGCTCAAGCTGCTGGCCGGCCGCATCGACTCGCAGGGGCTGGATCGCAGCAAGCCGCTGTGGGAGTTCTGGGTCGTCGAAGGCTTGGAAGGAGGCAGGCATTTCGCCGTCATCCAGAAGGTCCACCACTGCATGATCGACGGCATCTCCGGCGTCGATCTGATGGCGGTGCTGCTGAACCCGTTTCCCACCACCACGTTCCTTCCGCCCCGCGCGTTCGTGCCCAGGCCCGCGCCGTCCCCGGTCGTCCTTGCCGCCGAAGAGCTGTGGCGGCGCGTGGCGCGACCCGTGGCAGCGCTCGCGAGCGTGCCGGCTCTGCTTTCGGACCCGTCGCAGGTGGTGCGCGAAGTCGTCGATGGCGTCGAAGGCGTGGCCGAGACGCTGACGTCCACGATCCGACCTGCCTCGCCGACGCCATGGAACCAGCCCATCGGCCCGCACCGGCGGCTGGACTGGCTGGCGCTGCCGCTCGAGGACATCAAGGCCGTCAAGAATGCGCTCGGCGGCACGGTCAACGACGTCGTGCTCGCCACGGTCGCCGGCGCGGTGCGCACGTTCCTCGAGCACCGAGGCATCAATCCCGATTTTCTGCGCATCCGGGCGAACGTACCGGTCAGCGTGCGATCCACGGAGGAGCGCGGACATCTCGGCAACAGGATCGCGCTGTGGATGACCGATCTGCCGGTCGATGAGGCGGATCCGGTGACGCGCCTGGACCGCATACGCGCGACGACGGCGCGCCTGAAGGAATCGAAACAGGCGCTCGGCGCGCAGGTCCTGGCCAGCGTCAGCGACATGACGACCTGGCGCCTGCTGTCGCTGGCCGTGCGCCTGTCCACGCGCTCGCGGCCGTTCAATCTGGTGGTGACCAACGTACCGGGGCCGCAGCTCGAGCTCTACCTGCTCGACGCTCCGCTGCGGCAGATCTATCCGATGGTGAACCTGCTCGAGAATCAGGGCCTCGGCGTCGCGCTCTTCAGCTACATGGGAACTCTGTACTGGGGCGTGCTGGCGGACTGGGACCTGGTGCCGGATCTGCACGTGTTCGTGGAGGCGATCCGGGAATCCTTCGTCCAGCTTCAGAAGGCGGCCAGAATGGAGCTGGCGGGGCAGGAGGGACCCGGGATGAAGCTCGCCGCACGCTGACGGGTCGTCGGCGGCAGAGACGGCAGGTACAGCACGCGGACGCGGCGCGCCGGCCCGACCGGTTGCGGTGCCAAGACGCGATGCGCGCGCGTCGCCGGCGCTGCGACGAGCGGCGGCGCTAGGCAGCCGCGCTGTAGAACTGCTTGCACCAGCTGCGGAACACGCCGATGGGCCCGTCGCCGTCGCACAGCATCGGGCGTTCCAGGAACACCTTGTTCTCCCAGATCGGAATGTCCTCGCTCATCTGTTTGTCGATGTCGGCAATGAGCGCCTTGCCCACGCCGCGCGTGGTGCCGGCGTCGCCGATCTTCTTGACGCTGAACGAGAAGCGCACGTCCACGTACTGACCGTCGATGGGCGTGACGGAAGTTACGAGCAGGGTGTCGACGATGCCGCGGAAGCGTACCGTGCTGAAGCCGAAGCCATAGGCCTTGGACTCGATGCCGCCCTCGACCTCGCCGATGGGCGTGCCGAGCTTCATCTTGGAATCCACGTGCAGGCACGCGCCTTCGGCCGTGGCCACGCTTTCGGGAACCGTCAGGGTGCCATGCACGTAGCGGAAGTGTGCGATGTCCACCGAGTTCTCGGCCATCTCCTGGTTGTGCGCCTTGATCTTCCAACGCCGCTTCACGTACGGCGTCCAGTCCTCGTGCCCGTATTCCGGCACGTCTGGAATCTCCCACTCCGGCGCGCTCCCGCCCGCGTGGTGCCAGACCATGATCAGGCCGTTCTTCTCGATCACCTCCCACGCGCGCAGCCTGGCCGACGGCGGAATGCGCTTGCCGTAGGGGATCTCGTTGCACTTGCCTTCACCGTCGTAGCGCCAGCCATGGAAGGGGCAGCGGATGTCGTTGCCCTCGATCTTGCCGCCGAAGCCGAGGTGCGCGCCGAGGTGCGGACAGAAGGCGTCGAACACGCGCGCGCGGCGGTCCTCGCCGCGATAGATCACCAGCTCGCGCCCGAAATAGTGCAGCGGCTGCGGCGAGCCCACTTCCAACTCGTCGGTGTACGCGACCTGGTACCAGCCGTTCGGATAAGGCGGCATCGGATAGCGAGACGTGGTCATGGCTTCATCCCTCGTGCGCAGCGCGCATCAGCAGTGAGGTTGCGGTGTTCATCTGGTCGATGACCTGGTTCTGCACCATCAGGCCGCCGGCCCAGCCGACCAGGCAGGAGAACCAGACGTGTTGCAGCAGAGCGGCAACGGCCCTTTCGTCCGCGGTCGGTACGGCAGGCGCCGCGCCGCCGTTGCTTGCTTCGCCCGGCGCTGCGGCCGCGGCGATGGCGCCCACCGTCACACCGTGCATGGCGGCAAGGATCATCGCGCTCATCCGTTCGTGGAAGGACGCGACCTTCTCGGCAAGCTCGTGATCGCCGGAGGCGGCGGCACGCAGGATCGCGCGGGCCAGACGCGGACGGCGCATGAGGCCCTTGGTGGCGCCGCGAAAGAATGCGTTGACACGCTCGAGCGGAGTCGCACCGGGCGTGGCCTTGGCCTGCATGCGCGCTTCGAGCTGTTCGACCTCCGAGGTGAGCGCGGCGATGAGCAGGTCTTCCTTGCTGCGGAAGTACCGGTACAGCGTGCCAAGGGCGACGTCGGCCTCGGAGGCGACGTCGCGCAGCCGAACGGCTTCGAAACCGCCTTTCTCGGCAAGGTCGATGGCGGTGTCGACGATGCGCCGCGCCCTCGGGTTCATGGCGGAATTAGAACAGGTTCCAATTTTCGACGCCAGCCGCCTGCCGCCGCCACGTTGGCCTCGCTTGCCATGGCCGGACCTGGATTGCCGCCTGCCGGTGCCCGCCGCCCTGGCGCGTCATCGACGGCGCCGCGTCCGACGCAGTTGCCCGCTTCGGATCCGTGCGCCACTGCCCAGACTTGACTGCCACCCGCGCCCCGTCGAGAAGCCCGCCTGCAGGCATGAGTGCGGAGGGGACATCGAGCGGCAACGGCAAAGGCAAGGCCGGGTGCTTCGGCTGCTCGCCCGGCAACGAACGCGGGCTGCAGCTGGCGTTCCGCCGGGACGGCGACTCCGTCGTGGCCGAGGCGAGCATGACCAGCGCGTACGAAGGCTACGAAGGGCTCGTGCACGGCGGCGTGGTCGCGACGATGCTGGATGAGGCGATGGGGTGGGCGCTGCTCGAGCTGGCGGGCCGCTATGGCGTGACGCGCTCGCTGAAAGTCGAGTTCCGCCGACCCGTCACCGTGCGTCGGCCGCTGACGATCCGCGCACGCATCACCGGCGGCGACGGCACTCGCAGCGTGGTCATCGAAGCCGGCGTCCACGACGATCGCGGTCGCCTGCTCGCGTCCGCGATCGGCGAGTGGGCGCCGGTACGCACCGGCCGCGTACGGCCCGGAACGCGAGCGTGAGCGCGAAGGCGGCCCAGGCCGCTCTGCCCGTGACGCTCTTTGTCGGCGAGCCCTCGCTCGTCGATCCGCTCGTGCAGTCTGCCATCGACCAGGTGCTGGACCGATCGGCCCAGTCGCTCAACCTGGAAGTGTTTCGTGGCGGCGAGCGGCCGCTGGCGGAGGCGTTGCTCGCGCTTCGCCAGGTCGGCATGTTCGCCTCGCGCCGCTGCGTGTGGATTCGCGGATGGTCGCCGCCGAGAGCGCGCGGCAAGGCGGCCGACCCGGAGACGGGCGAGGAGCGCGACGGCGAAGAGAGCGGCGACAGCGGACAGGAGGCTCTTCTGGGCATCCTGGAAGAAGGCCTTCCCGCCGAGACGTTCCTGTTCGTCTCGGCCACCTCCATCGATGCTCGAAGCCGGCTATACAAGTACTTGGCCAAGCACGCGAAAATCGAAGATCTTCGGCTCGATACGACGCGCGAAGGCCGCATCGATCCCGCGCAACTCGCCACCATCGTCGAGGCGCGCCTTCGCGGCGCGGGCGTCACGCGCATCGGTGCCGGTGCCATCGGCGAGATCGTCTCGCGCGCCGGCACCAACATCGGCGAGTTGCTGCAGGAGGTCGATCGCCTGACCCTGACGATCGCGGATCCGGCCTGCATCGAGGTCGAGCACGTCCGGCGCGGGATGCGAGACCTGGCGCAGACCTGGGTCTTCGACTTCACGGGCGCCGTCAGTGAGCGGCGCCTGGCCGACGCCGAAAGGATGATCGAGCGCCTGCTCGCCGACGGCGAGCCTCCGCTCCGCCTGACGGCGCTGCTCGCCACCCACATCGGCGAGCTCATGGAAGTGCGGCCGATGCTCGATCTGCTACCGCGAGGGGCCATGCAGATGAAGGCCGACAAGCTGCTGTTCGGTCCCATGCAGTCGCTGCCCGAGAGCTTCCGCCGCCGGCATCCTTCCTGGCGCGGCTACTTCCGTCTCAAGGCTGCATCCAATTTCGAGATGGACGAGCTGCTGCGTCTGCACCGTGAAGTCGTTCAGCTCGACCTTGCGCTCAAGAGCTCGCGAGTCGAGCCGCTGCTGCTGTTCTCCCGCCTGCTACAGAGCTCGTGCCGGGCGCCGGCTCACGGACGCGGCCGCGCCTGAATTGCAAACAGGCGGCTGTGTGCTAGCGTCATGGGGTGGCGCGCAGGCTGCGGCCTGCCGCAACGCATGGCAGCGTCGTACGCGCCCATGCGACGACGGGAGGAGAGGGCGGGGCTGATCTCGGGGGCGAGATCGTCGGCCGCCCGCCGGGAGGTGAGGCGGATGGATGTGGCGGCGGTGTTCGGGCTTTCTCGCGACCCATTTCCAAGAAACAGTGACGCCGACGAGCAGTGCCTGCCCAACGCGCTGGCCGCATTGCTGTCGGAGCTTCAGGCGGGCCTTCGCTCACCTCGCGGGCTCAGCGTTCTCATTGCCGACGAGGGGAGCGGCAAGTCCCTTCTGGCCCGCATTTTCGCGCGCCGACTGGCCGGGCGCGCGCGTGCCGCGCTGATCACCTCGCCCGGTTCTTCCATCTCCAGTCTGGTTCGTGAGGCACTGGCGCAGCTCGGCGTCGATCGGACGGACGGCTCCTGCGAGGACGAGCTCATTCATACGTTCATCGACGTCGCCGCCAGGCGATCGGCCGCCGGCGGCTCCACCGCCATCGTCATCGACGACGCGCACCGACTTTCGCCGCAGACGCTGGCGGGGCTGGCACGGCTTTTCTGCGACGATGCCGAGGAGCCTCCCTCGCTGCACCTGTTCCTGTTCGGGCGTCCCGATCTTCTGGATCGCATGAATGCGACGACCGATCGCGCGCTGCTCGAGCACCTTCTGCAGATCTGCCGCATCGAGCCGCTCAGCGTGCGCGACTGCATTCGCTACCTGGAGCGGCGATTGGCCGCTGCCGCCGGCGAGCTCGGCAGGATGTTCGCGCCCGAGGCGATCGACGATCTCATCGTGGCCAGCGGCGGCCGTCTCATGCGGCTGGAATCGCTGACGCTGGCGGCGCTGGAACGAGCGGCGCGAGCAGGTTGCGATCAGGTTCGCAGCGAGCACGTCCACACGTGGAGTGGAGCGGAGGGATCAGCCATGGCGGGAGAGCAGCAGAAGTTGCGTCTGGAGCGCACGGCAAAGACGGTCGTTGACGAGGACGAGGTCCTCTGGGGTGACGAGACCGACGAAGAGGAAGACTGGACCTCCGACGAGGATGCACAGGACGAAGTGCGCCTGTCGTGGAGCACGGGCGAGGACGAGGAGGATCAGGACGAGATCACCTTCGATGCCGGGGCCGAGGATGACGACGAAGACGAGGATCGGCGTGCGCCGGTGCGCGGCCGCGACTCACGGCGCGGCAGCTTCATCGCGATGGGCCTGTTCAGCGTCGCCGCGTGCGTGCTGCTGACGTGGGCGGCCAACAGCATCGAATCGCCCGAGCGTGATGCCGCGCCGGGGCGAACCACCGAGCTCTTCACCAAGCCGGTGTCGTCCGAGCCGACCGAGATCGTACGGCTGCCGGTTGCGCCGCCGCGCCGCGTGTCCGACGACCAGGCCGCAGGCAACGAAGGCAAACAGCCGCGCCTGGATGCCGATGCGCATCTGGCCGTGTGGTCATCGCGCGATACCCGAATCGACACCCATTCCGAGGACGATTTCGAGATCCGTGAGCTCGATGCCGAGGCGCACGAGTATGACGGCGAGGTGATGTGGGGCGACGAGCCCGGCACCGCCGACCGCGAGAAGCCGAACTTCCCCAAGCGCGACGCAATGGCCCGGCAGCGTGCCGATCGCGAGGCGGCTCAGCGCGCAGCGGTCGAACACGAGCGCGCAGCGATGGAGCAACAGCGAGCCGCCGTCGACCGCCAGGCGCGCGAGGCGGATGCGCGAGAGAGGGCCGCAGCCGCCCAGCAGACGGCGCGCGCCACCGCCATCCCGCCGGACCCGAGCATCCATTCGCGCGGTGAGGACGATGCGACGCTCGGCATGGACGAGGCCATGGGCGCCGACGACGAAGAGATGCCGGCCGCCATGGAAGCGTACGAGGAGAAGGCGCCGCGCATCATTCAGGCCAAGGCCGCCGTGCTGACTCCGCCGCCGTCGACGCGCTCGAAGCAGAAGACGTCGGCGCCCCCGGCGCGGAAGCCGGAGGTCGGCTCTGCGACGGCCAAGGCGCCGGCCAAGACCGGCGGCACCACGCTGTACACGATCCAGCTCGGAGCGTTCCGGACGCGCGCGAATGCCGAGGAGCTGGTGTCGCGCCTGGGCGGACGCCGGGTGCGCATCGTCAACGACGCCGGCTTGTTCCGCGTGCTCAGCGGCGCCTTCGACAATCGCAAGGACGCCGCTGCGCATGAGGCCTCGCTGCGACGCGCCGGCTTCACGACCTACCTGCGCAGCCAGATCTTCTAGGGTGGGGAACCCGGGGCAGGCACCTTTCGGCCCAGAAGGTGCCTGCCTCTTCGGTAGTCTGCCGACCGCACACTACGACCATCACGGACAGTCGCGTCTTCGTCGGCCCCGGTCACGCGTGCAGAGTCTGGATCACCTGCTGCCACCAATCGTCATCGCTGCCTGGAACGAACGGTAGATACAGCGCCACGCGCTGCACACGGCCTTCGAAGCGCTTCTTCAGCAGCCCCGGAATCTCGTCGCGCCGCCCGATGACGGCGAAGGCCTGGAGCATCTCGTCCGTGATCAGATCGGCCATCCCGCTCCAGTCGCCGCGCTGCGAGCGCTCGTGCAGCTGCGGTCCCACCTCGCCCCAGCCGTGCGTGTCGAGCACTGCGCAATACGTGCGCGTGGAGGCATAGAAAGAGATCTGCTGGCGAACCGCCGCCGCCGCGCCTTCGCGCTCCTCGTCGCTGTCACCCATGACGACGAAGCACGGAGCGGCCAGGGTGATGTCTTCGATCTTGCGCCCCGCCTTGGCGGCGCCTTCCGCAATCAGCGGCCGGATGACCTCATCGAGATAGCGCGTGCTGTTGAGCGGGTGGATGTGGAAGCCGTCGCACAGCTCGCCGGCCAGGCGGCACATGTATTCATTGACGCCGGCGATGTAGACCGGCGGCCGGCCCTCCTCGATGCGTCCCGGGTTGAAGAACGGCGTCATCAGACTGAAGGAGTAGTACTTGCCGTGGTAGGACAGCGGCCGGTTGTCCTGCCAACACGACCAGATCGCGTGCAGCGACTCGACGAGCTCGCGCAGGCGCGGTCCGGGCGCGACCCACGGCACGCTGAAGCGCTTCTCGTTGTGTCCCTTGACCTGCGTGCCGAGCCCGAGCAGGAAGCGCCCGCCCGAGTAGTGCTGGAGGTCCCACGCCATGTGCGCGGTGATCATCGGGCTGCGCGGGAAGGCCACGGCGATGGCGGTCCCCAGCTCGATCGTGCTGGTGTGCTCGGCGGCGATCATCAGCGGCAGGAAGGGGTCGTGGGCGGTCTCGGCGGTCATGATGCCGTCGAAGCCCAGGCGCTCGGCGGCGCGCGCCGTCTCGGCCACCTTGGCGATGGACCCGCCGACGAAGGCGGTATCGAGCTTGATCATCGAGGTCCTCCAGTTGTTGCGCCGGTCGGGCGACGGGCGGGCGCTGCCACGACGCCCCGGGTCATCGATCCGCGTCTCCTAGGCGAGGACCGACGCCGATGGTAGCCGCGCACCGATTTGACCGCCGCCGGACACTGCCGTCCCGGCGCCGGCGCCGTCCCCGCACCTGGCCGCGCGTCGCCCGCCATGATGCCGCCCGCAAAAAAGCAGCCTCGGCAGCGCCTTTTCCAGCCGGCTGCGGCGAATGTGTTGGATGCTGGCACGAGGGTTGCGATATGGGATCGCCGTTCGGGCACGGAAGAACGGCAAGGGGAACAGAGCATGATCATCGACGAGCAGAGCTTCATCGACATGGCGGTGCACCTGCGTCACGCGTCCGAGGAGCTGCTGACCGCGGCACAGCGTCTGGCACGTGTGTGCGATCCCGCCGAGCCCGTTGGACAGGACCGCGCCGAGCTGGTGCGCGCACTGGACAATCTGGTGTCGATGAATCGGCAGTTTGTCGCAGTCGAGCAGGTCATCCGCGCCGTCTGGCAGGCCAATCACTCCGATCGCCCCGCACCCTGCTGACGCCTCCCTACAGCTGGCGGTCCACGAGCTCGGAGACGAGCTGACGGACCGCATCGCGAAATGCCGAAGCGGGCAGCTCGTCGACCAGCGCGGCGGCCACGCGCGCATGCTCGACGGCGCGCTCGCGAACGCGCGCGCCGATCGCGGCTGACCGCAGCTCGCTCAGCGCCTGTTCGACGACGTCGGCGCCGCAGCCCTCTTCCAGAAACGCGCGTCGCACCGCCGGCAAGGCCAGTCCCCACACGACGGGGAGAGAAGGGTTGCCGTCGAGAAGGTCGGTGCCCACGCGCTTGCCGGTCTTGCGCGGGTCGCCCTCGATATCGAGGACGTCATCGATCATCTGGAACGCGAGGCCGATCTGGCGTCCGCACTCGTTCATGCGATCGATCCGTGCGGAATCGAGGCCGGCCAGGTGCGCGGCGATGCGTGTGCCGGCCGCGAACAGCGAGGCGGTCTTGCGCGCGATGATCTCCAGATAATCGTCTTCGGTTACCGCGGCGTTGCGGCGGAAGCGGGCCTGCATGATCTCGCCTTCGGTGAGCTGGACACAGGCGTCGGCCGCCCAGTCGACGATCCTCTCCTCGAACCGTCCGCACACCTGGAACGCGCGCGAGAAGAGAAAATCTCCGGTCACCAGCGTGTCGGCGATGCCGAAGCGCACGGGCGCCGCGTCCTTGCCGCGCCGCACGTCGTTGGAGTCGATGATGTCGTCGTGGAGGAGCGTGGCCGTGTGGATCAGCTCCAGCGACACCGACAGGTCCACCATGTCGGTGACGTCGGTGCCGCCGCAGGCGCGAAACACCAGCAGCGCCACCGCCGGGCGCACGCGCTTGCCGCCGGCGTTGATGAGATAGTCGGAGATCTCGGTCAGGAGCGGCTCACGCGCGCGGATCACCTCGGCGATGCGCGCCTCGACCCGCATCAGATCACCGTCGATGAGGCGGAGCGGACTGCCCACAGGTGCGGAATTCTCGGGCGAGTGGGCGCTCACGGCGGATCGGTCTTCAATCACATGTGGCGATCAAATCGAAACCCGCCGCCGCTGCGATGGATGCCTCCACAATGCTCGAGGCAAACTTTACTACGAGGTCTGGCTGTGCCAGAGTCCCGCTCACTTCGCACCGGGGCAGGAGAGACGTGGTATGGCCACGCTGATCACAGAAGAATGCATCAATTGCGGCGCCTGCGAGCCCGAATGTCCCAACACCGCCATCTATGAGGGCGGCGTGCAGTGGGAGGCTCCGGACGGCTCGATGCACGAGGCCATCGCCGAGGACATCTATTACATCGTCCCGGTGAAGTGCACCGAGTGCGTCGGCTTCTTCGACCAGGAGCAGTGCGCGGCGGTGTGTCCGGTGGACTGCTGCGTGCCCGACCCCAACATCCCCGAGACCGAGGACGTGCTGCTGGAGCGCGCCAAGACTCTGCACCCCGACGTGCAGATCCCCGAGCCGCCTCCGTCGCGATTCCGCCGCTGAGGTAGCGGCGAGCCCTAACCCATGACCACACGCGGCCGGCGCAGCGTCCAGCTGGCGGTGGGGCTCGGGCTGTCCGCCCTGTTCCTCTGGCTGGCCGTGCGCGGCGAGAACTGGGGGCAGGTCGGACAGGAGATCGCACGGGCCGACTACCGCTTCATCGCGCTGATGTTCCCGGCCGGGGCCTACGGCCTGTACACGCGCTGCCAGCGCTGGCGCATCCTGCTCGAGCGCTCGGCCGGGCGTCCGCTGCCGATGATGCCCATCTACTCCGCCTCGGCCATCGGGTTCATGGCCAACATGGTGCTGCCGTTCCGTGTCGGAGAGATTGCCCGTCCCTACCTGGTGGCGCGCAGCCTGGAGCTGTCGATGGCATCGGCCGTGGCCACCGTGGCGATCGAGCGCGTGCTCGACCTGGTCGCACTGGCGATCTTCGGCGTGATCATCGTTTCGTCGGTCGATGTGGCGCCGGAGGTGTCGTGGATGGCAGGGCTGGCGGCGATGCTGGCAATCGCCGGATTCGGCGGCGCCTACGTCATCACGATCCAGCGCGAGCGGCTGCTGCCGGTGCTCGACCGACTCTGGGCGCGTATCCCCCGCATCGGCCCGATGGTGGTGCGGCTGCAGCACGAGTTCATCGACAGCATGAGCACCGTATCCGACTTCTCCACGGTGCTGCGCACCGTGGCCTGGTCGCTCTACATCTGGTTCTTCATCGGGCTGACGTTCGCGCTCGGCTTTGCGGCAACCGGAATCGACGTGCCCTACATCGGCGGCGGCGTCACCGTGGCCACCGTCGTCGCGCTGGCGGTGGCGGTACCGGGCGCGCCCGGCTTCGTCGGCCAGTTCGAGTGGGGCTGCAAGGTCGGCCTCGGCGTCTTCGGCGTCACCGAGGGCGCCATCGGCTATGCCATCCTCGTCCATGCCAGTCAGTTCGCGATCACCGTCATACTTGGGGTTGTCTGCCTGGCCCGTGAGGGACTAAGCTTCCGCGAGCTCAGCAAAATGGAAGAAAAGGTATCCAAGGGCGCCTGATGCATCGCCTGGCCGGCAACCGCGTTCTTCTTTGCGTGGGCGGCGGCATCGCCGCCTACAAGGCCGCCGAGGTGGTCCGACGGCTGCTGGCTGCAGGCGCCGACGTGCAGGTGGCGATGACGCAGGCGGCGCGAGAGTTCATCACTCCGCTGACGCTGCAGGCGCTCTCGCGCCGCCCCGTCGCCACCAGCCTCCTGGATCCGGGCGAGGACGCCACCATCGGACACATCAAGATCGCCCAGGACGCCGATGCGGTCCTGGTCGCGCCGGCCACGGCCGACCTGATCGCGCGCATGGCCGCCGGCATGGCCGACGACATCGTGACCGCGGCGCTGCTGGTGACGCGCGCACCCGTCGTCGTCGCTCCGGCGATGAACACGCACATGCTCTCGCATCCCGCTACCGCCCGGAACATCGCAGCGCTCGCATCTTTCGGCCATCGCATCGTCGACAGCGATCACGGCGAGCTCGCGTGCGGCTACGAGGGGCTGGGACGTCTGCCCGATCCCGAGGTGCTGCTGGCCGAGTTGAGCGCGGCGCTCTCGCCGCAGGACCTGACGGGCGTCCGCGTGCTGGTGTCGGCGGGGCCCACGCGCGAGCCGCTCGATCCGGTGCGCTATCTGACCAACCGCTCGAGCGGACGCATGGGCTACGCGGTTGCCGCGGCCGCCTGGCGCCGCGGCGCGCGCGTCACGCTGGTCAGCGGCCCCACCTCTCTGGCGGCGCCGCGCGGCGTCGAGCGCATCGACGTCGGCACCGCAGCGGAAATGAAAAAAGCGCTGGAAGCGCACGCCGATGCCAGCGACGTGATCGTCATGGTCGCGGCCGTTGCCGACTACCGCCCGTCGCGCGTTGCCGAGGCCAAGATCAAGAAGAAGGCGGGCGAGCCGATGGTGCTCGAGCTTGCCGAGAACGAGGACATCCTGGCAGCGCTGGCGCGCAGGTCTTCCGATGCGATCGTCGTCGGCTTTGCTGCCGAGACGAACGACGTCGTCCGGCACGGCCGCGACAAGCTCGTGCGCAAGGGCGTCGACCTCATCGTCGCCAACGACGTCACGCGCGCCGGTGCGGGCTTCGAGACCGAGACCAACGCGGCGGTGCTTTTGGATGCCGCCGGTGAGGACGAAGAAACCGGCCTCGTCACGAAGGACGAGCTCGCCGACCGGATTCTGGATCGCGTGGTGGCCTTGCGCGCGCGGCCGCGGGCGCGCCGCGCCGTCACCTCGGCCTGAGTCTCAGAACGATTCGTCGGGGCCGATCTGGCGCTCGATCTCCTTCTCCAGCCCCGGATCGAGCTTGCGTGCGCGTTTGAGAGCGCGCAGCCGGCGCCGCAGCGCGATGGCGCGCGCCAGCACCTCGTGGCCGGTCGGATCGTAGCTCTGGGTGTAGGATTCGCGCTGGTTGCCGAGCAGATCCTGCGCGGCGGCAATGCAGGCCGAGTTGTAGCGGTGCACGGTGTCGACGCCCAACGAGTAGCGCGACCGCTCATTGACGGTCTTGAGGAAGCTCTGCCAGCGGTCGAGCTTGCTCAGCGCCAGCATCGAATCGAAGATGCGCTTGTTGGTCTTCAGCGACAGCAGCGTGTGCTCGACGACCCGTCCCACCAGCGCGTCACAGTCGCGGTAGCTGCCGGCCAGGAGCTGGCGCACCATCCCGCGGTGCTCCGGGTCCTGGAGCGCATCGGCGCGAGCCTCCCAGTACGCGTGCCCCAGGGCAGGCGAGGGAAAGGACCGCAGCAGGCTGCTGGGCACGAAATGGTTGTGCGAGACGATGTCGGCGGCAAGGTGGGTCATGTAGCCCCAGGCGAACGCCTTCTCGCGGTCCGTCGATGCCTCCTCGACGATGCGCCACGCCACGGGCCAGCGGTGGCAGTGTGTCGAAACGTCGCGGGTGTAGGCCTTGGCCTGGATGATGTCGGCGCCGACGCAGCCGTAGAGGTAGCAGCCGGCGTTGGCGGAAAGCAGCGCCTGCATGGCCTCCGGCAACAGCTCGATGCTGGCCAGGACGGCGCTCCCGTGTACGATGTGCGTGATCGGGCCCCAGGCGAGGGCATCGCCGGGTGCGACGAGCACGAGAGCCACGGCCATCAGCACGAACGCAATCAAAACAGCGCTCACCGTACAGCGGTCGAAGTGATGGGACAATGGACCCGGACGCACTGAGGCTCGCACGGGTCTACCTGGAGCGCGAGATGGCTCTGGGCCTGGAGCTGCTACCGCGCGCGGGTGCTCCGGCGGCCGAGGCACGCGCGGCGGCGAACATTGCCGCGCTTCGGTCCGGCGCGACCGTTGCGGCACCGGGGCCCGCTCCGGCCGACGCGCGAACGGCAGCGGCGGGCGCCACGCCGCAGGCGCCGGCGGTCTCCTCTGCCGCGGCCGGTACCCGCCTCGGCGGCCCGCTGGTGGAGCAGGCGATCGTCGAGGCGGTCTCGCTCGAGCAGCTTCGCGGAGTGCTCGGCGAGTGCACGCGCTGCAAGCTGTGCAGCGGCCGCACCAACATCGTCTTCGGCGTGGGCAATCCCGCCGCCGATCTGATGTTCGTCGGAGAAGGGCCCGGCGAGGACGAAGATGTCCAGGGCGAGCCGTTCGTCGGAAAAGCGGGCAAGCTGCTCACCGACATCATCACGCGCGGCATGGGCCTGAAGCGCAGCGACGTCTATATCGCCAACGTCGTCAAGTGCCGGCCGCCGAGCAACCGCAACCCCGAGCCCGACGAGATCGTTGCATGCGAGCCGTTCCTGCTTCGTCAGGTCGAGCTGGTCTCGCCGAAAGTTCTCGTCAGCCTCGGCAACTTCGCCACGCAGGCACTGCTGCGAGACCGCACCTCCATCACGCGCCGCCGCGGGCAGTGGCACGAATTCGCCGGCATCCCGTTGATGCCGACGTTCCATCCCGCCTACCTGCTGCGGAACCCGTCGGACAAGCGCCTGGTGTGGGACGACATCAAGCAGGTGATGGCGCGCCTCGGATTGCCGCTGCCGCAGCGCGGTGGCGGGTGAGATGAGCATGCCACTGGCACGTCGCACGGCGGGCGCGGTCGCGCTTGCCGCCGCGCTGGCAGCGCTGACGGCCCTGCCGGCCGCGACCGTGCTGGCCGAGAAGGCGCCGAAGGTTGCGGACGAGAAGGCGGCGGAGCGGGCGCCCGCGCACAGGGATCGCAGACACGACGGCGCGGGCGATCGCCCTGCCGCTGACGCAGCGTCGCACGAGGCCGCCGCCGATCTGGCGGCGCCTTCCGCCAGCGTCTTTCGCATCCGCATCGACGGCGCGATCACGCCCGCCGCTGCCGATTATCTGGCAGCGGGCATCGAGCAGGCCGCTGCGGCCGAGGCCCTTGCGCTGGTGGTGGAACTCGACACGCCCGGCGGCCTCCTCGATTCGACCAAGACGATGGTCAAGGCGCTGCTCGCGGCGCCGTTGCCCGTGCTGGTCCACGTCTGGCCCGGCGGCGCCAGCGCCACGTCGGCCGGAGTCTTCGTCACCATGGCCGCGCACGTCGCGGCGATGGGGCCGGGCACGTCCATCGGCGCCGCGCATCCGGTGGCGGGGCAGGGCAAGGACATCGAGGGCGACATGCGCAAGAAGGTCGAGAACTTCACCGCCAGCTTCGGCAGCGCCATCGCGCAGCGACGCGGGCGCAACGTGGAGTGGGCCGAGAAGGCCGTGCGCGAGAGCGTGGCCGTGACCGAGAAGGAAGCGGTGGAGCTGAGGGTCGTCGATTTCGTCGCCAGCGGCCTGACTGATCTTCTGAAGCAGGCCAGCGGGCGCAGGGTCGAAGTGGCAGGCCACGACGTCGTCCTGAACCTGCACCGCGCCATCGGCGAGGATGGCACCGCGCGAGTCGTGGACGTGGAGATGACGCTGCGGCAGCGCGTGCTGTCCTTCGTCAGCGATCCCAACATCGCCTACCTGCTGATGATGGTCGCGATGCTCGGCCTGTACATGGAGTTGTCGCAGCCCGGCGCGGTCGTGCCCGGCGTGGTCGGGACCATCGCGCTCCTGCTGGCGCTGCTGGCCTCGCAGGTGCTTCCGATCAGCGGCGGCGGCGCACTCCTCATGCTGCTGGGCGCGGCGTTTCTGGTGGCCGAGCTGTTCGTGCCGAGCTTCGGCATTCTGGGCTTCGGCGGCATCGTCGCCCTCGCGCTCGGCTCGCTGTTTCTGTACACGCCCGAATCCTCGCTCTACGTGGACCGGCGCCTGATCGCGACGACCGTCGTGATGGCGACCACGATCATGCTGGCCGTGGGCTCGCTGCTGCTGCGCGACCGCAGGCGCCGGCCGGCGCTCGGCGCCGAAGGCTTGATCGGCGAGATCGGCGTGGCGGTAACCGATGTCGGGCCCAGCGGCAAGGTGCGTGTCCACGGCGAGCTGTGGAACGCCAGCAGCACCGCGCCGATCGCGGCCGGCACCAGCGTGCGAATCGAATCGGTGACCGGGCTCAAGGTGCGCGTGGTGCCCCAGCCCAGAGGAGAAACGAAATGATCGGACTGTACGTCGTTCTGGCCGTGGTCCTTCTACTGGCGAGCGGAGTCAAGGTCATGCGCGAGTACGAGCGTGCGGTGATCCTGCGGCTCGGCCGGCTGGTGGCGCACCGCGGTCCCGGCATCATCTACGTGATCCCCGGGATCGAGAAGATGGTCCGCATCGACATGCGCACCATCACCATGGACGTGCCGAGCCAGGACGTGATCACGCGCGACAACGTTTCGGTCAAGGTGAACGCGGTTCTGTATTTCCGCGTCGTCGATCCGAGCCGCGCGGTGGTGGAAGTGGAGAACTTCCTGTTTGCGACTTCGCTCATGGCGCAGACCACGATGCGCAGCATCTGCGGGCAGGCCGAGCTGGACCATCTGCTCTCGGACCGAGAGCGCATCAACCAGCAGATCCAGACCATCCTGGACGACCAGACCGATCCGTGGGGGATCAAGGTCGTGGCCGTCGAGCTCAAGCACATCGACCTGCCGCAGGAGATGCAGCGCGCGATGGCGCGGCAGGCCGAGGCCGAACGCGAGCGGCGCGCCAAGGTCATTGCCGCCGAAGGCGAGTTCCAGGCCTCCACGCGCCTGCGCGAAGCGGCGGAGATCATGGCCGACCAGCCCATCGCCGTGCAGCTCCGCTTCCTGCAGACCCTGGTGGAGGTAGCCTCCGACACCAGCACGACCATCGTGCTGCCGATCCCGGTCGATCTGCTCACGCCCTTCTTCACGCATTCGGCCAAGACGGCCGAGCGAGCCGAGGCATCCGCGACTTGAGTTCGGCCGGCGGCGGCGGGCGCTGGAAAGGCCTGCTCGACTACGAGCTTCCTTCCGAGCTGATCGCGCAGGAGCCGGCGCCGCACCGGCAGGACTCGCGCCTGCTCGTGCTCGACCGCCGCAGCGGCGCGCTCACGCACGCGCGCTTTCGCGACATCGGCGCATTCCTGCCGCCGCGTGCACTGCTGGTGGCCAACGACTCGCGCGTCCTGCGCGCGCGGCTGCGCGGGCACAAGCAGGGCAGCGGCGGCGCCGTCGAACTGCTCGTGCTCGGACTCGGCGACGGGCACCGCGCGCCGGCGCTTTCGCGGTCGTCCAAAGGGCTCAGCCACGGGCAGACGATCGAGCTCGCGCACGGGATCGTCGTGCGGGTGCAGGGGCCGGTGGAGCGCGGCCGCTGTCTCCTCGATTTTTCTCCGCTGGCGGTCGAGGAAGTGCTCGAGCGCATCGGCGAGATCCCGTTGCCGCCCTACATCGAACGGCCGGGCGGGCCGCGCAGCCAGGACCACGAGCGCTACCAGACGGTCTACGCGCAGGCGCCGGGCTCGGTGGCTGCACCCACCGCGGGCCTGCACTTCACCGAGGAGCTGCTATCGCAGCTGCGCGAGCACGGCTTCGAGCTCGCAACCGTCACGCTGCACGTGGGCCCGGGCACCTTCGTCCCCGTGCGCGGCTCCATCGACGAGCACGAGATGGAGAGCGAGAGCTTCACGATCCTGCCCGGCGCAGCCGCCGCCGTGGCGGCCGCACGAGCCGAGGGCCGCGCGGTCGTGGCAGTGGGAACGACCACCGTGCGCGCGCTCGAAAGCGCCGCCGACGAGGGCGGGGTTCTGGCCACCGGCGCATCCGCCACGCGGCTGTTCATTCGGCCCGGCCATCGTTTCCGTGTAGTCGACGCGATGGTGACGAACTTCCATCTGCCCGGCTCCACGCTGCTGGCGCTGGTGATGGCGCTGGCCGGCCGCGAGGCCATCGAGCGCGCCTACGAGGAAGCCATCGCCGAGCGTTACCGCTTCTACAGCTACGGCGATGCGATGCTGATTCGATGAGACACGGGCTGCGCTTCGAGATCACCGCGCGCGACCGGACGGGCGGCCGCACCGGCGTGCTGACGCTCGCGCACGGGCGCGTCGCCACGCCGGCGTTCATGCCGGTGGGCACGTACGGAACGGTCAAGGGTCTGACACCGCGGCAGCTCTCGGAGGCGGGCGTGCAGATGGTGCTCTCCAATGCCTACCACCTGGCGCTGCGGCCGGGCGTCGAGACGATCGAGCGCCTCGGCGGCATCCACCGCTTCATGGGCTGGAGCGCTCCGGTCCTGACCGACAGCGGCGGATTCCAGGTCTTCAGCCTGGCTGCCAGCGTCAAGGTCGACGAGGAGGGCGCGGTCTTCCGCTCGCACCTGGACGGCTCGCCCGTGCGCATGACGCCCGAGGGCGTCGTCGACCTGGAGTACCGGCTGGGCGTCGACATCGGCATGGCCTTCGACGTGTGCGTGGCCAAGCCGGGCGATCGCAAGGCGGCGGCCGACGGCGCAGCCCGGACGCTGCGCTGGACGCGCCGGACCCGGCAGGCGCTGAGAGAGGACGCGAGCACGGCCATCTTTGCGATCCAGCAGGGCGGCCTCTTCGAGGACCTCCGTCGCGAAGCGGCCGAGGCGCTGATCGAGCTGGACTTCCCCGGCTATGCCGTCGGCGGCCTCTCGGTCGGCGAGGCGCGCGAGGAGACGATGGCCACCGCCGCCGCCAGCGTGGCGATGCTGCCCGACGACAAGCCTCGTTACATGATGGGCATGGGGACGCCGCTGGACCTGGTCGAGCTGTGCGGCCAGGGATACGACCTCTTCGACTGCGTCCTTCCCACTCGCAACGCCCGCAACGGCAGCCTGTTCACGCGCTCGGGCCCCTTCTCGATCCGCAACGCCTGCCACGCCAGCGTGGACGAGCCGCTCGAAGAGGGCTGCGACTGCGAAGCTTGCAACGGTTTTTCGCGCGGTTACCTTCACCACCTCGCAAAGCGCGGAGAGATGCTCGGAGCCATCCTCTGCAGCTTGCACAACGTACGTTTCTACCAACGCCTGATGGCCGACATACGCGCTGCGCTGGCCGCGAACGCGTACGACGGGTTCCGCACGGCCTTCCGTGCTCGTTATCGAGGAGGTACCGATGCTTAGCGCGCCAGAGCTGGCCCTGGAGATGAATGCGCCGCCAGCCGTCGAGCTGGTGCTGGCCCAGGCGCCCGGCGCAGATGCCTTCACGCAGCTCATCCCGCTCGTCCTCATTCTCGGCGTCTTCTATTTCCTGCTCATTCGCCCGCAGCAGCAAAAAGCCCGAGAGCACGAGCAGATGCTGGCGGACCTGGCCATCGGCGACCGCGTCGTCACCAACGGCGGCATCTACGGCAAGATCGTCGAGCTGCGCGAGAACGACGTCAGCCTGGAGATCAGCGGCTCGCCGCGCGTGGTCGTCCAGCAGGATCGGAGCAAGATCGCCGCCGTGGACAAGGCCGGCCGCAAGAAGAAGGAGGACTGAAGAGTGGACCGGGGACTGTTGTTGCGGCTGCTGACCATCGCGGCCAGCGTGCTGATCGGCATCATGGCACTGGTACCGAGCTTTACCGGTGGCGAGCTGCCGCAGTGGTGGAAGTCCTTCCTGCCAAGCGATCCGATTCCCCTCGGCCTGGACCTGCGCGGTGGCATTCATCTGGTGCTGGAGGTGCAGACCGAGAAGGCCGTAGAGAACTCGGTGGACCGGACCATCGAGGACCTGCGTCGCGCGGCGCGCGAGGCGGAGATCGCCACGCGCGACTGGAAGCGCGAGGGGCATGACGGTCTCAGCTTCGGCGTGGTCGGCGATGCCAAGGTCGGCGAGATGGAGAGGCTGGTTGCCGACCGCTACGGCAACCTTCAGCCCACCGGGGCGCCGGCCGGCGGGCGACTGCAGTACAAGCTGCATCCTGACGCGATCGAGGAGGTCAGAACGCTGGCCGTCGATCAGGCCCTGGAGACCATCCGCAACCGCGTCGACCAGTTCGGCGTGGCCGAGCCGACGATCCAG
The DNA here is from genome assembly GCA_035626395.1 of Candidatus Limnocylindrales bacterium. NCBI lineage: Bacteria > Bacillati > Chloroflexota > Candidatus Limnocylindria > Candidatus Limnocylindrales > Candidatus Limnocylindrales bacterium. The sequence goes on along the minus strand of DASPNR010000002.1, from coordinate 233,619 downwards.
AAGCAGGGCGAGGACGCCATTCTCATCCAGCTGCCGGGCGTTCAGGACGTCGCCCGGGCCAAGAGCCTGATCGGCCGCACCGCCCAGCTCCAGTTCCAGCTCGTCGCCGACGACCCGCAGAAGCCCGGCGTCGTTCGCGCGCAGGGCGCCGAGATCGATCCGGTCACGCAGCGTCCGCGCGAGCAGACCTATTTCCTGGAGCCGACCATCCTGATGAGCGGCGAGGTCATCTCGGACGCCCGCCACCGGCCCGGCGAGATGGGCGAAGCGCCCTACGTCGCGATCACGCTCAATGGCCCCGGAGCCAGCCTGTTCGAGCGCATCACCGGCGACAACGTCGGCCGCCTGCTTGCCATCGTGCTGGATGGCAAGGTGCAGAGCGCGCCGCGGATCAACGAACGCATCGGCGGCGGCCGCGCCATCATCACCGGCAATTTCAGTCTGGACGAGGCGCGCGACCTCGCCATCGTCCTTCGCGCCGGCGCACTGCCGGCGCCGGTGACGATCGCCGAGGAGCGCACGGTCGGACCGTCGCTGGGGCAGGATTCGATCCGCGCCGGCATGCGCTCCTTCATCGTCGGAGGCGCGCTGACGATCCTGTCGATGCTCCTGTACTATCGGCTCGCCGGCGGGGTGGCCGATCTTGCGCTGCTCATCAACGTCATCCTGCTGCTGGCGGCACTGGCGCTGTTCCGCGGCGTGCTGACCCTGCCGGGCATTGCGGGAATCGTGCTGACCATCGGCATGGCGGTCGACGCCAACGTGCTGATCAACGAGCGCATCCGCGAGGAGCTGCGCGCCGGGCGCGGACCGCACGCCGCGCTGGAGGCTGGCTACAGCCGCGCGCTGCCGGCGATCATCGATTCGAACGTCACTACGTTCCTGGCCGGGCTCATCCTGTTCCAGTTCGGCTCGGGACCCGTCAAAGGTTTCGCGCTCACGCTCTGCATCGGAATCCTGACCACGATGTATTCCGCCGTGTTCTGCTCCCGTGCCATTCACGAGCTGGTCGCCTATCTGCGGCCCAGAGCAGCCGCCAGCATCTGAGGAGGGAGCCGATGTTCGAGCTCATCAAACCCGACACTCGCATCGACTTCATGAAGCTGCGCCCGTACGCGTTCGCGTTCTCCGCGGTGCTGACGGTGCTCGGCCTCATCGTGCTGTTCGCGCGCGGCGGCCCCAATTACGGCATCGACTTCACCGGCGGCCTTCTGCTGCACGTCGGCGTCGACCCTTCGGTGACGATCTCGGAGATGCGCGCCGCGGTCGACGAGCTCGGCGAGGCCGCCGAAGGCGCGTCCGTGCAGGACTTCGGCAACCAGCCCGGCGAATACCTGCTGCGCCTCGCGGTCACGGATGAATCGCTGGCGCAGGGGACCGGACAGCAGATCAAGGAGAAGCTGGCGGCGAAGTTTGCGGACAAGAGCTTCCGCGACCTGCGCACGGAGATGGTCGGCCCCAAAGTCGGCGCCGACCTTCGCCAGCGCGGCATCCTGTCGGTGCTCGCATCCACCGTCATCATGGGCATCTACATCGCCTTCCGCTTCGACCTGCGCTTCGGCGTGGGCGCTGCGGTGGCCTTGTTCCACGACGTCCTGGTGACGGTATCGGCGCTGGCGCTGGCCAACTTCGAGGTGGACCTGACGGTGGTGGCGGCCCTGCTCACCTGCGTCGGCTACTCGGTCAACGACACCGTGGTGGTCTCCGACCGCATCCGGGAGAACATGTTCGAGTCGCCCAAGGAGGACCTGCGCCACCTCATCAACCGCAGCCTCAACGAAACGCTCTCGCGCACCGTTCTGACCGGCGGCACCACCTTCATGGTGCTGGTGGTTCTTTTCTTCATCGGGGGCGGGGTCATCCACGCCTTCGCCTATACCCTGATCGTCGGCCTGCTCATCGGCACCTATTCCTCGATCTTCATTGCCAGCCCCATCGTGGAGCTGTGGAAGGGTGGCGCCCCCAGCCAAGGAAAGGCATGAAAGCGCAGCGGTCCGGAAGTCCGTTCGGGTTGAGAGAAGGACGCCGTGCGTATAGGCAGGTGTCGTCGCGAAAGGCAGCAGGCTCAACCTTGGACACCAGCAAGGGAAACGCGGCCAACGGCCAGCGCGCCAAGGAGCTTCCGCACCGGAGCCGGATCTACTCGGACCTGTCCGGCATCTACGACCACGTCTTCACCCGCGTCTTTGCCGAACGCATCGATCTGGTCATCAAAGGCCTGAACATCCCTCCGGGCGCCAGGGTGCTGGAGGTCGGCATCGGCACCGGCCTGTCGCTAGACGCCTATCCCTCGCACAGCGACGTGACCGGCATCGATCTGTCGCAGGACATGCTCGACCACGCCCAGCAGAAGATGGACCCGCGACGCCACGCGCACATCCATCTGCGGCAGATGGATGCGCTGCATCTGGAGTTCCCCGACGAGAGCTTCGACTACGTCATGGCATTTCACGTCGTGACCGTGGTCCCCGACCCCAAGGCGATGGTCGACGAGATGGTGCGGGTGTGCAAGCCGGGCGGCAAGATCGTCATCATCAACCACTTCTCGAGCGAGCGCGCGCTGGTGCGCTTCGTCGTCGATCGCATCGATCCGATCACGCGTTATCTCGGATGGAGCACGCGGCTGCGGCTGCACGAGATTCTGGACCCAGGCGTGATGGTGCTGGAGAAGCGCTACAAGACGTCGCCATGGTCGCTGTTCACGATCGTCCAGGCGCGCAAGGCACCCAACGCTTCAGCGGAATCGGCCGACGGACGACGATAGCGGCCGCTGGTCGATCGCCACAGACGCCGATGGCCGCCGGTTCGCGCGGCGCCATCGGCTTCTCGCCGTCTCGTCAGTTCTGACGGTTGGACGGGCGTTGCGGGATGACTCCCAGATGGTAGAGGCGGCGGGCGGTTCGCTTGGAGCCGCTTTCCAGCCAGCTTCGGTAGATGCCGAGGACACGGTCGTTGGCGGGGAAGAGGTTTCGGTCGGCGACCACGGCCAGGACCGCGGCGAAGTCTTCGAAGCGGCGCCCGAGGTCGTGGTAGGTCTCCGAAAACGCGTCCCGCTCGTTGTTGCCGAGATCGCCGAGGTCGAGATAGGCGCGGCTGCCGAGCTGCGAGAAATAGTCGGCGCCGGTCAGCGTGCCTTCGACGTAGTCGGCGAAGACGCCCGATAGGAACAGCGTGGTATCGGCGATGTCCTTCAGGCGACGGTAACGCTCCATCGGCGGCAGCGACGCCGCACGCAGCCACTCCACGCCGAAGGTCTGCCCGAGGCGGTCGGGCTCGCTGCGCAGGAAGTCGGCCAGCAGGCCGGCCAGATAGCTTTCGGTGAGATCGGTGGTGGATACCGCGGTGCGCGCCAGAGCCTGATGAACCAGCTCCGCAAGCAGCAGGCGGGCCGAGACGTCTGATCCTTCCGAGTCCAAGACAACGTCCTCCATCAACCCTTGGTGGAGGATATTGTATGGGGCCGTTTGCCGGCTTCCAATTCCCTAAGTGTTCGCAAGTTCGCCGACGCGTGCGTCGCACCGCCCGGGCGAGTATGCCGCAATGCGCCGCGGCGTCAGCTCAGCTCGAGCATCCGGTCCAGCGAACGCCGCGCCTGCTCGCACAGCTGCGGACTGAGGATGACCTCGTCCTTGTCGTGGACGAGGGAGTCGCGCGTGCCTTCGAGGGTGATCATCTTCATGTAACGGCACAGCTGGCACGCCTTGTAGAAGCGCTTCTCGGGAACCTCCATGAGCAGGCGGTCGGAGAGGCCGCACTCGGTGACGATGAGGAACTCGGGCGCCTCCGTCTCCTTGGCGTACTTGATCATGCCGCTGGTGGACAGCACCGCATCCGCCTCCTCGAGCACGTCGCGGCGGCATTCGGGGTGCGCGACGACGCGGATGCCCGGATGCGCCTCGCGCACCTTGCGGATGACGTCGGGACGGATCTGCTGGTGCACGTAACAGTCTCCGTCCCACGCGATCACGTTCTTGGTCGTGTTCTGCGAGACGTAGGCTGCCAGGTTGCGATCCGGCACGAACAGGATGTTGTCGGCGTCAACGGCGTTGACGATCTTGACCGCGTTCGACGACGTGCAGCAGACGTCCGTCACCGCCTTCACCGCCGCCGTCGTATTGACGTAGGAGACGACCTTGAGGTCCGGGAACACCTTGCGAAGCTCGTCGCGGCGCTCCACCAGCGCGTCCGCGTCCACGCTCTCGGCAAGAGAGCATCCTGCACGCGCATCCGGGATCAGCACCCGCTTCTGCGGCGAAAGGATCTTGGCCGTTTCCGCCATGAAATGGACCCCGCACAGCACGATGGTGTCCTGTGCGACGTCGCGTCCGTGGCGCGCCAGCTCGAGCGAATCACCGACGAAGTCGGCGACCTCGAAGATCTCCGGCCGCTGGTAGTTATGCGCCAGAATGACCGCGTTCTTCTCGCGCTTGAGCTCCTGGATCTCGGCCACCAGCGCTTCGATGCGCTTGCAGCTCTCGGCGTCGTAGACGGTTTCCTGCCCGAGCGCGCGAAACTGCTCGAACAGCTCTTCGGCAGGACGGCCTTGCGCGATGCCCATTTCCGCAAGGTGGCTCCGCGATGGCGCGGGGTCAAGCCACCCGATCGTGGCCAGGTTGGATCTTCGACCCGGATTGGCGCAGCGTCGTGATCGCCTCGTCGATCTCCGATTTCACCGGCGGCACCTGCTCGCGCTTGCGCGCCTGCTCGAGTGCGGCACCCGCTTCGGCTCCAGCCAGTCGCCCCAGCGCCCAGGCGCAGTGCGCGCGCACCAGCGGCTCATCATGCTCGCGCAGCGCGCGAGCCAGGCTCGGCACGGCCGCCGGGTTGGCGGTGTTGCCGAGCGCAACCGCGGCATTGCGTGCCAGGCCACGCCGCTTGGCCCGCATCACCGCGGTTCCTGCGTACGTCTCGCGGAACTGCTGCGGCGTCAGCTCCAGAAGCCCCGGCAGATAGGGCTGCAGAAAAGCGTGGGTGACCGGCGAGGCAGGAGTCCACGGACACGGCTCCTGACACAGGTCGCAGCCGAAGATCCAGTTGCCGACGCGCTCACGCAGCGCAGGCGGCACCGGCCCGCGCAGCTCGATGGTCAGGTAGGAGATGCACAGCCGCGCATCGATGGTCGGCCCATCGTCGAGCGCGCCGGTCGGACATGCCGGCACGCACGCGCGGCAGGTACCGCAGTGGTCGGCGGTGAAAGGCGCATCGGCCGCAAGGTCGGCGGTCGTGACCAGGCAGCCGAGAAGAAACGACGAGCCGGCGTTCTGCATGAGCAGGTTCGTGTTGCGACCGTACCAGCCCAGGCCCGCTCGCCGCGCCAGATCCTTTTCGACCAGCGGCCCGGCATCGACGTGTGCGACCGCCTCGCAGCCGGTTGCCTGGCGCAGAAAACGGGCCAGAAGCTCCAGCTTTTCTGCAATGTGCGTGTGGTAGTCGGTGCCGGCCGCGTACGCGGCGATGCGGCCGGTCAAGCGCTGCCGCCAGTGCGGATCGGGCGCCGCCGGCAGCGCATAGGGCCAGGCCACGACGACGACCGATCGCGCGCCGGGCAGGCGAGCCGCCGGCTGCACCCGCTGCATCGGCTGCGACGCCAGGTAGTCCATGAGCCCGTGACGCTGCGACTGCAGCCACTGCTCGAGAGTCGGTCCGCAATCGAGATCCTCCGCGTCCGTGATCCCGCAGGCAACGAAGCCGAGGCGACGGGCCTCCGCTCGCAGGATGTCCTCGACGCCGGAGAGCGGCCTCGATCGCGCTGCACGCCGATCATTGCGCACGGGCGATTCGATGCTAGAGTCAGCACGCTGTGTCATGAGCGATTTCGTCACCGAGCCTATCGTCCAACTGACCCCCAAAGCCATCGACAAGGTCGTGGCCGCGCGCGCTGCCGAGGGGCACGGCCCTGACTACGGCCTGCGTCTGTCGGTGGTGAAGGGCGGATGCTCCGGCTACGAGTACTCCATCAAGTTCGCGGCCGCACCCAAGGAAGGCGATCTCACCTACACCGTCGGTGCGCTGGCGGTCTTCGTCGATGGCGACAGCGCCGAGCTGCTGCGCGGAACGGTGCTCGACTACACCGACGGGCTTCACGGCGCCGGGCTGAAGTTCGTCAACCCCAACGCCTCCCATAGCTGCGGCTGCGGCGCATCCTTCGCGGCGGCCGAAGACTGAGCCCGGCCTTCCCGATCCACCGGCATCTGGCCGTCTACGTCTCGCGCCATGGCTACGGGCATCTGGTCCGTGCCGGGGCAGTGCTCGAGCAGCTTCTCGATCATTTCCCGCTGCGGTTGACGCTCGTCTCGCCCATCGCGCCCTCGCTGTGGCCGCCGCAGCTGCAGTCGCAAACGACCTGGATCGACGCCGCCACCGACGCCGGCATCGTCCAGACCGATGACGTCACCGTCGACGCGAACGCCACCGCGGCGTGCCTGCGGGAATGGGCCACGCAGCACGAAGCCGTGCTGGCGCGCGAGACCGAGCGGCTGCGCGCCGGTGTCGATCTGGTGCTTGGCGACGTGCCGCCGCTGGCTTTCCGGGCCTCGGCCCACGCGGGCGTTCCGTCGGTGGCTCTGGCCAACTTCACCTGGGACTGGATCTACGACCGTCTCGGGCACCGCCAGGCGGCGGCTGCGGCGGCGGCCGGCTACGCGCGTGCAGACCTGCTCCTGGAGGCCACGCCATCGGCGCCGATGCCGGCATTCGCTGCGCGGCAGTGCGTCGGCATGATCGCTCGCGCCAGCTCGCTGCCTCGCCAGCAGTGCCGCTCGCGGCTCGGCGCGAGCAACGGCGAGCGGCTGGTGCTGCTGGCGCTGCGGGCGAGCTCGAGCTCGCTGGTGACGCTGCCGCCGCCGCGCCGCGATGTCCGCTACATCCTCGAGCGATCCTGGCCGCTCCGCGACCCGCGCAGCGATGTCGTGCGCATTCCCGACGATATGCCGTACGTCGATGCGGTTGCCGCCAGCGACATCGTCGTCGGCAAGCCGGGCTACGGTCTGATCGGCGACGTCACGGCCGCACGTGCCCGCTTTCTCTACATTGCGCGGCCGGGCTTTCCGGAAAACGAAGTCCTCGAGCAATGGCTGTCGGGCCGCAGCGGCACCGCCCGCATCGATCGCGACTCGCTGGCAGCCGGCGAGTGGGCGCGCGCGCTCGATGCGCTGTCGCAGTCGCCGCCGCCGCCGGCTACGCCCGTCGACGGTGCACGGGCCGCCGCCGCCCGCATTGCCGCCATGCTGCCGTGAGCGCTGCCGCTAACGAGCCACGCTCAAGGCCTTGCATGATCGACTGCGGCCGCATCCCCGGTTAGCCTGCGTCGATGTCCGAGGCGGCCGCTGCAACGCAACCCTCCCGTGCCCTCGTCTCTGCCTTCGTCACCGTGATGGCATTGTGGATCGGAGGCTCGGTCTTCTTCTCGGCGCTGGTCCTGCCGGTGCTGTTCATCAACATGCCCTCGCCCTCGGAGGCCGGCGCGGTTGCCGCGCTCCTGTTCCCCATCTACTTCCGCGCCGGTCTGGCGTGCTCGCTCATCGCGCTCGTGCTGGCGCTGGTGCTGGCGCGAGGGGCAGGGCGCCTGTGGCAGGCAGCGGTCCTGGTGGTGGCCGTTATGGCGGCGGTGCAGGCCTATTCTGCACTGCTGCTGCATCCGGAGATGGCCGGCCTGCGCGGCAGGCCCGAGCACGTCGAGCGCTTCCAGGCGCTGCATCGCCGCTCGGTCCAGCTCAACAACGTCGTGCTGGCCGCGGGCATGGCACTGCTTCTGTCGAGCGGGGTGCTCCTGCTCGGACGCCGTGAACGCTAGGCCCGACGCCATCCTCTTCGATCTCTTCGGCACGCTCGTCTTCTTCGACGATGACCGCCTGCCGCGCATGGAGGTCGGCGGCCGCTCCGTCGTCATGACCGTACGATCGATGCCCGAGCTGCTGCGGCGCGCATGTCCGCACGCGTCGATGCCGCTGTTCCTGACGACGCTGCAGGAGGTGGGAGCCGAGCTGGCCGAGGTCAAGCGCCGCGCCGGCATCGAAATCCTGACGCACGTTCGTTTCGAGCGGGCCCTGTTGCGGCATGGCGTGCCCGAGCAGGATGCCGCCGACATCGCGCTCAGGATGGCGCGCGAGCACATGGACAGCCTGTTCGCCGCCGTCCTTTGTCCAGCCGACCGCGTGCCGCTGCTGCGCCAGCTCGGCAGGCACCATCGCCTGGCGTTGCTGTCCAACTTCGACGACGGCGCCACCGCACGCCGCATCCTGGACACCCACGGCCTGACACCGATGCTGGAGACCGCGGTGATCTCGGCCGACGTCGGTCTTCGCAAGCCGTCGCGGGAGATCTTCGCGCGCACGTGCGCACGGATGTCGCTGGCGCCGCAGCAGTGTCTCTATGTCGGCGACACCTGGCGCGAGGACATCGAGGGAGCCACCGGCGCCGGCCTCGCCGCCGTGTGGGTCACTTCCGAGGCACGGGCCGATCCGCCTGCGCTCGGCCGCATCGGCGATGCGAACGAGCTGCCGCGATGGCTCGAGCTTCGAGGCTGGTAGAGCGGTTGTGTGCGCAGCGGTTGGCCCGGCCGCCCGCCGACGGCAGCGGCAACGGAGGCTCAGCGCGCCAGGCGCCGCGCAACGGTGATGAACCCGGTGTGTCCGACCATGCGCGCTTCGGGACGGATGCTGGGCCCTTCGATGTGCCATCCTCGCTCGAGCACCTCGTAGCTTTCGGCCAGCCCGAGCCCGCGCGAAGCTTCGATGGCATCGTGCAACGCCTTGAGCTGCAGCACGCCGCAGACGTAGGCGATCAGGATGCCGCCATCGCGCAGCGCCTGCGTGGCCGTTTCCAGCACGGCCACCGAATCTAGCACGTCGATGACGACGCGATCCACGTCCTGCTCGTCGACGCCGGCGCGGCCGTCGCGAACCTTGAGCGTCCATTGCGGACAGGCGCCTTCGTACAGCGCCACGTTGGCGCGGGCCTCCTCGGCCATGTCGGCACGGATCTCGTAGCTGAACAGGTGCCCGGCCGGGCCTACCGCGCGCAGGAGAGCCATCGAAAGCACGCCCGAGCCCACCCCGATCTCGACCACCGTCTGGCCGGGCCGGATGTCCCCGCGCATGACGATCAGGCCTGCGTCCTTGGCGAAAATGGGCTCGGCGGAGCGCTCGAGCAGCGGCACGACCTCGGCGTAGGAGGGGCGGAAGACGCGAAACGGCTCATCATCGTCGGCGACGACGCGTGAACCCTCGGTGCGGCCGATCAAGGCGTCGCTTGCCAGCACCGAGGAACGAATGGTGATGCGGTGCCCGGCGCGCAGGCGCTTGAGGTAGCGGCGGCCGCGGCGGTCGTGAAGGATGACGGGCTCGCCGTCTCGTAGAACCGAGGTCATGGCTGCGGCCGCTTGGCCCAATCCTGGCCGCGATGCAAGGGCGGGCTTCCTCGACGACAGCGGATTGACTGCCTCTTCGGCGGCCATTAGATTCGCCGTTCGACTGGAGGGCCGACCCACCCGGCACTGACGCGGAGCAATCCTGGCCCGCGCTGTTTTCGAGTCGCAAGAGAGTCATGGGAGCGAAGAAAGCAAAAACAGCCCAGAAGGCTGGACCGTCCAAGAAGCAGGCCTGCCCCGATTGCGGCGCCGAAGCTCGAGTCGTGATGTACGCAGGATATGGCGAACGCGGCCTGTTCTGGGTCTGCGACAAGAGCTGCGGCTACAAGCAGCGCACCCGCTGAGATCGTCCGTGGGACGGGCGAAGAAGAAGGGCTCGGCCGGGAGCGGCGAGTTCAGCCTCTTCGACGAGAGCGATGCGCCGGACACCGACGCCGAGGAGGATCTTCCAAAAGACGAAGCCGGCCGCGCCAAGATCAAGCAGCAGTACGTCGAGCTGCTCGGCATCCGCGTTCAGAAGCTGGCCGGTCGCATCCTCAACCGCGAGCGCATCAACAAGACGCTCGAGGGCGTCTACTTCATTTGCGGGCGCTGCCGCAAGGTCTGCCACAACCTCGATGACGGTCTGGTCGAGGACAGCGGCAACGCCAACAACCTCTGCACCAACTGCCACAAGACCGTGAACGAGCCGCCCAAGCCGGCGAAGAAGGCACCGCCGGCCAAGAAGGCCGCGCCGCCACGGTCGAGCCCGGCCGCCAAGGGCGCCAAGACAGCCAAAGCCGTAAAAGCGGTAGGCAAAGCCGGCGCTGCAGCAGCGAAAAAACCCGCCAAGAGCGGCCGCCGCTAGACCCGCTCGATCCCCGTTTTCAAAGCAGCGTAGACTGAGACGAAGTCGGCCGGCGCTGGCGCGGTCACGTCGATTTCCTCGTCTATGCGGATCCGCAGCGCGTGCAGGAGATGTCCGGCGCGTGCGGATGGCAGGACCGGTCCTCCGTAGAGAGGATCGCCGAGCAGCGGGTGGCCGCAAAGCGCCAGATGCACGCGAACCTGGTGGCGCACTCCGGTGTGCATGTGCACGTGCACCAGCGACCAGCCTCTGCCCACGTCGAGCGGCCGGGCCCGGGTCCATGCCTTCCGCGCGCGCTCGCCTCGCGAGGCCGGCCCGACTCGCGAACCGCGCATCGCCAACGGCCGGTCGATCGACACTTCCTCCTCCAGGGTTCCCGCAACCAGCGCCAGGTATTCCTTGGCGGCTTGGCCGGCGGAGAACATCGCCCGAAGGCGGGCATATTCGGCGGCGGTCGTGGCCGCCAACAGGACCCCGGAGGTGTCCCGGTCGAGCCGGTGGACAGTGCCGCCTTCTTCTGGCCGCTTGCCGACTTGAGCGATCCCCTTGAAGCGCTGCTCGAGGAATTCGGCGACGCTGCCGCCGCTACGGCCTCGCTGCGTGTGCAGGCCTGCCGGCTTGGCAACGGCAAGGACGTTCCCGCCCTGCCACAGGATGCGGACCGGCTCGGCGGGCACGGCCGTCGGTCGCGGCTGCGACTCGAGGATTTCGATGGTCTGCCCACGCGCCGGCACGGCGGAGGCCGCCGCAGGACGGCCATCGATGCGCACCTGGCCGGCGCGGATCCATTGCCCGGCACGCCGGCGGCCGCAGCCGGTCATGTCGGCGATGAGCTTGTCGAGGCGGACTCCGCCCCGGGCGACGACCAGCTTCACGCCGCCTGGCTGGCCGAAGGGCCGCGATCCTCGAGATTCTCGAGAACGAGCTCCCAGACGCGCGAGGAGACCAGCAGCGCCAGGTGGCCCACGCCATCGACCGTGATGTTGAACGCGCCGGGGTAGTAGGCGCTCTCGAGCGGAAAGACGACGGCATCGAAGCTGGAGGCGATGGCAGTGACGCGCGCGTGGCCCGGTACGTCATCGCCCGCAGCCAGACGCTGCAGGAACGGCGAGCCGGGCCGAAGCTGGGCAAAGCGCGGCCCCGTGATCAGCGAGGCCAGCGCCGTGCCCTGATGCGGCGTTCCGAGCGTGACGACGTTGCCGAGGAGTCCGCCGGCGCCGTCGAAACGCGCCGCCGCGCGCACCAGCAATCCGCCGACTCCGTGCGCGACCACGTCGATGCGCGTGACGCCGTGATCCTGGCAGAGCCGCGCCAGAGCGGCACCGACGTCCGAAGCCTTGGCGTACAGATCGGCGCCTTCGCTCGAGAATTCGACGATCACCGGGCGCCAACCGCAGGCCGCCAGCCGGCGCGCCAGCAGACGCATCGTGACGGGGGATGTGGACAACTCGTGCACGAGCGCGACCACGTTTCCGCTGCCGGTCCCGTCACCGTCCCAGCGCCGCGAGCGCGGGATCAATTCGCCGAACGCCCAGCACAGCAGCGCCACCGGCAGCAGCACGCATTCGAACAGGAACGGCCACCACATTTGCGCGGGCAGCTTCTCGCGCGCGCCGGCGCAGGCTCGGCGAGACTCGTAGATCATGAGCAGATGCGCGCCGCCTTGCGCGAGCACCACGAGCACGAGCAGGATCACCAGCAACGGCACGCGCGTGATTTACGGAGGGCTTCGATGTGAGGCAAAGCGCGGCCGATTTGCTTTTCGCGTCACGGGCCACGAGGATTCCAGGCCCGTGGCTCCACGTCCCCCTTCCTCCGCGCTGCGCAATTCGCCCCGATCCGACAAGAGGGCCCGTCAGGGCGGCGGCGGCCGTTATGCAGTCATCATGGCCGGCGGCACGGGCACGCGCTTCTGGCCATGGAGCCGCCAGCGCATGCCCAAGCAGCTGCTGTCGCTCGTTGGCCCGCAGTCGATGCTGGCCGAGACGGTGGCGCGACTGCGAGGAGTCGTCGCCCCTTCCAACATCCTGATCGTCACGAACCGGCAGCTGGTGACGGCCGTGGCCGAGGCCGTGCCGGAGGTGCCGCGATCGTCGGTTCTCGGCGAGCCGGTGGGGCGCAACACCGCACCATGCATCGGCTGGGCCGCCCTGGAGATCCTGCGGCGCGACGCGGACGCCGTCATGTCGGTTCTGCCCGCCGATCACGTCATCGGCGATGCCGAAGCGTTCCGCCGCAACCTGCGCCAGGCCTACGAGATCGCGGCGTCCGGAGAGCACCTGATCACGTTCGGCATCCGACCGACCGAGCCAGCCACGGGCTACGGGTACATCCGCGCCGTCAAGCCTCTGCCTGGACACGCCAAGGCGCTGGCCGTCGATGCCTTCGTCGAGAAGCCGACTCTTGCCGTGGCCAAGCGATACGTGGCCAGCGGCAAGTACTACTGGAACAGCGGGATGTTCGTCTGGAAGGCTGCGCGAATCTGGCAGGAACTGGGCGAGCACCTGCCCGCGTTGACCCGCGGCCTGTCGGCGATGGAGGAGAGGCGGCGAAATGGTCGCATTCCTGCCGCGCAGCTGACCAAGGCCTTTCCGGCGCTGCCGGCCATTTCCATCGACCACGGCGTCCTCGAGAAGAGCAGCTCGGTCGCGGTGATCCCTGCGGCCTTCCCGTGGTCGGACATCGGCAGCTGGGACGCAGCGGCCGGGCTGTGGCCCGCCGACGACGCCGGAAACGCCTCGCGCGATCCCCTCGTCGCCATCGATGCCAGCGGCAACGTGGTGGCCTCGCGGGGCAAACCCGTGGCGCTGCTCGGCGTGCGTGATCTGGTCGTCGTGGATGCCGGCGATGCGCTCCTCGTCTGTCCACGCTCCCGGTGCCAAGATGTACGCCAGGTCGTCGCCCGTCTCGGCGACGCCAGAGCCGCCAACGATCCGAAGTTGCGCAAGCTGCGGGAGCTGCTGTGAGCGCCGAGCCAAGCCGTGTCGAAAGCGTCGCTGCGGAGGCCATTGCCGAAGGAGCCCCTTCGCGCCAGCGCCCGCACCGCTCGGCGATGCGACGCCGGTTCGGAACGCTGGCCGAGCTGGTGGGCCGGCGCCTGTTCGAGAAGGCCGTCGTCAACGAGAGCCTGGTCGAGAAGATCCGCGACCTCTCGCAGCGCGGCACCGTGATCTACGTCCTGCGGCACCGCTCGTTCGTCGACTACTTCATGGTCAACTGGGTGCTGCGACGCGAGGGCCTGCCGCTGCCCGTGTTCGCCAACGGCATCTCTTCGATCGCCCTGGCACCGATGAGCGACGCGCTCGGCCTGCTGCGCGATCGCATCGCCAGGATGTTCGGGCGCGGCCGTCCTGCCGAGAACAGCCACGACTACTGTGCGCGTGCGGTGCGAAACGGACAGTCGGTCCTCATCTTCATGCGCGGGCCGCGCCGGCGCACGGTGCCCGTGCAGGCGCAGGCGGGAGCGGCGCCGCGAGTCGGCAACGACTATCTGCGCGAGATCGTGCACGGCGCGCGCGAAGGCGAGCGCGAGCGCTTCATCGTCCCGCTGGCGCCGTTCCGCGGCCATAGCTTCCGCAAGCGCGAAACCGGCATCACCGCGCTCGTCTACAGCGTGCACGAAGTGCCGAGCGAGTGGCGCAAACTGCTGACCTACTGGTTCTACCGCAACGACCTCTTCCTGACGGTGGGCACCGAGGTCAGCGTCGGCGACTTCACGCGCCGCTACCAGAACGACACCGAAGACCGCCTCGTGCGGCGGCTGACGCGTGCCATCCAGATCTTCCTCAACCGCGAGGAGAGGGTGGTGATGGGACCGGCGATCATGCCCCGCCGCAAGGTCAAGTCGCTCGTCCTCGACGACGAGGAGACGCGCGTCTTCCTGTCGCAGACGTCGCAGAAGACGGGGACGCCGGAGGCCAAGCTGCGCAAGCAGGCGGAGGCCTACTTCGACGAGATGGCGGCCGAGTACAATGCCGCCGTCTTCGCGGTGGTGGCATGGGCGTTCAAGAAGATCTGGAACCGCATGTTCCAGGGGCTCGAGCCGATCGGCTTCGAGAAGGTGATCGAGAAAGCCAAGCACCACCCGATCGTGCTGGTGCCGTGTCACCGCAGCCACTTCGACTATCTGATCCTCTCCTACCTGTTCTATCTCCACTTCGTCAGCCCGCCGCACATCGCCGCCGGAGTGAACATGTCGTTCTGGCCGATGGGACCCATCTTCCGCGGCAGCGGCGCGTTCTTCATCCGCCGCACCTTCGGCCACGACGACGTCTACAAGTACGTCTTCCGGCGCTACCTGCAGTTCCTGATCCGCGAGGGCTACACGCAGGAGTTCTTCATCGAAGGCGGTCGCAGCCGAACCGGCAAGATCATGACGCCGCGCCTGGGCATGCTGTCCGCCATCGTCAGCGCCTACGCCAGCGGCATCCGGCGCGACCTGTACCTGGTGCCCGTTTCGATCCACTACGGCCGCATCGTGGAGGAGGAGGCGTATCAGGCCGAGCTGACGGGCGAGGAGAAGGAGCCGGAGAACGTCTTCGCGCTCGTGCGCGCGCGCCGCTTCCTCCAGCAGAAATACGGCACGGCCTACGTCTCCTTCGCCGACCCGATCTCGCTCAGCGACGTCCTGGGCGAGCGCAAGCAGCGCTTCGGGGAGGCCGAGAGCAACCCGGAGGTCGAGGAGGAGAAGCGGCGCTTCATCCAGCGTCTGGGGTTCCGCATCCTGCGCGAGGTCAATGGCGCCGAAGTCGCGGGCGCGACCTCGGTGTCGGCAACGGTGCTGCTGGGGTCGCCGCACTGGGGATTCCGCTACCGGGACTTTCGCGAGCGCGCCAACGCGCTGGTCGATCTGACGCGCTTCCAGAACATCATTCCCACGGCCTCGCTGGCGCGCAACGTCGGCGACTTCCGCGAGAGCATCGGCTTTCTCAGCTCCAACGGCCTGATCGAGGTGCTGCAGCGCGGGCGCGAAGAGGTGCTCGTGGTGCGGCAGGGCCGGCGCCTGGCGCTGGACTTCTACAAGAACAACCTCATCCACGCCTTCCTGCTGCCCTCGCTGCTGACCTCGTGCATGAGAGAGGGCGATCCCGTCGCGCGGCTTCCCGATCGCGTCTGGTGGTGGCTCGACCTGTTCCGCTACGAGTTCCCGCTGCCTGCCCGCGACGAGATTCCCGGCATGGTCGAGCGCTTTCTGACGTTCTATCGCGAGAAGGGGGCGGTGCGAGGCGATGAGCTGGTGGACTCGCATCCGCTCGCGGCCGCGACGCTGAACGTCCTGCAGAACTTCCGCGAATCCTACTACGTCGTCGCCCTGACGCTGCACGGCCAGCTGTCCAACGAAGGCACGACGCAGAAGGCGCTGCTCGAAGAGATCCGCCGTCACTACAAGACGTGTCTTCTGCTGGGCGAGGTGGTGAAATCCGAAGGATCGGGCGACGTCACGCTGCGCAACGCGCTCAGCCGCTATGAGGAGCTGGGCTTCATCCGCACGGAGATGCGCGGGCGCGGCGGCCGCGAGCGGTGGGTGCTGCGGGGTCCGCGCTGGCCGGAGCTCGAGGACTTCGTGCTGCGGTTGCAGGAGAGCCTGCAGGTCCACAGGAGCAACCGATGACCGAGAAAGAGCTGCGCGAGCGCCTCAGCGCCGCGATGCGCGAGAAGCAGCCGATGCGCATGCGGGCGCTGCGAGCGATTCTGGCGGGCGTCAAGAACCGCGGCATCGAGCTGCGCGGCGAGGTGCCGGAAAAGGAGATCACGACGATCATCCAGCGCGAGGCCAAGCAGTGCCGCGAGACGCTCGACTTCGCCACCAAGGCAGGGCGCGACGATCAGGTCGCCGAGCATCAGGCGCTGTTGACCGAGATCGAGACGCTGCTGCCGCAAGCGCTGAGCGAAGAGGAGCTGCGGCAGGCGATCCTGGCCATCGTGGCCGAGACCTCCGCCACCAGCATCGGCCCCGTCATGAAGACGCTCGGCGACCGCTATGCGGGGCGCTACGACGGCAAGCGCGCGAGCGAGCTCATCCGGGCGATTCTCGGGACCTGAAGCCGCCGGCACCCGAACGGATGGCGCGTTGACAGCCGGTGCAGGCGCCCCTAGTCTCCGCCGCTCTCATGAAGAAGCTGCCCATCGTCGAGAAGCTCCAGAACGAGCTCGCGGACATCCGCCGCGAGCTCAACATCGATCTGCCCAAGGTCATCGAGACCGCGCGCGAGCACGGAGACCTGCGCGAGAACGCCGAATACCACGCGGCCAAGGAGCGCCAGGGCATGCTGAGCGCGCGCGCCGGCGCCCTGGAGTCGCGCCTGAAGGAGCTGTCGCTGTACACCATTTCCTCGATTCCCCGCGACGGCATCGGCTACGGCAGCATCGTGGAGCTCGAGGACGCCGACAGCGGCGAGGTGGTGCGCTACGAGATGGTGTTCGCCGAGGAGGTCGACGCCTCGGCCGGGCGCATCTCGCTCAGCTCGCCGGTGGGGCAGGCCCTGCTCAAGAAGCGGGAGGGCGACGAGGTGACCATCCAGCTGCCCAATGGCCGCAAGACCTACGCCGTCGTCTCCGTCACCACCCTCCACGACCGCAATCTCTGAAGATTCGTCGAGGTCGCAGATCGGGGCATGTCCCGGCCAGGTCTGCGCAGGAACCGAGGTCCCGCCCGGAACCCGCCCCGGACCTGCCCGCACGCCCGGGGAAACAAGGTCGGCGTTTTCTTGCGGCGCCGCGATGCGCGTGGTACTTCCCCGCGGAGTCAGGGCAGTGGAGGAGGTGGGCCCTTCGCCCGCCTCTTTTTGTTTGATCCTCTCGCGGCCGGACCGGCCGCGGCGGATCGCCCTGATGACCGAGGTACGCGTGAGCACGACCGGCTCGAAGATCTGGGCGATCGCCGAGCCGCTTGCGGCTGAGCGTGGGCTCGAGTTGCTCGACGTGGAGCTGGCCGGCAGCGGCTCGCGCCAGCTCGTGCGGATCTTCCTGGACAGCCCGGACCCGGCGCGAGCAGTCAGCCTCGAGGACTGCGAGGCCGTCAGCAGACGCCTGGGGGACGCCCTGGAGGCGCATGAGGCCGTGCGGAGCAACTACATGCTGGAAGTGTCCTCTCCGGGCCTGAATCGCCCGCTGAAGAGAGTCGAGCACTTCGAGCGCGTGCTCGGCAAGAAGGTTCGGGTGCGGATGAGGAACGAGGTCGACGGGCGGCGCAATTTCCTCGGACGGTTGGACGAGGTGGCGGAGGATTCGATCACGGTCACCGAGGAGGGCGGCAGAACGACGCGGCTGATGGTGGCCGACGTCGAGAAAGCCAACCTCGAGTACGAGTTCGAAAAGAAGGAGCCACCCCGGCGCCGGCGCCGCTGAGGCAGACGATATGATGCAAAAAGAATTACTTCGGGTCATCGAGCAGGTCAGCAAAGAAAAGGGCATCGATCGCCAGCTCGTCATCGAGGCGCTCGAGGAGGCCATGAAGTCGGCCGCCAAGAAGACCCACGGCGCCGATCTCAACATCGAGGCGAAGTTCAACCCCGAGACCAGCGAGATCGACATCTACAAGATCGAGACCGTGGTGGCGGAGGTGGAGAACCCCGACGCCGAGATCACGCTCGAGACCGCGCGCGAGAAGTACGATCCGGAATCGCAGATCGGCGACGAGCTCCTGACCAAGCTCGGCCCGCCCGACTCGCGCATCGCCGCCCAGGCCGCCAAGCAGAACATCGTCCAGAAGGTCCGCGACTACGAGCGGGCCATGATCTACAACGAGTTCAAGCAGCACGAGGGGACCATCCAGTCCGGCATCGTGATGCGCTTCGAGCGCCGCAACCTGATCGTCCAGCTGCGTCCCAACGTCGATGCCATCCTTCCCGAGCGCGAGCAGATTCCGCGCGAGCGCTACCGCCAGGGCGACCGCATCCGCGCCCTCATCGTCCGCGTGGACGAGAATGCGCGCGGCCCGCAGATCGTGCTGTCGCGCACCAATCCGGAGCTGGTCAAGAAGCTCTTCGAGCAGGAAGTGCCCGAGGTCTACGAGGGTATCGTCGAAGTGAAGGAAGTCGTGCGCGAGCCCGGTGGTCGCGCCAAGATCTCCGTGGTCAGCCACGACAGCGACGTCGATCCGGTCGGCGCATGCGTGGGCATGCGCGGCTCGCGAGTGCAGGCCGTGGTTCAGGAGCTTCGCGGCGAGCGCATCGACATCGTCCCGTGGACGCCCGATGAGACCGAATTCGTCTGCCGTGCGCTGTCGCCGGCCAAGGTCTCGCGCATCGTCATCGACGAGGCCGACCATTCGATGGAAGTGGTGGTGCCCGACGACCAGCTCTCGCTGGCCATCGGCCGCAAGGGACAGAACGTGCGCCTGGCCGGCAAGCTGACCGGCTGGAAGCTCGACGTCCACTCCGAGAGCGAATACGAGCGCTGGCAGCGCGAGTCGCGCCGCTCCCTGCGCCGCGTCGAAGGGCTGTCGGACCTGCGCGCCGAGCTGCTGCTGGCCGATGGGTACAAGTCGGCCGGCGAGCTTTCCGGCTCCGATCCCGACGACATCGCCGGCGTGCTCGAGTGCACGCGCGAGGAGGCCGAGCGCATGATCGCTTCGGCCAAGGCGGCCGACGAAGTCGAACGCCGAGAGAAGATCGTCGCTCGCATCGCGCGAGCCGTGACGGAAGCCGCCGAGGCGGTGCTGGCTCGCGGCCGTGAGGACGCGGCCGCCGCAGCCGCCGCAGCCGCGGCGGCCGCCGAGGATGCCGGCGAGAGCGCGGAGGCGGTCGTCGAGGCATGAGCAGCGGCGGCAGACCCGTGCGCACGTGCGTCGGATGCGGCGGGCGCGATGCGCAGCATTCCTTGCTGCGCGTGCAGCTCGATGAGCGCGGCCAGGCCGTGATCGTCGACCGTGCCCGCACGGGAAGAAGCGCCTACGTGCACCCGGCGGCGGCGTGCGCGGCGGCACTTCCGAAGAGCAGGGGACTGACGCGCTCGCTGCGCACACAGCTGGCGGCGCCGCAGCGCCTGCAGCTTCGCGGCAGCATCGAAGAGCGCATCGGTCCTGCAGGGCCGCAGATGGCAGAGGCCGCAGCAGAGCGCGGCCAGTGAGACGAGAAGGTATGGCAGAGAGCCGCAACGTCAGTGAAGTAGGCAAGGGTCGCGGCGGCGCCGCGGCTTCCCGCACGCAAGCCGCGCCGGCCGCGGTCGTCATCCGCCGCGCGCGCAAGCGGCCCGAGGAGAAGCCGACACCGCCCGGCATGCCGAGCCTCAATATCGGCAACCGCCGGGTGGCCACGGCCATCGAGCTGACGCCGGAGGCGCTGGCGCTGTTCGACCCCAATCCGTTCGCGTACGCCTCGCTGCCCGTGATGGTCGCGGCCGAGCCGGCACCGGCCGAGACTCCCGCGCCGCCACCGGCGCCGCCCGCACGCGCCGAGGAAGCGACGCCGGCTGCAACACCGGTCGCCGAGACGACGCCTACGCTCGAGGCCGCACCGCCGGAGCCCGCTCCCATCATCGAGCCCGATCCGATCCTGGAGCCGGTCATCGACGAGCCGCCGCCAGCGCCGCCGGTCGAGGAAGAGGACTTCTCCGACAAGGTCTCGCCGGACGAAGCCCAGCGCATCACCGACGACTACACCGAGGCCCTGCTCAGCCGCGCCGAAGCTCCGGCCGCGCCTCCGGTCGAAGCGCCCGAGGAAGGCGCCCGCCGCGGCGGCGCACGCGTGCTCGGCCGCATCGATCTGACGCGCAAGCCCGCGGCAGCCCGGCCGGCTCAGCAGCCGGCTCAGGCCGCGCCGGGAACGGCCCCCGCCAAGCCCGCCAAGGAAGGCGAGAGCGAGGCCGACAAGGGTCGCAAGAAGAAGCGCAAGGTCGTCCGCAAGGAGGACATGTTCGACGCGCTCGAGCGTGCCTACCAGGTTCGGCCGCGCAAGAAGCGCGCGGCGCCCGGCCAGAAGCTGCGCAAGACCGAGGTCACCGTTCCCAAGGCCAGCAAGCGCGTCGTCCGCATCAACGCCGCGGCCACCGCATCGGACCTGGCCAAGGCCATGGGCATCAAGGTGGGCGAGGTTCTCGGATCGCTGATGCGCGCGGGTGAAATGCGCACCGCCAACGACCTGCTCGACATCGACACCGCCACGCTGGTGGCCGAAGAGTTCGGCTACACGGTCGAGAACACGGCCGTGGACGTCGATACCCTTCTGAACATCGGCGGCGAGGAAGGAACCGAGATCGAAGAGGGAGAGGTGCGGCCGCCGGTGGTCACCGTCATGGGCCACGTCGACCACGGCAAGACCTCGCTGCTCGACTCCATCCGCAAGGCCAACGTGATCGCCACCGAATCGGGCGGCATCACCCAGCACATCGGCGCGTACATGGTCGAATCGAGCATCGGCCCGATCTGCTTCCTGGACACTCCCGGTCACGCGGCCTTCACGGCCATGCGCTCGCGCGGCGCCCAGGTAACCGACATCGCCGTGCTGGTGGTTGCCGCCGACGACGGCGTGATGCCGCAGACCATCGAGTCCATCAATCACGCCAAGGCTGCCGATGTTCCCGTGATCGTGGCGGTCAACAAGATCGACAAGCCCGATGCCAATCCCGACCGCGTCAAGCAGCAGCTGACCGATTACGGTCTGCAGCCCGAGGAGTGGGGAGGCACGACCCAGTTCGTGCCCGTCTCGGCGCTCAAGGGCACCGGGATCGACGAGCTGCTCGAGGCCATCTCGCTGCAGGCCGAGCTGCTCGAGCTGCGCGCGCCGGCCGACTCGCGCGCGCTCGGCACCGTCGTCGAGGCGCGCCTCGACCGCGGACGCGGCCCGGTGGCCACGGTGCTGGTGCAGAAGGGCACGCTCAAGCACGGCGACCATTTCGTGTGCGGCGAGATCGTCGGACGCGTGCGCGCGATGAACGATCATGCCGGACGGCCCGTCAAGCAGGCCGGTCCGTCGACTCCGGTCGAGATCATCGGCCTGGACGGCGTGCCGTCGGCGGGCGACGCTTTCGTCGTCGTCGAGGATCCGTCCAAGGCCGCGCAGGTTGCCGAAATGCGGCGCGAGGCGACGCGAAAGTCGGGGCTCGTCGCGACCACGCGCATGTCCCTCGAGGACCTGCAGCGGCAGTTCAGCAGCACCGGTGCGCTCGAGCTGCGAATCGTGATCAAGGCCGACGTGGACGGCTCGGTCGAGGCCATCAAGGCGGCGCTCGAGAAGCTCTCCAACGACGAGATCACGCTGCGCGTGATCCACGGCGGCGTCGGCGCCATCAACGAGTCGGACGTGCAGCTGGCGATGGCGTCCAACGCCATCATCGTCGGGTTTCATGTCCGGCCCGAGGCCAAGGCGCGCGCCCTGGCCGAGCGCGAGACCGTGGACATCCGCCTGCACTCGGTGATCTACGAGCTCATCGACGAGGTGAAGGCGGCGCTCGAGGGCATGCTGGCGCCCGAGTACAAGGAAGTGTTCGAGGGCCGCGCGGAGGTGCGAAACACCTTCACCGTGCCCGGCGGCACCATTGCCGGCTGCTACGTGCTCGACGGCAGCATCATCCGAAACCACGACTGCCGGCTGCTGCGCGACAACGTGGTCGTCTACAAGGGCAAGGTCGGCAGCCTGCGTCGCTTCAAGGACGATGCACGCGAGGTGGCGGCCGGCTACGAGTGCGGCATCGGCTTGGATCGCTTCAACGACGTGAAGGTGGGCGACATCATCGAGACGTTCCGGCAGGACGCGGTCAAGCGCACGCTCCAGCCGCGCAGCGAGCAGGCGGCGCGCGAGTGATCGCGCAAGCCTCGAGCGTCTGGCCGTGGTCGTCGTCGGTGTTCTGCACCTGATCCTGTACTTGCCCGAGAACCACTCGCTCAAGGGCAAACGGGCGGTGCTGCGCTCGATCAAGCAGAGGGTACGCAACAAGTTCAACGTCTCGGTCGCCGAATGCGACGACCTCGACAACTGGCAGAAGATCACGCTCGGCGTGGCGCAGATCGGCAATGATCGCGATCACGTCGACCGCTGTCTTCGCGAAGTATCCACGTTCGTTTCGGCGCTCGGCCTGGCCGAGCCGGGACGCGAGAGCTACGAGTTCGCCAACTACTGAGCCGCGGGCTCACGCGCACGGACCATCATGGCAGTCAGAAGGGCAGAGCGCGTCGCGCGTCAGGTCGTTCAGGCGCTGGCGTCGATCCTGGAGGAGGGCACGCACGACGCGCGCCTGTCGCGCGTGACGCTGACCGACGCGCGCATGAGCGACGACCTCAGGCACGCACGCGTCTACTTCAGCTGCTTCGGCGGCCAGGAGGAAGCGGCCGAGGCGGCGCACGCACTGACGGCGGCGAGCGGCTATCTGCGGCGTGAGCTGGGAACGCGCCTGGCGCTGCGATCGATTCCGGCGCTGGTGTTCGAGTACGACGAGAGCCTGGCGCGCGCCGAGCGCATCGAGAAGCTGCTCAAGGGCGGCGGCGGCGCAGGGCAGGGAGAGTGAGAGCGATGCGCGGGCGACGAAGGGGCGGCGGCGACGGTCCCAGCGGTCTTCTGCTGGTGGACAAGCCGATCGACGTGACGTCGGCCGGCGTGGTCGCGCGCGTGCGGCGCGTGCTCGGCGGCGTCAAGGCGGGCCATGCCGGAACGCTCGATCCGTTCGCCACCGGGCTGCTGCCGCTGTGCCTCGGCGAAGGCACCAAGCTCGCCGGCTACCTGACCGATTCGGACAAGACCTACGAAGGCGTCATCCGCCTGGGTGTGCGCAGCGACACGCTCGACATCACCGGCAACGTCGAGGCCGGTGGGCCCCTCCCCGCGCTGGACCAGGCGCGGCTGGATGCGCTGGCGGCGGAGCATACCGGAGAGGTCCTGCAGGTGCCGCCCGCATTCTCGGCCATCAAGGTCGGCGGGCGGCCGATGTATGAGCTGGCCCGTCGCGGCCTGGCTCCGCAGCTGCAGCCGCGACCCGTGCGCGTGGACCGCCTGGAGCTGACCGCGCTCGAGGATCGCCGGCTGGAGATCACGATCGACTGCTCCAAGGGCTTCTACGTTCGCTCGCTGGCGCGAGACATCGGCGAAGCGCTCGGCTGCGGCGCCGTGCTCGAGAGCCTGCGCCGCACCCGCGTCGGCGCGCTGCGCGTCGACGCGGCGATTCCACTGTCCCGTATCATGGATGAGGACGGCCGGCCCGAGGCCGAGGCCGCCATCGTGCCGCTGATCGAAGCGGCCGCTCATCTCCGGCTCGTCCGCATCGCGCCAGCGGACGCCGCCGATCTTCGTCTGGGGCGCCAGCATCCTCTTTCTCGTCTGGGGCCGGCTTTTGCGGCGGGCGAACGTATCCGCATCGCCGCCGGCTCCGACCTGGTGGCGGTGGCGGTGGCACAGGGAAAGCTGTGGACGCTCGAACGAGTGTTCGCGGCGCCTCGCGCCGCGGCCTCGTGAAGGCCCTCGCTTGCCTTGCCAACCTCGCCGGCCCGTGTTAACTGCCTGCGGCTCAGACGGAAGAAGAGGAAAGGAACAAGCGACACGTCCGTGACCAGCATCGCCGAAAACAAGCAAGCAAAGCAGGAACTCATCTCGGCCTACCGAAGGCACGAGTCCGACTCCGGCTCGCCCGAAGTGCAGATCGCTCTGTTGAGCACGCGCATCACGCATCTCACGGAGCATTTCAAGGTTCACGCCAAGGACCATCACTCGCGCCGCGGCTTGCTCAAGCTGGTCAGTCAGCGACGCCGCCTCTTGGATTATCTCAAGAGGACGGACCACGACCGTTACGTGAACGTCATCGAACGGCTCGGCATTCGTAAGTAGCGCACAGTCTCCCTGCCTCTTCTCCCGACCGCGAAACATCATAGGTCAGGAGAAGTTCTTGAAATGAGGCATGAAGTAGCCCTCGAAATCGGTGGGCGTCGGCTCGTCCTGGAGACGGGTCGGATCGCCAAGCAGGCCCATGGCGCGGTGGTGGTCTCGTACAACGACACCGTCGTCCTCGTCACCGCAGTATCCCAGGACAGCCCGCGAGAGGGCGTCGATTTCTTTCCACTCACGGTCGAGTACCAGGAAAAGGCATTTGCCGCCGGCAAGATCCCCGGCGGCTTCTTCAAGCGTGAGGGCCGTCCCGGCGCCGACGAGATCCTGACCTGCCGCTGCATCGACCGTCCGATCCGCCCTCTGTTCCCGGAGGGCTACCGCAACGAGACGCAGATCATCGCCACGGTGCTGTCGGCGGACCGCGCCGGCGCGCCCGACGTCATCAGCCTGATCGGCAGCTCGGCGGCGCTGCACATCTCGGACATTCCCTTCGGCGGCCCCATCGGCGGCGTGCGCGTCGGGCGCCTCAGCGGAAAGCTCATCGCCAACCCGACGGTCGATGAGCTGGAAGCGTGCGACATCAACCTGCTGGTCGCGGCCAAGCGCGATTCGATCGTCATGGTCGAGGGCGGCGCGCAGCAGGTGCCCGAGGACGAGCTGCTGGAGGCCCTGTACTTCGGGCACGAGCAGATCATCCCGATCATCGACATGCAGGAGGAGCTGCGCCGCCTGGCGGGGCAGCCCAAGCGCGAGTTCACCGCGCCGACCATACCCGAGGACGTGCTCAGCCGCGTGCGCGAGATCGCCGAGCCGCTGCTGCGAAAGGCCTACTCGATCACGGTCAAGCAGGAGCGCTACGCGCAACTCGAGGTCGCCAAGAAGGAATTCAAGGCGCTGATTCCGCCCGAGCTCTCCGAGCGCATGGGCGAGGTCGGTGCGGCCTACGGCCGTGTCAAGGAAGACATCGTTCGCGGCGACATCGTCACCAAGGGGCTCCGCGTCGACGGCCGCGACCTGCACACGGTACGGCCGATCGCCATCGAATGCGGTTTTCTGCCGCGCACGCACGGCAGCGCGCTGTTCACGCGCGGTGAAACGCAGGCCATCGTCGTGGCCACTCTCGGTACCTCGGCCGACGAGCAGCGCATCGATTCGCTGCTCGGCGACACCAAGAAGCGCTTCATGCTGCACTACAACTTCCCGCCCTACAGCGTGGGCGAGGCCAAGATGCTGCGCTCGGCCGGCCGCCGCGAGATCGGTCATGGCGCCCTGGCGGAGCGGGCGGTCAGCGCGGTGCTGCCGAGCCCCGATGAGTTCCCGTACACGCTGCGCGTGGTCTCGGAGATCACCGAATCCAACGGCTCCTCCTCGATGGCCACGGTGTGCGGCGCGTCGCTGTCGCTGATGGATGCCGGCGTCCCGATCAAGGCGGCGGTTGCCGGCGTGGCCATGGGCCTCATCGCCGAGAACGACGGATTCTACGTGCTCACCGACATCCTCGGCGACGAGGACCATCTCGGCGACATGGACTTCAAGATCGCAGGCACCGAAAAGGGCATCACCGCGGTGCAGATGGACATCAAGGTCGAAGGCCTGCCTCGCGAGGTCATGCGCGACGCCGTGCACAAGGCGCGCACGGCGCGCCTGCACATCCTTGCGGAGATGGCGAAGGCGCTGCCCCAGGCGCGCGACGTCATGTCGATCCACGCTCCGCGCATCGAGACCATCCGCATCCATCCCGACAAGATCCGCGACCTCATCGGCCCCGGCGGCAAGGTCATCCGCGGGATCGTCGATCAGACCGGCTGCAAGATCGACGTCTCCGACGACGGCACGGTCCTGGTGGCATCGAGCGATGGCGAGGCTATGCAGCGCGCGCTCGACATCATCCACGGCATCACCGCCAGCCCCGAGGTCGGACGCATCTACCACGGCACGGTCCGCCGCATCACCGACTTCGGCGCCTTCGTCGAAATCCTGCCCGGCACCGACGGCCTGCTGCACATCTCGCAGCTCGAGGACCGGCGGGTCGAGAGCGTGCGCGACGTGGTCAAGGAAGGCGACAAGATTCCCGTGAAGGTCCTGGAAGTGGACCGGCAGGGGAAGATCCGCCTGAGCCTGAAGGAAGCGCGCCGGGAGATGGCGGAGAAGGAACAGGCCAGCGGGGATAACGCTTGAGCGAGCTCCTGCGCGTCACGCGTCTCGAGAACGGCGTCCGCGTCGTGACCGAGACGGTCCGTGACGTACCATCGCTGGCGCTCGGCGTGTGGGTCGATACCGGATCGCGCTACGAAGAGGAGCGCACGATCGGCATCGCGCACTTCGCCGAGCATCTGCTCTTCAAGGGAACGCCGAGCCGCTCGGCGCGCGAGATCGCCGAGTCCATCGAGCGCCGCGGCGGCAGCATCGATGCGTTCACGGACAAGGAGTACACCTGCTACCACGCCCGCGTGCTGCACGAGCACGGGGACGTGGCGCTGGAGGTGCTCTCCGATCTGGTGCTGCACGCCGAGCCGCGAGCGCAGGACGTGGAGCTCGAGCGAGAGGTCATCATCCAGGAAATCCTCGACGTCGAGGATGATCCCGAAGAGTACTGCCACGACCATTTCCTCTCCTGCTACTGGCCCGGCCATCCGCTGGGCTGGCCCGTGGCGGGCACGCTGGCCAGCGTCGAGCGCATCACGCGTGAGGACGTGGTCGGCTTCCTGCGCGAGTTCCGCCGTCCCGACCGGCTCGTCATTTCGGCGGCCGGGCGTCTCGATCACGACGACCTGGTGGCGCGCTGCCGCGCCATCTTCGGATCGCTCGAACCGCAGAACGGTGCCGAGCGCCGCATCGACCGGCCCGACTTCCGGCCGGGCCTCTACGTCGTCAAGCGCGAGATCGAGCAGGCGCACGTGCTGATCGGCATGCCCGGCCTGTCGGTGATCGATCCTCGGCGCGAAGCCGCCGAAGTTCTCATCGCCGCGCTCGGCGGTGGAATGAGCTCACGCCTCTTCCAGCGCATCCGCGAGGAGCGCGGCAAGGCCTACTCCATCTACGCGTTCCAGGATCCGTTCCACGACATCGGCTACACCGGCGTCTACGCGGCCTGCGCGCGCGAGTCGGTGGCCGAAGTCAGCGACATCATCTTCGAGGAGCTGCGCTCGGTGTGCCGCGACGGCCTCGGTGCCGGCGAGCTCGACCGCGTCAAGAACCAGCTCGTGGGCAGCATTCCGCTCTCGCTGGAGACCACCGACAGCCGCATGTCGCGCATCGGGCGCAACATGCTCTACTTCGATCGCCCGCTGGCGATCGAAGAGATCACGAGGGCGATCGAGGCCGTCACCAACGACGACATCGTCGCGCTGGCGCGCGAGCTGTTCAGCTTCGATCGCGCCGCCGCCGTTCTGCTCGGCGACGTCGAAGGCGACCTCATGGCACTGCCCGCCACCTGACGCATGAGCAGCGATGAACGCGAGGTGCGCGTGGCCATCACGCGCGTGCGCGACACGACGCTGCCGTTGCCGCGCTACATGACCGAAGGTGCGGTCGGAATGGATCTGCCTGCCGCGCTGGAGGCGCCGATCACGCTCGCTCCCGGCGAGCGCACACTGGTTCCCACCGGATTTGCGATTGCCATACCCCGTGGCTACGAGGGCCAGGTTCGCCCGCGCAGCGGGCTCGCGCTCAAGCACGGTCTGAGCATTCCGAACGCTCCGGGGACGATCGATCCGGATTACCGCGGCGAAGTCGCCGTCATCCTGATCAACATCGGAACCGAGCCCGTCACCGTCGAGCCGGGACAGAGAATCGCGCAGCTCGTGATCTGCCCCGTGGCCCGGTGCCGCCTCGAAGAGGTCGGAAGCCTCGGCGAGACCGGGCGTGGCGGCGGCGGTTTCGGCCACACATCCTCCTGATCGTCGCGCGGCCGCTCCCGTCTTCCCGTCGCCTGCTTGCACCGCGACTCGCGGCAGCGAGGTGCGACGCCGACGGCACCGCCAGGGCAACCGCGAGGGCAACCGGATGATACCCCGTTACACGCGCCCGGCCATGGGCGCTCTGTGGAGCGATCAGCATCGTTACGAGCTGATGCTCGCCATCGAGATCGGCGTCTGCGCCGCGCTGGCCCGCCGCGGCACGATTCCCGACCAGGCGGTCGAGGAGATTCGCGCCAGGGCCAGGGTCGACGCCGATCGCGTCGCGGAGATCGAGGCGCAGGTGCACCACGACGTCATCGCCTTCGTCACGGCCGTGGCCGAGACGGTGGGCGAGGCCGGGCGCTTCCTGCACTTCGGCATGACCTCCTCGGACGTCGTCGACACGGCCTTCGCCCTCCAGCTCAAGGAGGCCAGCGGCATTCTGCTCGAAGGCGTCGATGGCCTGCGCGCGGCCGTGCGCAGGCAGGTGCTCGCCCATCGCGACACGGTGATGGTCGGCCGCAGCCACGGCATCCATGCCGAGCCCATCACGTTCGGCCTGAAGCTGGCGGGGTGGTACGCGGAGCTCGGCAGGGCGCGCAGGCGGCTGCTCGCGGCCAGGGAAGACATCTCCTTCGGCAAGCTGTCGGGAGCGGTCGGCACCTACGCCGTCAACGGCCCCGACATCGAAGCCGAAGTCCTGGCCGAGCTCGGGCTGAGGCCCGAGCCGATGGCCACGCAGGTGGTCCCCCGCGACCGCCACGCCGCCTTCTTCACGACGCTGGCGGTGATCGCCGGCGGCATCGAGCGTTTCGCCACCGAGATCCGCCACCTGCAGCGCACCGAGCTGCTCGAGGCCCTGGAGCCCTTCGCCAAGGGGCAGAAGGGATCGTCGGCGATGCCGCACAAGCGAAACCCCATCCTTTCGGAGAACCTGTGCGGCCTCGCCCGCATCGTCCGCGCCAGTTCGCTGGCCGCGCTCGAGAACATCGCGCTCTGGCACGAGCGCGACATCAGCCACTCCGCCGCCGAGCGGGTGATCGGGCCCGATGCCACCACCGCTCTGGACTTCATGCTCGCGCGACTGACGCGGGTGGTGGAGGGCCTGGAGGTCCGGCCCGCAGCCATGGCGAAAAATCTCGACCTGACCGGCGGGCGCCTGTCCTCGGAGAGATTACTGTTGGCGCTGGTCGACAAGGGCGTCCGGCGCGAGGAGGCGTATGGGTGGGTGCAGCGCTGTGCGCTGAGCGATGGGGACTTCCGCGCGCATGTGGCAAGCGATGTCGACATTTCCCGGCACCTGAGCCGGGCGGAAATGGAGGATGCGTTCGATGTGCGCCACGCGCTGACGCACGTCCAGACCATCATAGACCGAGTGCTCGAGGAGTAAGACCGTGGCTGCACCGCAAAAGACAGAGCTCATCGCCGAAGGAAAGGCCAAGAAGATCTACGCGACGACCGACCCCGACAAGCTGATCTTCTTCTTCAAGGACGACGCCACCGCGTTCAACGGACAGAAGAAGGACCAGATCACGTCGAAGGGGATGCTCAACGCACGCATCTCCGCGCGCTTCTTCACGCTGCTTCGCGAGCGCGGCATCGACAACCACTTTCTCGAGCTGCTCAACGAGCGCGAGATGCTGGTGCGGCGCCTCACCATCATCCCCGTCGAGACGATCCTGCGAAACCTCGTCACCGGCAGCCTCGGCAAGCGCCTGGCGCGTCCGGAGGGCGAGGAGCCGCGCAATCCCATCATCGAGTTCTGCTACAAGTCCGACGAGCTCGGCGATCCGCTCATCAACGACGATCACGCAACCGGCTTCGGCTGGGCCACGGCGCAGGAGCTCGCCGAGATCCGAGGGCAGACGTTGGCGGTGAACGCGTTCCTCAAGCCGTTCATGCTCGAGCGCGGCATCATCCTGGTCGACTTCAAGCTCGAGTTCGGGCGCACCAGCGACGGCAAGGTGCTGCTCGGCGACGAGATCTGCCCCGACACCTGCCGCTTCTGGGACGCGGCCACACGCAAGAAGCTCGACAAGGACCGCTTCCGCCAGGACCTCGGCGACGTGGCCGAGGCGTACTACGAAATCGACCGGCGCATCGCGCAGTAGGAGAGCGGACGTTGCGATTCCTGGCCCGGATCTACCTCATGCCCAAGCCTTCGATCCTGGATCCGCAGGGCAAGGCCGTGGAGGGGTCGCTGCATTCGCTGGGCTTCCGTGAGGTGGCCGACGCGCGCATCGGCAAGCTCATCGAGCTCCACGTCGACGGCGACAGCGCCGGGGCGGTGCGCACGCGGGTGGACGAGATGTGCCGGCGGCTGCTGGCCAACGAGATCATCGAGGACTTCCGCTTCGACGTCGAGGAGCAGAGGTCGTGAAGTGGGGCGTCGTCACCTTTCCCGGAACCTGTGACGACCGCGACGCCTGCTACGCCGTCTCGCTGCTCGGCGATCAGGCGGTGCCGCTGTGGCACGGCGACGAGGACCTTCGAGGCGCCGACGCGGTCGTGCTGCCGGGCGGTTTCTCCTACGGCGACTACCTGCGCTGCGGCGCCATGGCGCGCTTCTCGCCGGTCATGCGTGCGGTCGCCGCGCATGCCCGCGCCGGCGGGCCCGTGCTCGGCATCTGCAACGGCTTCCAGATCCTGTGCGAGGCCGGGCTGCTGCCGGGCGCGCTGGTGCGCAACCGCTCGCTGCGCTTCCTCTGCCTGCCGGTCCACATCCGCGTGGAGAACACCGAGACCGCCTTCACCGGCGCATGCCTTCCGGGCCAGCTCCTGGAGATTCCGGTCAAGCACGGTGAGGGCTGCTTCGTGGCGCCACCTCATGAGCTGGACCGCCTCGAGCGCGAAGGCCGGGTGATCTTCCGCTACACCGCCGACGCGCCCAACGGAGCGATGCGCGACATCGCCGGGGTGGCCAACGACGCCGGCAACGTCGTCGGGCTGATGCCGCATCCCGAGCATGCCGTCGATGCGGTCCTCGGCTCGACCGACGGCGCCTATCTGTTCCGCTCCGCCGCGCTGTGGCTCGAGCGCGCGGCGCGTGGCGCCGCGCAGGAGAGCAGGGCGTGAGCGCAGCGCCCAAACTCCGGCCCGTCGACGAAAGCCTGGCGCTCGAGCACGGCCTGACCAGTCAGGAGTACGAGCGCATCCTCGAGCACCTGTCGGGCCGCACGCCCACGTTCGAAGAGCTCGGCGTGTTCTCGGTCATGTGGTCCGAGCACTGCAGCTACAAGAGCTCGCGCGTTCATCTGCGGCGCCTGCCGCAGAGCGGGCCGGCGGTGCTGCAGGGACCGGGCGAGAACGCCGGCGCGGTCGACATCGGCGGCGGCATGGCGGCGATCTTCAAGATCGAGAGCCACAACCATCCGTCCTACATCGAGCCCTATCAGGGCGCGGCCACCGGCGTCGGCGGCATCCTGCGCGACATCTTCACGATGGGTGCTCGGCCGGTCGCCAGCATGAACTCGCTGCGCTTCGGATCGCCGGACCACGAGAAGACGCCGTTCCTGCTCAAAGGCGTGGTGGCAGGCGTAGGCGGCTACGGAAACTCGGTGGGCGTGGCAACGGTGGGCGGCGAGGTCGTTTTCGATCCCGGCTACAACGGCAACATCCTGGTCAACGCGTTCACCCTCGGCATCGTGCGCGCGGACCGCATCTTCCGGGCCGTGGCCAAGGGCACCGGCAATCCGGTGCTGTACGTGGGCTCCAAGACGGGGCGCGACGGCATCCACGGCGCCAGCTTGCTGGCGTCCTCGGAGTTCAAGGAAGAGTCCGAGCAGATGAAGCCGACCGTGCAGGTCGGCGATCCGTTCACCGAGAAGGTGCTCATCGAAGCGTGCCTGGAAGTGCTGCGCGGCAACGACGTCGTGGCCATCCAGGACATGGGGGCCGCCGGCCTGACCAGCTCGTCGGTGGAGATGGCATCACGCGGCGAGGTCGGCATTCGCCTCGATCTCGATCGCATCCCGTTGCGGGAAGCCGACCTGACTCCCTACGAGATGCTGCTGTCCGAGTCGCAGGAGCGCATGCTGCTGGTCGTGCACCAGGGGCGCCAGGCCGCGGTGCGCGAGGTCTACACGCGCTGGGGTTTGGACTGCGTCGAGGTCGGGGAGATCACGGACACCGGCCGCTTCGAAGCGTTCCATCACGGGCAGCAGGTCGCATCGATCCCGATCGCCGCGCTTACGGACGCCGCGCCGAAGTACGAGCGGCCGATCCAGGAGCCGCGAAGCCGCCCGCCGCGGCTGGACGAGGCAGCGCTGCCGCTGCCGCACGATCTGTCGAGCGAGCTCCTCGACCTGATCGTCGCGCCGAACCTGTGCAGCAAGAGCTGGGTCTATCGCCAGTACGACTCCTACGTCGGCGCCAACACGGTCGTGCAGCCGGGCGGCGACGCCGCGGTGGTCCGGGTGCGCGAGACGGGCGGGGCGCTGGCGATGAGCACTGACTGCAACGCGCGCTACTGCTCGCTCGATCCCTTCGTCGGCGCGCAGCATGCCGTGGTGGAGGCGGCGCGCAACGTCTACGTGACGGGAGCGCGGCCGCTGGCCATCAGCGACTGCCTCAACTTCGGCAGCCCCGAAAAACCGGAAGTGATGTGGCAGTTCGCGCGCGCCATCGACGGCATGGCCGAGGCGTGCAGGACGCTGGAGATCGCCGTCATCTCCGGCAACGTCAGCTTCTACAACGACACGCAGGGCGCCTCGATCCCGCCGACGCCGACGGTCTCGCTCGTCGGTCTCATCGAGGACGCGCGCGCAGTGGCAAGGATTGCCTTGCCGCCATCGGCCGACATCCTCCTGCTCGGCGGGGGAACGCCCGTTCTCGAGGGATCGGAGTATCTGGCCTTTCGCCACGGCCTGACCGGCGACCGGCCACCACCCGTCGATCTGGCCGCCGAGCGCGCTCTCGGCGAGCTGTGCCGGGCCCTGATCGCCGAGGGCACCGTGACCTGCGCCCACGACGTTTCCGACGGCGGCGTGGCAATCGCGCTGGCTGAGATGTGCATCGCCGGCGACGTTGGCGCGACCGTGGAAGTCGACGTCCCCGGGCGCGCCGACACGGCCCTGTTCGGAGAAAGCGGCTGCCGAATCCTGGTAGCAGTGGCGGGCGCGCGCACCGAAGATGTGCTGGCGCGAGCGAAGGCGGCCGGCATCGCGGCGACGCACCTGGGGTCCAGCGGCGGCGACCGGCTCCGGATACGAAGCACCGCCGGCGGCTCGCTCGTGGACGTGTCGGTGCTCGAGCTTGGCGACGCGTGGCGCGAGACGCTGCCCGCCATCGCCCTGGGCGAGTACGAACAGACTCGTGCGGCGCGCGCGCAGCGTGCCCTGTCGTCCGTCGCGAAGCGTACCTAGTATGTCGAAGATCTCGTGCATTCCTCAGGTCCACGGCCGCTCGACGGCCGAGCTCGACCGGTTCCATGAGGAATGTGCGGTCGTGGGCGTGTACGGCCAGCCCGAGGCGGCCAACCTCGTCTACCTGGGCCTGTATGCGCTGCAGCACCGGGGGCAGGAAGGGTCCGGCATCGTCTCCAGCGACGGGCAGGCGCTGATCAGCCACCGCGAGCTGGGACTGGTCGCCGACGTTTTCGATGCGAACATCATCCGGCGGCTGGCCGGCAACAACGCCATCGGCCACAACCGCTACTCCACCGCCGGCGAGACGCTGCTGCGCAATACGCAACCGCTGGTGGCGGAATACTCGCTCGGCAGCCTGGCGGTGTGCCACAACGGCAACTTCGTCAACGCGGGTGACCTTCGGCGCCGTCTCGAAGAGGACGGCTCGATCTTCCAGTCCACCTCCGACACCGAGGTGCTGGTGCATCTGGTGGCGCAGTCCAAGCGCCCCGAGCTGCTCCAGCGCGTCATCGACGCACTCGGCGAAGTCGAAGGGGCGTACTGCGTGCTGTTCCTGTCGGAGGACGAGTTGATCGCCGCCCGCGATCCGCACGGCTTCCGGCCTCTGGTGCTCGGGCGCTTTGCCAGCGGAGGCTGGGTCGTCGCATCCGAAACCTGCGCGCTCGATCTGGTGGAGGCCGAGTACGTGCGCGAGATCGAGCCGGGCGAGGTGGTGCAGTTCAAGGGCGGGGAGGTGAAATCCATCCGCCCCTTCGGCCACGTGCCCACGCGGGCCTGCATCTTCGAATACGTCTACTTCGCCCGACCCGACAGCCGCGTCTTCGGCCGCAACGTCTACGAAGTGCGAAAGGAGATGGGACGCCAGCTCGCGCGCGAGTCGCTGGTGCCGGCCGACATCGTCGTGCCCGTGCCCGACTCCGGCGTTCCTGCCGCGCTGGGGTTCTCGGAGGAGTCCGGACTGCCTTTTGAGCTCGGGCTGATCCGCAACCACTACGTCGGCCGGACGTTCATCGAGCCGTCGGACTCGATCCGAAACTTCGGCGTCAAGGTGAAGCTCAACGCGCAGCGCGACGTGCTCGAAGGCAAGCGGGCCATCGTCATCGACGACTCGATCGTACGCGGCACCACCAGCCGCAAGATCGTGCGCATGATCCGGAGCGCCGGAGCCACCGAGGTGCACCTGCGCATCAGCGCGCCGCCGACCATCAGCCCGTGCTACTTCGGCGTGGACACGCCGACGCACGGCGAGCTGATCGCCAACAACCTCGACCTCGAGGGTATCCGCGAATACATCGGCGCTGACTCGCTGGCCTATCTTTCGCGCGAAGGCCTCTACGCCTTCCGCAATAGCGCCGAGCCGCCGGGGCAGGGTTTCTGCGACGCGTGCTTCTCCAAGGAATATCCGGTGACGGTGAACCACGACGGCGAGCCGCGACAGATGCGGCTGTTCCACGCCAACGAGATGCAGCGAACCGGCAAAGCCGGCAGTTGAGTCAGATCACCGTGTGCCGGAGCCAATGCGCATCGTCGCGCTCCGGGCAGTCGACGTTGTAGTGCAGCCCGCGGCTCTCCCGCCGCGTCCGCGCCGACCGTACCATCAGGTCAGCCACCAGCGCGATGTTGCGCAGCTCGAGCAGGTCGCGGGTGACCAGGAAGTCCCAGTAGTACTGCTGGATCTCCTCGCGGATCATCGTGATGCGCGCCGCGGCCCGCGCCAGGCGCCGGTCGCTGCGGACGATGCCGACGTAGTTCCACATCAGGCGGCGGATCTCGTCCCAGTTGTGCGCGATGACCACCGATTCGTTGATGTCGGTGGCACGCCCGGAGCTCCAGGCGGGGATTCTCGGCGGCGGCTGCGGATCCTGCGCGAGGCGCCGGCGCGCGTGCTCGGCGGCGCGGTGCCCGAACACCAGGCCCTCGAGCAGCGAGTTGGAGGCGAGCCGGTTGGCACCGTGAAGCCCCGTCATCGCGACCTCGCCGGCGGCGTAGAGGCGATCCACCGAGGTCTCGCCGTCCAGCCCCGTCATCACGCCACCGCACATGTAGTGCTGCGCCGGCACGACCGGGATCGGCTGCCTGGTGATGTCGATGCCGTAGGTCAGGCAGCGCTCGTAGATGGCGGGGAAGCGCCGCTTGATGAAATCCTCACCGCGCGCCGTCACGTCCAGCAGCACGTTGTCGAAGCCGGCCATCTTCATCTCGTGATCGATCGCGCGTGCAACGATATCGCGGGGCGCCAGCTCGCCGCGCGGATCGTAGTTGGCCATGAACGGCTGCCCGTCGGGCCGGCGCAGGACGGCACCTTCGCCGCGCATGGCCTCGGTGACCAGGAAAGACTTGGCCTGCGGATGGTACAGACACGTGGGATGGAACTGGATGAATTCCATGTCCGCCACGCGGCAGCCGGCGCGCCAGGCCATGGCGATGCCGTCGCCCGAGGCGATGTCGGGATTGGACGTGTACAGGTAGACCTTGCCGGTGCCGCCGGTTGCCAGCAGCGTAGCGCCGGCGGTGAACGCGTCGACGGCGCCGGTGGTGGTATCGAGCACGTAGGCTCCCCAGCACTGCGGCTGGCCGTGCGAGTAGCCGAACTTCTCGTCGATCAGCAGGTCGATCGCGAAGCGGCTCTCGAAGACGTCGATATTCGGATTGCGCCGCACCTCGGCGGACAGCGCCCGCACCATCTCCTTTCCGGTGTGATCGGCGGCATGGAGGATGCGGCGCCGCGAATGGCCGCCTTCCAGCCCCAGCTCATAGTCGCCTGCGCCACCGGCCGAGCCTTCGCCGTTCTTCAGCGAGAACTGCACGCCGAGAGCGATGAGTTCACGAATGCGCGCCGGCCCTTCGGAGACGACCAGCTCGACGACGTCGCGATTGCACAGCCCGGCGCCGGCTTCGATGGTGTCGCGGACGTGCTGCTCGACCGAATCGTCGGCAGCCCACACTGCAGCCACACCGCCCTGTGCCCAGTTCGTGTTGGAGTCCTCGAGCGCGCGCTTGGTCAGGATGGCAACCCGTCCCTGCACCGCCGCACGCACGGCGAACGTCATTCCTGCGATGCCGCTGCCGATGACGAGGTAGTCGAAGTGGGGCATGGACGGCAAAGTCTACTCGCTCACCGGAACGGGGCCAAAGCACCTGTCAGCGGGTGGCGGCGCAGCGGGGAAAGGGCTACCTTGAGCGCGCTCTGCTGCGCGGCGCGCACTCTTCGTGCCACGGTAGGGTTGCGTAATGCCACACGACGGAAGCGACGCGCAGGACGGAAGCGAGCTGTTCCGCCAGCTTCCCAACATTCTGACCCTGCTACGCATCCTGGCCATTCCCCTGCTCGTATGGCTGCTCAGCTATCCGGGGCCGCGCGAGTCGGTGGCCGCAATGGGCGTGTTCTTCCTGGCGTCCATGACCGACTTTCTGGACGGCTGGATCGCGCGGCGCTACGGGCTGGTCACCCCGCTCGGCAAGCTGCTCGATCCTCTGGCCGACAAGCTGCTGGTGGTTTCGGCGCTGGTCATGCTCGGCGTTCTCGAGCGAGACCCCGGCGTGCCGGGCTGGCTGCTGGTGGTCATCATCGGCCGTGAGCTTTCGGTGACGGGCCTGCGCAGCATCGCGGCCGTGGAGGGGATCGTCATGGGCGCCGAGGTCACCGGCAAGACGAAGATGCTCCTGCAGACGCTCGGCGTGCACTTCCTGATCGTTCATTACCGGTACCTCGGGGTCAGCTTCCACGACGTCGGCCTGACCTTGCTGGTGCTGTCGGCGGTGGTGGGCACGTGGTCGGCCGTGGACTATCACCTCCAGGTCTTTGCACGGCTCCGGCTGCGGCCGGCCCGCTGGGGGTGAATGTGGCGGAAATGCGGGGTCGGCCGTGAAATCGCGGCCTTTTCACCCGACCGCCCACTTGCATGGACGCCGGATTCGGTTACAAACTGCCCGTCTTTCCGCTTTGGGCGGGTGTAGCTCAGCTGGCTAGAGCGTCTGCTTGCCATGCAGAAGGTCGCCGGTTCGATCCCGGTCACCCGCTCCAACTTATCTCTCGATGGCCGTTCGGTTTTCGGCTTCAATTCGAGAGCCCGAAACCGTAGCATACCCAGGTCGTTCTGTTAGAATGCCGTCTCACGCTTGAGCTTTCAGGGGGGACTGCCTTATGGAACGGCCAAAGGGGCCGCATGCTTCGACCAGATTGCAGCGGCGGCTTTTGGTGGTGGCTCGTTCCGCGGAACCCTTCGCCCCCTTCGCTCGACTCACGGGCGTGGGTCGCACTGGTCGCGGTTTTTAGTAAAGGCTTGGAATGTC
This sequence comes from Candidatus Limnocylindrales bacterium, assembly GCA_035626395.1. Taxonomy (NCBI): domain Bacteria; kingdom Bacillati; phylum Chloroflexota; class Candidatus Limnocylindria; order Candidatus Limnocylindrales; species Candidatus Limnocylindrales bacterium. The sequence continues at coordinate 196,096 of DASPNR010000002.1, read as the reverse complement.
GATAGTATCGGGGGGCCGCAACGCGGCGTCTGACTCTGAACGGGAAGCCCTGCGTATGAGAATCGTGAACTCCACTTCGTGCAAGCTGCACGCCGGCCTCGGCTTGGCGTCGCTCGTCATGCTGATGCTGCCTGCTGCGGCCTTCGCACAACCCTTTCATGTTCCCTGCCAGACCGGCGGCGACCAGATGGGGTTCGCGATCGCGGCCAACGGCGACTTCAACGGCGACGGCGTCAATGACATCGCCGTCGGCGCGCCATGCACCTTCGCCCGTCTTCATCCGAAGGCGGGTCGCGTCGTCGTCCTGGACGGGCGCAACGGCAAGAAGCTCTTCACCAAGAGAGGCAGCCAGGACGGTCAGTGGATGGGCGCCGCGGTCTCCTTCATCCGCGACGTCAACGGCGACGGTCGCGATGAGCTTGCGGTCGGCTCGCCCGGCTACGACGTCACCCCCTACGACCAGCGCGATCCGCTCGTTCGCACCAAGGACCAGGCCGGGCGCGTCGACGTGTGGCAGCGCCGCAAGCGCCGCATGGTCGTCTTCGGCACCAACGCGCACTCGGGCTTCGGCGAAAAGATCCAGCCTCTCAACGACGTCAACGACGACGGCAAGCACGACTTCGTCGTCAGCGCCTCCACCGACAGCCTTCCCGACGGCCGCAGCCAGCCTGGCCGCGTCTGGATCGTATCGGGCCGCAACGGCGACTTCCTCGGATTCAAGGTCGGTCCCAAGGCCGGCAAGAACTACGGCCGCAGCCTCTCCGCCGCCGAGGACATCGACGGCGACGGCGTGACCGATTTCCTCGTCGGCAGCGACGAGGTCAACATCTTCCAGGTTCGCCGCGCCGGCGTGGTCGACCTGGTCTCCCCGACCAATCTGGACGAGGAGCTCTTCCGTGTCGTCGGCGCGCGCCGAGACGGCATCGGCAAGTCGATCGATTACGCAGGTGACGTCCAGAACGACGGCATCAAGGATTTCATCGCCGGCTCGGACGGTTCCGACGACACGGGCGTGAGGCTGTCGGGTCTGGTGACGCTGTTCGGCGTCGACGGCGAGCGACACTGGGTCAAGGCCGACACCGAGGTGCAGGAAGGCGCACGCTTCGGCGACGCCGTGGCCACCATCGGCGACATCGACGGCGACCTCGTCACCGACTTCGCGGCTGCGGCCTCGCAGTTCGACATCTTCGTGAACGAGCTGAAGGCGCCCGATGCCGGCCGCGTCGTCACGCTCTCTGGCGTGGACGGCTCGCAGATCTGGGAGCTCGAGGGCGACCGGCGCGAAGAGCAGTTCGGCTGGGCGCTCGAAGGCGGCCTCGACTTCAACCTCGACGAGGTCCCGGATGTCCTCGTCGGCACGCTCGGCGACGCGCCCTTCGGTCGTCGCGGGGCCGGCACGGTACGCATTCTTTCGGGCGTCAACGGCGAGGAGCTGTTCCGCTTCGCGGGGCGCCGCGGCCTCGAGACGCGCATCGTCACCGCGCTGCCCGAGACGCCCACGCGCGCGCGCCTGCGCTCCTTCAACCGCAACGGCCGCCGCCTCGAGATGGACACGGTCGCCCTCAACGGCATCCAGCTCGGTGAGCTGGACGTGACGGTCCTGAACGATCGCGGCGCCAATGTGCCGGCTCCCAAGGCCGTGCAGGCCGCGATCTCGACCGGCCACGGCTCCACCGACTCCACGGTCGAGGTCTACCGCCTGGGCCGCCGCGACAAGCTGGTGGACCGCTTCCGCGTCTTCCCGATCGAGGTGCAGTCGGGCGCCGAGTGCGACGGCGGCGAGATCGACCAGGAAATCAACGAGGACCTGGTCTGCGCGCAGTCCGATTCGACCGACGGCAACGTGGTCGTGCGCATCTTCAAGCGCCTCGATGAGGAAGACCCGTTCTTCATCATCGACGAGTTCCAGGCCTTTGCCTCGACCGACGTCTACAACGAGTTCATCCCGATCAACGCAGGCGGCGCCACTGTGGCCGTCGGCGACGTGGTCGGCGGCAACGAGGACGAGATCGTCGTCGGCACCACGCGCGGCGTTCCGATCGTCAAGGTGTTCAACCGCGAGGGCGCTCTGCTCAGCCAGTTCCTGGCGTACGACCCCGTCGAGTTCTCGGGTGTGGACGTCGCGGTCATCGACCTGGCCGGCAGCGGCGACAAGCGCATCGTGACGGCGCCGCGACAGGGCAACGCGCTGATCAAGGTGTTCGACGATCAGGGCAATCGCGTGACGTTCGGCCGCGACGACGACCTCATCAGCATCCTGGCGCGTCCGGTCAGCTACACCGGCGGAGCGCGCGTGGCCGCCGCCGACGTCGATCTGGACGAGCGTCAGGAGATCCTGGTGCTGATCCCGCGACCCGAAGGCGGGCACGAAGTGCTGGCGTACGAGGGCACCAACCTGCCCGTGAAGCGCTTCCGCGAGTTCAACCCGACTCCGGGCGCCGAGGAAGGCGGCAGCATCGCCGGCACCGATCGGTTCGTCCGCAACTAGAGCCAAGTCGGGGCGGCAGGCGCGGCTGCGTCTTCCGCCCCCGTCTCTGCTTGGCAGCTTTTCCCGATTCTCCGCCCGACAAGACGCGGATGCCGCTGACCGGCATCCGCGTCGCCGATTTCAGCCATGTGCTGGCCGGACCGTTCTGCACCCGCATCCTGTCGGACCTGGGCGCCGAGGTCATCAAGGTCGAGACGCCCGAGGGCGATCTGTCGCGCCGGCTGGGCCGCCGGCGCGGCGGCATGAGCGGCTACTTCCTGCAGCAGAACGCGGGGAAGGCCAACGTCTCCATCGACATGAAGAAGGCCGCCGGCCGCGAGCTGGCCGCATCTCTGGCCGCGGCGTGCGACGTGGTGGTGGAGAATTTCCGTCCCGGTGTCATGGACGGCCTCGGGCTCGGCCAGGCGGCGCTGCGGTCGCGCAATCCGGCGCTGATCTACTGCTCGATCAGCGGCTTTGGCCACGACAGCCCTGAGCGCGGTCGCCGAGCGTTCGCAGGCGTCGTGCACGCCGCCACGGGAATGCTCCACCGTCAGGCGGCTGCCTGGCATCACGAGCCCGAAGACTCGGTGCTGGCGGTCGGCGATACCGTGACAGGCCTGCAGGCGGCGATCGCGATCCTGGCTGCGCTCCAGCTTCGGCAAAGGACGGGGCGAGGGCAGTTCATCGACATGGCCATGCATGATGCGCTGCTGGCCATCCAGGAGGCGGCCAATTTTCATCTCTTCGGCGACGGCGGCTCCGACACCGACTTCCTGTGTGCGTGGGTCTATCGCTGCAAGGGCGAGCACGTGGTGATTCCCGCCGATCCGCGCGCGCAGTGGGCCGAGCTCGTCGCGCTCATGAAGGCGCCCGAGCTGCTGACCGACCCCCGCTACGACACCTACGAAAAGCGCGAGGCGTGCCTGCCCGAGCTCGAGGCGCACGTGCAGGACTGGGTGGAAGGCCAGCCGAGCGCCGCTGCGGCGGTGGCCACGCTGCACGCGCGCGGGATGGCGGCGGCCAAGGTGGTGACGATGGCCGAGGCGCTGCAGTCCGAGCAGACGCGCGCCCGGCGCATGACCGTTCCCGTCGACGACCGCAGCGGGCGGACGACGTACGTGCTCAACAGCCCGTATCGCTTCTCGGACGCCGAGGCCGGTGTGCGTGGAAGCGCCGCGTTTCGCGGCGAGCACAATGCGGAGATCCTGTCGCGGCTGCTTGGCCTGTCGGCGGAAGAAGTGGCTGCGCTCGAACGCGACGCCGTCATCTCGTCGCGTCTGCCACCGCGATAGCAGCGCGGCCGTCCGCCAGCTGCCGCAAACTCTTCGCCGCACCCGCCTTGCAACGCTTCGCACGTCGTCGTCGATGTCGCGCCGGCTCAGGCCGCCATCGTCCCCGCCGCAGCGACTGCACTTCTTGCACTGATCGCGTCACCGGCTAGGTTGCCCGCTCCGGATGCGCCGAGACACAGGAGCCGACGATGAAACTGTACGACTCGACCATCGCACCGAACCCGCGCCGCGTGCGCATCTTCCTGGCCGAGAAGGGCATTACCGTGCCGCTGGAGCAGGTCGACATCCGCTCGGGCGCCAACCGCCAGCGCGAGTTTCTGGCGAAGAACCCGATCGGAACGCTTCCGGCGCTCGAGCTCGATGACGGCCGCGTGCTGGCCGAGAGCCTTGCCATCTGTGAGTACTTCGAGGATCTGCATCCGGAGCCGGCACTGATCGGCCGGACGCCCGAAGAGCGCGCGTTCACCAGGATGTGGGAGCGGCGCATGGAGCTCGAGGTGATGTTCCCGCTGCTCGGCGCGTTCCGGCACGGCAGTCCCTTCTTCAAGGGCCGCATCACGCAGGTCGAAGGCATGGTCGAGCCGAGCCGAGCTGCCGCCCGCAAGCGCCTTGCATGGATCGACGAAATCCTCGGTAGCCGGCCCTACGTCGCCGGCGACCGCTACACCATCGCCGACATCACGCTCTTCTGCACCATCGACTTCGGCGGCCTGGTCGGCGAAGGCTATGACCCCAGCCTCACGAATCTCGCCAGGTGGCACGAAGCGATGAAGTCGCGGCCTTCAGCCGGCGCGTGACGGCGAGGCGGGAAGCGACGAGCCCACGCCGACCAGGCCGCGCAGAGCGGGTGAGATGCAAGGCGCGCGCCGCGTGCACAGCGCAGGCGGGCTGGAGGCCCGCCGGAGCGAGCACGCGAGACGCCGCAGAACGCCCTGCGCGGCCTGCCGCCCTAGAAGCCTTTGACCGCGCCCGACCGCTTGTACAGCTGCCACACCACGTGCCAACCGACCAGAATGATGATCCCCAGCCCCACCTCGCGCGGCACCGAGTCCGGGAAGGCGGTAACCGTATGCTGATTGATCATCGTGAACAGCAGCGGCACCGACAGATAGGTGTTGTGCCGTGAGCGCAGGCCCGCCAGCGCCACGAGCTTGGCATCGGGCGCCTCTCCGTTCTTGACCGCGGTGATGATCTTCTGCTGGGCGGGCCAGATGCGGAACCACACGTTGAAAGCCATGATCGTGCCGAACATCGCGCCGACGTGGATGAGCGTGCCGCGGTAGCTGAAGCCGGCCCAGCGCATGATGAGCATCACCATGACGACCAGCACGAACCCGACCGCGTATTTGATCTTGACGTCGCCGATGGCCTCCGACGAGATCAGCATGTCGTAGACGAGGAAGCCGCCGAAGGTCAGCAGGATGGCCACCAGCGCGGCGATCGACCAGCTCGCCTCGCCCTCCAGCGCAAGACGGCCGTGATAGAAGAGGATCATCGCCATCAGCACGCCGGTGATCCATGTCCAGGCGGCGCCCCAGCGGAACCACCACAGCGCACGCGGCAGGAGCTCGGGATTGACCGCCTTCTTGACGTCACCACCGATGGTGGTCTGGAAGGGCGCATTGACGAAGTTGAAGAAGTACAGGTGACCGATCCAAACGATGCCCGCGATGATGTGAATCCAGCGCAGGTACGGGTCGAGATAGCTCATCTGGTGCTCTCCTTCGCTGCAGAAAAGATGGGAAATTCCCGAGTCCCCGGGTTGCCCGACCTATAGCGCGCCAGGGACAGGGACGCCAGCGGCCCGCACAAGGGCAAAGCGCCAAGGCACCGCCTGCCCCGATGCCCACGACTGCTGCGGCTGCCCGACGCGCGGCACGCCTCGTCGCGCTCGGCGCGTCGGCGCCTCAGCGGCCGCCTGCGATGATGTTGGAAATGAGGAAGACGTCCTCGGTCGTGCCCTCGGCCGCGCCGAAGTTGAAGTACCAGCCTTCCTCGCCGGCGATCGATGGCGAGGGCAGCAGACAGCGCGTGGCGTGGTCGAGCTGCATGTCGAACATGCTCAGAGCCGGGATGAACTGCTGCTCGTAGTCATAGACGGCGCGCTTGGCGGCAGGGAAGGGCTTGCGGCCGATCTTCCATTGATTGACCCAGGCCTTCCACAGCGCTCCCTTCTTGTCGTACAGCTCGGTGTAGGCGATGACGAAGCTCTGCCGGTCCAGGTAGATCACGCGCCGCGAGTACGCGTACTCGGGCAGACGCGAGCGCCCTTCGATGACGTAGACGTCGCGCATCTCCCAGGTGTCGTCGAACAGGAAATTCGCGCCGCCGGCGGCCCATCGGGCGGGAAAGTTCCTGGTGTGCAGCGGCGCCAGAAGGCGCTTCGTGCCGAGTAGGCGCCATTCCATCCAGGCAGGGTTGCCGGCAAAGCCGCCGTAACTGTCGATGTCGGCGTCCTGGCCGAACAACGCGTCCGAGCGCTGCGCCGACGACAGTCTGCGCACGCGCTTGAGCAGCGGGTAGTAGAGCCAGCTGTCGTCCTGTCGGAACGGGTCCTGGTGCCGGTTGTAGGTCAGGCCGACGCCCTTGAGATCGAACGGCTCCAGGATCGGATGGAGCACCTCGCGATAGCGGATGCCGTCGGGCGTCACCCACGTCGGCTTGGGATCATGGTAGAGGCGGCTGACGTAGTAGAGGCGCCGGAAGTGCCCGAGCACGAAATGACGCTCGATGCGCAGGCCGCTTTTCGGATCGAGGCTCCCTGTGTCGCATTCAAAATTGCGCACGTCGAGGTCGTCGACGACGATGCGGTTCTCGTAGTTGAACATCAGCTTGACGGCCGCATCCGGATCCTTCTCGTCGGCGAAGGGGAAGGGCAGCCCCGCGATGTAGTTCTCGACCCTGTTCTTGTCCTTCGAGAGCTTGCACTGCGCGTGGTATTTCTGCGTGGCCTCGAGCCGCGCGGGCTCGAGCGGAACATACTCGGGTGCGATGACCTCGATGCGCAGCCCGCGATCCAATGACCACTGGATCGATGGGCCGATGTGGTCGGTATACGCCTGGTAGTTCTGACCGGTGATGATGGTGCCGACCGGCGGCTCGTCGGCAGCGGCTGGGGCAGCGAGCGCAGCCAGCATCGACATCGCGGCAACGATCAGTGAAGGCGGCCTCATCCGGCGTCCTGGTCGGGGACCGGCAGGATGCGTGAGTTTGCCGGCCTCAGCCAGCGCCCCAGCACCACGCCCGCCAGCACGCCACCGACGTGCGCATAGTGATCGCGACCCGGCTCGAACCCCACCATCATCCCGAACAACGCCGCCAGAGCACCGAGCGTCTGCCACGCCGGACGCCGCTGCTCATAGGTTCCGGCGGCATACGGCAGCGCCGTCCCTGCCAGCGCGCCGAGGATGCCGCACACGCCGCCGGAGGCGCCGGCCTTGACCGCAGCGCTGGCGTTCAGCAGCTGGCTGAGGACGTTGCCGGCAACGCCGCTGATGACGAAGGCCGCCAGGAACCGCCCCACGCCCAGCTCGGCGGCGAGCGGTGGGCCGAGGATGGCCAGCGCCGACATGTTGCTGACCAAGTGGCGTATGTCGAAGTGCAGAAAGACCGCGCTCAGCAGCCGCCACCACTCGCCCTGCGCGACGAGATAGGGCACCACCGCGCCCGCTTCGATCATCCGTGAGCGCGGCGATGGCCCGACGCCTTCGTGCACGTACAGGTGGATCGCCACGCACAACGCGCCCAGGCCCGCCGCTGCGTACGCGGCCTTTCCCGACCATGCGCCGTGCGGAAACAGCGTCGGCGCCGGCGGCGGCGCCGGGCGCTCGGGCTCCTTCTCGCGCAGCAGGGCTTCGGCCCGCTCGGCCTGCTCCTCGGGCACGCTGACTTCCCAGCCAAGCGGCGGCTGATTGCGCGCCTGCGCATCCAGGCCCATTGCCAGCAGGAGGATGACCGCTTGCTGCGCCTGGTGGGTCTTGAGGCCCGCACGCAAGACGGTGCGGGCCGTCGGGTTGCTCATGGACCGAGCGTGCCACATGGTTGGCCGGATGCACACCGTCGACGTCATCCGCGAAAAGCTGACGGCAGCGCTGGCGCCGACCGAGCTGGTTATCGAAGACGACAGCGGCCGCCATCGCGGACACAAGGGCAGCGGCGGCGGCGGCCACTACCTCGTGCGCGTGGTTTCGGACCGCTTCGCCGGTCTCGGACCGGTTGCGCGTCACCGGCTCGTCTATCAGGCCCTCAGCAACGAGATGGGCGGCAGCGTCCATGCGCTGGCGCTGACGACGCTGACGCCCGAGGAAGCAGCGCCCAGATAGATGCCGCTGGTCCTGCGCAACCGGGAGCTTTTCTATGCGGGGCTTCTTGCGCTGACCGTGCTGCTTCCCGCGCCCGGCTTCCTGCTGCTGGCCGTAAGCGGCCGGGCCTCGCAGTCGCTGCTGGCCAGGCTCCTGGCCCCATCCACCGTCGGAGCGATGCATGCGTCCTTCGTGCTGCTGCCGGCGCTGATCGCGTTCTTCGCCATCTCGGTTCCCGCAGCCTTTCGCACGCTGACGAGGTCGCGGCCGCCCGCCGCCGAGCTTGCGCGAGCGGCGATGCTGGGGCTGGCGGTGCTGGCGTACGTCTCCGGCGGCGGAGCGGGGTGGGGCGCACTGGTCGCACTGGTCGCGGTGCTCGGCATTTCGGCTCTGCCGGCAGCGCCGCTGCTCTCGCGAGTGGCGCCGTGGCTGGCGCCGCGGGCCGCTCTGGCCGCCAGCGCGTGCTGGCTCGGCGTCGTCTATTACCAGATCGATCTGCTCTATGGCGCCGCGCCCAGCTACGCGATCGCGCCGAGCCTGGCGGTGCTGGCCATGGCGCTTGCCGTCGTCGCGCTGGCCGTGGCCACGGCGCGTGCCGCCGCGGCGCCGACGCCGGCGTGGTTGCAGGCGACGATGACGGGATGGGCTGCCATCGTGCTCGCACTGCTCGCGCCTCGCGTAGGAGAGATCTTCGCGCCGCCAGCCGATGCACCGGTGGAAGTGGCGACGGGGCTGATCGCTGCGCTCCTTGGCGGCTTCTGCGCGTTCGCCGGTCGTGATCGCACCGAGGGCGCCGGGTCCAGCGGGCACGGACGCGCTTCCCGTTCGGCTGCGCATTCGCATAGAGTCGACTCCTCGATGGAGAACCCATGAGCAGATTCGAGCATCCCGTCGGTGATGCCCTGATGGCGCGTGCCGAGCGCGTCATCCCCGGCGGCATCTACGGCCACCAGAGCCCATCCTTCCTCGTCGAAGGCATCTTTCCGCGCTTCCTGTCGCGTTCGCGCGGCTGCCGCGTCTGGGATCCGGACGGGCACGAGTACGTCGACTTCCTGTGCGCGTATGGTCCCATGGTGCTCGGTTATCTCGATCCAGTGGTCGAGGCCGCGGCCGAGGAGCAGCGCCGTCAGTGCGACAGCGGAAACGTTCCGCCGCCGAACATGGTCGAGCTGGCCGAGAAGCTGGTTGCGATCACGGTCGGCATGGACTGGGCGATGTTCGCCAAGAACGGCTCCGACGTCTGCACCTGGGCGCTCGCCGTGGCGCGGCACGCCACCGGCCGCGACGTCGTCGTGATGGCGCAGGGCACCTACCACGGCGTGCACGGCTGGTGTAACTCGTTCGGCCGTGGCTTTCCCGCCGCCGACCGCGCCAACATCGCCAGCTTCGTCTGGAACGATGTCGGCTCGCTCGAGCACGCGTTCGCGCAGAATGACGGCCGCGTGGCCGGCGTGATCGTCACACCGTTTCGTCACGAGGCCATGCACGATCAGGAGATGCCCGCGCCGGGGTTCCTGCAGGCGGTGCGCGATCTGTGCACCCGCCACGGCAGCGTCATGATCGTCGACGACGTGCGCGCGGGGTTCCGGCTGCACATCGGCGGCTCGACGCAGCGCTGGAGCGTGACACCGGACATGCTCGTGTATTCGAAGGCGGTGGCCAACGGGTATCCGCTGGCCGTCATGATGGGCCGCGATTCGCTCCGTGATGCGGCGCGGGCCGTGTTCGTCACGGGTACCTTCTTCACACAGGCCGTTCCCATCGCCGCCGCCATCGCGACGGTGGCCGAGATCGAAAAGCGCGGCGCCATCGCCAGGATGGAACGGGCCGGCCAGCGGCTGTGCGACGGGCTGATCGAGCGCGCTCGCGGCTACGGCCTGGAAGTGACGATCAGCGGACCGCCGGCCATTCCGTTCATGAGCTTCGTGGCCGATGCCGGCGGCTTCGATCGCAACCGCCTCTTCGCCGGCGAGGCTGCGGCCAATGGCGCGTTCTTCCATCCGCACCACAACTGGTTCGTCTCGGCCGCGCACGAAGATGCCGACATCGATGCGGGCCTCGCGGCGGCCGAGGCCGGGTTTGCCGCCGTGGCGCGAAAGTTCGGCAAGGATCGCGCGTGAAGCCGTCGGCCCGAAGCCTGCCCTCGATGAAGTCGCGCCGCGCAAAGGACCGGCCGTGAAGCTGCCGAAGCAGGCCACGTTGATCCTGACGCACTACGGGCGGCGCTCGGGCAAGCCATTCAACGTCAAGATCTGGTACGCGGACGTGGACGGCGAGCTCTGGATCGGCAGCATGGACGGCAACCGGAATTGGGTAAAGAACGTGCGGGCCTCCGGCCGCGCCAAAGTCGACTTCGGCACCGGCCCTTTGGAGTGCACGTTCGAGCCGGTCACCGATGCGGAGGGCACCGCGCGGTATCGCGCCGCCATCGCGGCCAAATACCCGATCCTTAGCAGGATCATCGCGCTGCTGGTGCGCCGCGGACGTTACGCCACGTTTCGCGGGCGCCTGAAGGATTGACAGCCTTGTTCCTTCGCGTTGTCATCGCAGCTGGAGCATCGACGTGAAACGACACTTCTTCGTCTGCACTCATCGACGCTCCGAAGGCGGCCCCAAGGCATCCTGCGCCGTCAACGGCTCGGAGTCCGTTCTGTTCGCGCTTCGGGAGGAGAGGGAACGACGGGGGCTGTCGGCCGAGGTCAACCTGACCGCGACCGGCTGCCTCGGACCGTGCCCGGTGCGCGGCGCCTCCATCGTCGTCTATCCCGAAGGCGTCTGGTACACGGGCGTCACCGAAGCCGACGTTCCCGAAATCGTCCAGCGGCACATGATCGGCGGCCAGCCCGTGGATCGGCTGCGCGACCCGTTCTTCGACCAATAGCTGCGGCGGCGCTACGACAGCGTGGCGACGGCGTCGGCGACCAGGTCGCCGACCTGCGTGGTGCTGTAGCCCATCCGGCCGGCGTTCATCGATTCGAGCTTCTCGGCCGCCACGTGCGCGATGGCCTTCTCGATCTGATCGGCCGCCCGCGTCTCGCCGAGCTCGGCCAGCAGCATCTGCGCGGCGGCGATGGCCGCCATCGGATTGATGACGTTCTGCCCCGTGTACTTGGGCGCCGAGCCGCCGATCGGCTCGAACATCGAGACCTTGCCGGGATGGATGTTGCCGCCGGCGGCGATGCCCATGCCGCCCTGGATCATCGCGCCGAGGTCGGTGATGATGTCGCCGAACATGTTGTCGGTGACGATCACGTCGAACCATTCCGGGTTCTTCACCATCCACATGCACGTGGCATCCACGTGCGCGTACTCGCGCTTGATGTCGGGATAGTCGGCGTTGCCCACTTCGTGGAACGCGCGCTCCCACAGGTCGAACGCATAGGTGAGGACGTTGGTCTTGCCACAAAGCGTGAGCGTGTTGCGGCGGCCGCGCTTGCGCGTGTACTCGAACGCGTAGCGCAGGCATCGCTCGACGCCGTGGCGGGTGTTGACCGACTCCTGCACCGCCACTTCGTGCGGCGTGCCGCGCCGCAGGTAGCCGCCGGCGCCGGCGTAGAGGCCTTCGGTGTTCTCGCGCACGACGACGAAGTCGATGTGCTCGGGCCCCTTGTCGGCCAGCGGCGTCTCGACACCGGGATAGAGCTTGACCGGTCGCAGGTTGATGTACAGGTCCAGCTCGAAGCGCAGGCGCAGCAGGATGCCCTTCTCGAGAATACCCGGCTTGACGTCGGGGTGTCCGATGGCTCCGAGCAGGATCGCGTCGAATTTCTGCAGGTCGGCAACTGCCGTCTCCGGCAGCACCTCGCCCGTGCGCAGGTAGCGGTCGCCGCCAAAGTCGAACTCGGTAGTCTCGTATTTGAAGCCGCAGCTGTCGGCGGCCGCGCTGAGGACCTTGAGAGCTTCGGCAACGACCTCGGGGCCGGTGCCATCGCCGGGAATGACGGCAATCTTGTGCAAAGCGGGACTCCTGCGATTGGTTTGGAGGAAGGGCATCGGCCGCCTGCGCGGCCTGCGCGACGGGCCTGCGATGACCCGTCGTCGGCCCGAAAATCGCGCGGATATTAGCGGAGAATCGCTGCGCTACAAGCCGACCGGCGCATGCGCGCGCAGGTTGAAATCGACCCCGACGCTGACATACTCGCAAGCTCCAGGCGGCGTACCCAAGTGGTTAAGGGAGAGGTCTGCAAAACCTCCATGCAGCGGTTCAAATCCGCTCGCCGCCTCCACTCTTCCAGAACAGCGACAGGCCTCAGTGCAGCGCCGCCGCAGCCTCCGAGAACAGAGGCTCATAAACGGGCGGCGCATCCACCCGCAGCTCGGCGCGAATCTCCTCGAGCGGCCGCTCGAGCCAGCCTTCCCAGTCGACGGCCGTCATGTTGCGCGCCCTGAGACCGCGACGGAATCCCTGCCAGAACAGCCGCGGCGCGTCCTTGTGCCCGTTGGCGTAGAGCTTGATCAGGCCCGCGATGACGATGAAGGCCACGCCGGGATTGCGTACCTGCGCGCACGTGAACGCCAGCAGCGAGCCTTCGCCGAGCAGATCGCGCCCGTAGCCGGTGACGACGTGCCAGATGTCGTGCGCGTCGCGCAGGCGGTCGGACAGGTTCTTGGCGCGCGGGTCGAGGAAGACGCTCTCCTCGATGTGCTGGTCGCTGGCGTCGACGAGGCCGGATGCGGAGATGTGCTCGCGCTCGACGAACTCGACGTACGTGCGGCCAAGCGATCCGATCGGCATCGAGCGCAGCCGCTCGCGGTCCTCGAGCACGCCCACCAGATCCGTGCGCGTTTCCAGAACCCGGCGACCTTCCGGATCGGCCAGTGTCCTCTGGAAGAGACGCTCGAAGCTATCACCGGTAAGCGCGCGGATGATCGCGAAAACCTGGGCGGTATCGTCGGGATTGTTCAAGAGCCGCTTGATGGCTCGATTTGCCTCTTTGGGGTCGATCCTTCGCTTCAGGACGCCTCGGCCTCTGACACCGTTCATCGCGCTGTCTCCTTTGCCGCCTCTCCGCTACTTCGGCCCGGTTATTTGCAGCGTAGGTGCACCTTACACTCGTGTCAACACGCAGAAGTGCGACCAAAGCCGAATGGCAGAAGAAACCTCCCGCGCATCGAGGGGCGCGAGCCACAGCCTTGCACTGCAACGGAAGCGCGCGGCCAGGCCGCAAGAGCGTCCGCGGCAGCGCCATCGCCCGCAGGGCGTCCGGTTATTGCGCCAGCCACCGTGCAGGCAGCTGGAGCCGGCCGGCGAGTGCCTGGCCTAGCCACTCGAGCCAGCCCGGCTCGTGCCGTGCTCTCGAGGCCACGTACGCCCGAATGTCCTGCGCGTCCTGCTCGCTCAGAACGTCGGCGAAGGAAGCCATGCCTCTGCTCGCGAACACGCCGCCAAGGACGATCTGGTTCCAGACGGTGTAGATCTCGGCGGCCGAAAAGCGCAGGTCCGGATAAAGGCCCGAGCTGATCGTGCCGACGCCGTGGCAGCGGGCGCAGTGCATGCTGTAGAGCGCGCGTCCGCGCTCGAGCTGCTCGGCAGTGGCCGGAATGGCTGGAGCGGTGATGGTTTTGGCTGCGGGCTCGGGGGGCGAGGGCAACACCGCCTGGCCGCCGATCTTGTACGCGACGATGCGGCCGGTGTTCGGCGCCGGCACGCGCGTGTAATGACCGCCGGCGGAGCCGCCGAGGCCCGTCATGACGGCGACGAACTGCTCACCGGCGACTTCGTACGTGACCGGCGATGCCATGATTCCGGTGCCGGCATCGCGCTCCCACAGCAGCTGCCCGCTTGTGGCATCATACGCCGCGAACATTCCCGACGTCCGGCCCTGAAAGACCAGGCCGCCGGCCGTTGCCAGAGCGCCGGCAGGAATGCCGTGCCCATGATCGATCTGCCAGGCCTGCGCGTTGCGCACCGGATCCCACGCCGTCAGATGCGTGCGGACGTTGTAGCGTGCCAGCTCCTCGAAGCCTTCGACCTCGGCCGCCACCGACGGCAGATCCTCGGCCGTGTTGAAGTGGCCGAGCGCGTACTTGTACCTGGCGTCGGGCAGGTAGGCGTACACCGATTCGAAAGTCGGAATGTAGACGAGCCCGGTCAGCGGGCTGTAGGCCATCGGATGCCAGTTGTGGCCACCGGGAATGCCGGGAGTGACGAGTGAACGGCCCTTGTTCCAGGCCGCCTCGGCGCGCTCGATGGGCCGGCCCGTCTTGATGTCGATGCCGCTGGCCCAGGAGACGTCGATGTAGGGCGCGGCAGAGATCAGGTCGCCCGTCTTGCGGTCGAGCACGTAGAAGAAGCCGTTCTTCGGTGCCTGAAGCAGTACCTGGTGCGCGGCGCCACCGATGACGATGTCGGCCAGGATCATGTGCTGCGTGGCCGTGTAGTCCCACGCCTCGCCCGGTGTGGTCTGGTAGTGCCATCGGAGCGATCCATCGTCCGGATCGACGGCCAGGATCGAGGCGACGAACAGATTGTCTCCGCCGCCGGGGCTTCGCTGCTCGCGGTTGTAGACGGAGGCGTTGCCGACGCCGACATAGAGGAGGTCGAGTTGCGGGTCGTAGGACATCGAGTCCCAGACGGTTCCGCCGAGGCCCGACTCCCACAGCGAATCGGACGACCACGTCGCTGCCGCGAATTCGAGCTCGGGATGTTCGAACGGCCCGGTCTTGCTTGCCGGCACCGTGTAGAAGCGCCACAGCATCCGGCCGGTGTCGGCGTCGTAAGCGCTGAAGTAGCCGCGCACCCCGAACTCGGCGCCGCCGTTGCCGATGATGACCTTGTCCTTCAGCACGCGCGGCGCGCCGGTAATGGTGTAGGGACGGGCGGTGTCGGTGGTCTGCACTTCCCAGACGACCTTGCCGGTTGCAGCGTCCAGGCAGATCAGGCGGCCATCGAGCGCGCCGAGATAAAGGCGGCCCTTCCACGCGGCCACGCCGCGATTGACGACGTCGCAGCACGCGTCGCGGGCCTTGGCCCCCGGCACGGCAGGATCGTACATCCACAGCTGCTTTCCCGTGGCGGCATCCAGCGCGTAGACCTTGCTCCATGCGCCGGTGGCGTAGAGGACGCCGTCGATCACCAGCGGCGTCGTCTCGTTGCCGCGCGTGGTGCCGGCATCGTAGAACCAGGCCAGCTCGAGCTGCGCAACGTTGCTCTTGTCGATCCTGGCGAGCGGACTGAAGCGCTGCTCGGAGAAGGTGCGGCCGTGGCCGAGCCACTGTCCCGGCTCGGTATCGGCCGCTTCGAGCCGCTGCGTGTCGACCCATGCCGGCGGGCGTTGCCCGTTCAACGGCGTTGCGGTCGAAGAGGCCGGCGCTGCAACCGCGCCGGTTGCCGATGCCTGCGCGACCACCGCATCGGCTTGCGGCTCGTGCGGCGCAGCTCTGCCAGGAAGATGCATGTCGGCGTGCGCCGCCAGGGCCTGCGCGTGCAGAGCCGCCGGCGCCGCCAGCGCGCGCGCCGTCAGCAGAAGGGATGCGAGCGCGAGCGCGCCGCCAAACGTTGCCGTCACTTCGTCTTGCGGCCTACATGAATTTGCGGGCCAGCCACTCCTTCATGCGCGTGTAGGGCGGGTAGGCGACCTTGGGATCCATCCGCGTCGGCTTTTGCACCACCGCCTTGCGATGGCTGAAACACTCGAAGCCCCAGCGCCCGTGATAGGAGCCCATGCCGCTGGGCCCGACGCCGCCAAAGGGCAGGTTCGGATTCGCCACATGCCAGAGCGTGGCGTTGACGCACGCGCCGCCCGAGCTCGTCTCGCCGAGCACGCGCTGCGCCAGCGTGTTGTCGGAGGTGAAGACGTAGAGCGCCAGCGGCTTCTCGCGCTCGTTGATGAAGTCGATCGCCTCCTGCTCGCTTTCGACGGTGAGGATGGGAAGGATGGGGCCGAAGATCTCATCCTCCATCACCTTGGCCGTAGGCTTTGCTCGAACGATGGTCGGCGCGACGTAACGCTGGGCGCGGTCGATCTGTCCGCCCGCGACGACTTCGACGTCGTCCTGCAGAACGCTCGCAAGCCGCTCCACGTGACGGTCGCCGACGATGCGGCCGTAGCTGTCGGAAGCCTTGGGATCGTCGCCGTAGAACTCGGCCAGCGTCTCCTTGAGCTTCTCGACCAGCTCTTCCTCGACCTCGCTGTGCACGAGCACGTAGTCGGGAGCGGTGCAGGTCTGGCCGGCGTTGGTCCACTTGCCCCAGGCGATGCGATGCGCGGCCACGTCCAGATCGGCGTCCGGCATGACGATGCACGGGCTCTTGCCGCCCAGCTCCAGCGTCACCGGCGTCAGGTGCCTCGCGGCCGCCGCCATCACCACGCGTCCGACGCGGCCGTTGCCGGTGTAGAAGATGTGGTCGAACGGCTGCTCCAGAAGCAGCGTGGTCTCCTCGACCGCGCCTTCGACGACCGCGATGCAGTCGTTGTCCATGTACCTGGGGATGAGCTCGGCGATCAGGGCCGAGGTCGCCGGAGTCATCTCCGACGGCTTGACCACCGCGCAGTTGCCGGCCGCAACGGCCGCGACCAGCGGGTTGAAGGTGAGCTGCACGGGGTAGTTCCATGGTGCGATGATCAGAACCACTCCGAGCGGGTCGAACTGGATCCAGGCCTTGCCGGGCTTCTGGATCGCCGGCAGAGGCGCGCGCTGCGGCCGCATCCACGAATCGAGGTTCTTCAGCGCCAGCGCGGCTTCGCCCAAAGGGAATCCGAGATCGGTCGTGTAGGCTTCGAAGGCCGGCTTGCCGAGGTCCTTGCGCAGCGCCTCCTCGAAGCGCTGCGTGTTCTCCTTGAGCAGTTGCTCGATCGCTCGAAGCTGCTCCTTGCGCCAGGCTGCCGGACGCGTCCTGCCCGTGCGGAACGTCTCGCGAAGACGGGCAGGGATTGCGGCGATGCGGTCGCGGGCGTCGGTGTCGAAGGCGATGTTTGCGGCGGTAGCTGCCATGGTCCGCTCCTTGCCGGCCCTGACCACGATGGCCGCCGGACTTCTTCCGAGGATGTACCGCGGATGCCAGGGGTGGGCCAGCCTGCACCGGCTACCGCCGCGCCAATGGCAGAAATCGCCCGCTCCAAGGCCGCCCCCCGCGCCGCAATGGGGTCAGGTCTTGCTTTGGGCATTCTGGCTGCGGCTGACCTCCGCAGCAGGGCATGCGCTCAAGTCTCGAGCATCGCGTGTAGCGTCGGGGAGCGGCGCGTGCGGCCTCCGCTGCAGGTGTCTTGAGATAGGAGCCGCCGGCGTGCCGGTCGCGCGGCGCCGTGCTGCGTTCTAGACTGCGCGCTCCGAAGGTTCCTCCGAACGTGGCTACGTCACGCTCGGATCCGCCGGGATGGTGGAACTGGTAGACACTGGGGACTTAAAATCCCCTGGCCGGCAACGGCCGTCCGGGTTCGAGTCCCGGTCCCGGCACTTCGAGCAGGGCGTGCATGCGACCTTCCGCTCGCACACGAGCCTGACGCTGCGTTCGCGTGGCACGAACCATTGCCGAGCTGCCTGGCCAGGAACCGAGACATCGCACCACCGCATGCCCAGGCTTCCCGCCAACGCCGTTCATCCCTTCACTCGCGCTCAGTGGCGCGCCTGGCTGGCGAAAAATCACCGGCGCACGACCGGCGTCTGGCTCGTCTGGTATCGGCGTGAGACGGGCAAGCCTCGCGTCGAGTACGCACACGCCGTCGAAGAGGCGCTCTGCTACGGCTGGATCGACAGCAAAGCGATGACGCTCGACGCGACTCGATCGATGCAGTGGTTCAGTCCACGCAAGTCCGGGAGCCGGTGGTCCGCGCTGAACAAGGAACGCGTCGCACGCATGATCGCGCAGCGCCGGATGACTGCAGCCGGGCTGGCCAAGGTGGCGGCGGCGCAGGCGGATGGATCGTGGAGCCGCCTCGACGGCGTCGAGGCGCTCGAGATTCCACGCGACCTGGCGGCCGCATTCCGGCGCCATCGCCGATCCGGCGTCCACTTCGAGATGTTCCCCGCATCGGTCAAGCGAATGATCCTGGCTTGGATCCTGGAGGCGAAGAAGCCGGAGACGCGCGCGCGCCGGATCGAAGAGACGGCTCGGCTCGCATCGCAGAACATCCGCGCGCGCGGGAACGTCGCCGGCAACCGCAGCAAAGCCCGGAGTGGTCGAGGCAATCCTTGACGCGGCGATGCGTGCGGGCCGCGCGGGGCGGCCGATCCTGGCCGTGACGAATTCAATCGGGCCATGTCGAATAGGCCGGCCGCCGGCGACTATGGGCAAAGCGGCCGCTTCGGCACGCGACAACGACATTCCGCAGGAGGAAGCCATGCAACTGACGCCCTATTTGTTCTTCAACGGAGACTGCGCCGAGGCCCTGAAGCTGTACGAACGGTGCCTGGGGGCCAGAATCCTGGCCAGGATGACGTGGGCCGAAGCGCCAATGGCCGACCAGATGCCCAAGGCGCTGCACGACAAGGTCATGCACTTTCACATGGAGATCGACGGCAGCTCCGTCATGGGCGGAGATGCGCCGCCGGAGCGCTACAACAGGCCGCAGGGCTTCTTCGTCGCCATCCGGACCGGAAGCATCGAGCAGGCCGAGCGGATGTTCGCCGACCTGTCCGAGAAGGGCGTGGTGCGAGAGCCGATCGGGGAGACGTTCTTCGCGCTGCGCTTCGGCATGCTCGTCGACCGTTTTGGTACTCCGTGGATGGTTCTCTGCGAGCGGTCGATGTAGCGGATGGCAGGCGGCAGGGTCCGCCGTGACACAGGCGCGCTACACGGCCCTGTCACTGCCATGCCGTCCGCTACTCAGGCGAGCGACGCACGGCGCGGCAAAAACCGGCGTGCCGTCTTGCGCTTGGGCGCGAGCAGACTCGGGCCGCTGGCATCTTCGCGGGGCCTGTGACTGCATCGGGCCTCCACAACCCATCACCAAAGGAGCCTGCCGATGGCTGGTAACGTTCGTCCCATCCCCGAAGGCTATCACTCCATCACCCCCTACCTCATCGTCGATGACGCATCCGCGGCCATCGAGTTCTACAAGAAGGCGTTCGGTGCCACCGAGCTGTTCCGCATCCCATCACCGGGCAACAAGATCGGCCATGCCGAGCTGCGCATCGGCAACTCGATCATGATGATGGCCGATGAGCATCCGGAGGTCGGTGCGCGCAGCCCGCGCACCATCGGCGGCTCGCCGGTCAGCATCATGCTCTACGTCGAGGACGTCGATGCGGTGGCGAGGCAGGCGGTGGCGGCCGGCGCCAAATGCGTGCGCGAGGTGAGCAACCAGTTCTATGGCGACCGCGCCGGCAGCTTCGAGGATCCCTTCGGCCATCAGTGGCACGTCCATACGCACGTCGAGGACGTGTCGGCCGAGGAGATGCAGCGGCGCTCCAAGGAGATGCACGGAGCGTAACGGGCGATTGTACCTGGCCCGGGATTAGGCCCATAGATCGGGACGATGGCGGCGCCGCAGCGGAATCGTCCCTGGTTCGCTCGTCCGAAGGTCTGGGGAGCGCTGGTGCTGGCGCTGTTCGCGCTGGAGCGCGCGTTTCCCGACGGCATCGCCAACGCCCAGAGCGCCGACGATGTTTTCGACGTCGTCCTGAAGCTCGTGACGATCGGGGCCGTGGCCCTGGTCGTTGCCGGCATCTTCACGTTCGCTCTGGTCGCGGTGATTCATCGCGCCGTGCTGCGGCGCACCGGACCGCCCGACTGGGTGAACGGCTACCTTCCGCTCTTCGCTGCCGTGGGCCTGCTGGTAGGCTGGGCCGGCTGGGAATTCGTTTTCTATCTGACGGAGAACGGCGTGCCGCCCGGAATCTGGTGGCTGGCCATCTTCGTGTGGGCCGGGACGTTCGGCCTGCTCGAGGCTGGCGTGCGTCTCCGTCAATACCTGCGCTGATCATCAAGAGGAGCTCGATGCTGCGATCGTCCCGTCCCATTTCCCTGGCGCTGCTGAGCGCCGCCATGTTTCTCGGCCTGTCCGTTCCCGCAGTCGCACAGACCTGCGGGGACGTCGACGGCAGCGACAGCGTCGTTGCCTCCGACGCATTGCTCGTGCTGAAGAAGGCCGTGGGCCAGAACGTCGAGCTGACTTGCGAAGGCGAGTGCGCCTCGCTCGAGCCGCAGGTCGCCGATCTTCAGGAGCGCATCGAGCAGCTCGAGACCTTGCTGGCGAGCTTCAGCCTCGTCGGGGACACGGTGGTGGTGACGGGCGTCAACCTGCAGATCGTCAGCGGGAGCGGCAGCACGGCCGGCGAGACCAACGGTCTCGGCAACCTGATCGTCGGATACAACGAAGGCGTGGGAGCGCAGGAGCGCACCGGCTCGCACAACATCGTGGTGGGGCGCGAGCACGAGTACACCAGCTTCGGCGGCATCGTGGCCGGGAACACCAACACCATCGACGGGCCCGAGGCCACGGTCCTTGGCGGCAGGAACAACCTGGCCAGCGGCAGCGCCGCCAGCGTCAGCGGTGGCAACACCAATACCGCCAGCGGCGATTATGCAGCCGTCAGCGGCGGCAGCGACAATCAGGCTACAGCGACGTATGCGTCCGTCGCGGGCGGCTTCGACAATACCGCCAGCGGACAACATTCTGCGATCGCGGGCGGCTGTGAGAACACCGCCACGCATACCTTCGCGCACGTCAGTGGCGGTCAGAAGAACAATGCCACGGCCAACTGGGCCAGCGTCAGCGGCGGGTTCAATCGCACGTCCAATGCGACGCACGAATGGACGGCCGGTGCTCTGCAGCAGCCGAACTGAGATCGGAATCGTCTTCGCGAAAGGATGACGGGAAAGGCGGGGGAGCGAGCGAGGCGTTCGGGGTACCGGACGCGGGTGGTCGTCCGGTACCCCGCAGGCAACTCCTACCAGCGGCTGCCGCGATCGCCGCGGTCATCGCCGCGGCGGCCGCCGCCGCCGTCGCGCTCACGAGGCTTGGCCTCGTTGACGCGCAGGCTGCGTCCATCGAGCTCGGTCTGGTCGAGGGCCTGGATGGCCTTCGCAGCAGCCGATGCTTCCATCTCGACGAAGCCGAAACCGCGCGAGCGGCCCGTGTCGCGGTCGATCACGACGGACACGGAATGCACGTCGCCATGCTGGGAGAAAAGCTTGCGCAGCGCTTCTTCGGTGGTCTGGAACGGGAGGTTACCTACGTAGATCTTCTTGGACATGGTCTTCCTTGGCACGCGCTCGCAACCGAGGTGCGTGGTCTGGTCTCGTGATCCTGCGTGAAGAACCCAGAGACGGGGTTGATCGGGTGGGTTGGACGGGAAGGGGATCGGAGGCGGGGCCGCAGCAGCCGCGGCCCCGCGCCGAGAGATGCTCCTGAATGCAATCGTTTCGAATGACCGGTCTTACCAGCGGCCGCGGCCGCCGCCGCCGCGATCATCGCCGCCGCGGCCGCCGCCCCCGCGACCGCCGCCGCCACCGCCGCCGCCTTCGCGCGGCTTGGCTTCATTGACTTTGAGATTGCGGCCTTCGAGCTCGTACTGGTCCAGCGCCTCGATGGCCTTGGCCGCACCGGCGGCCTCCATCTCCACGAACCCGAATCCGCGCGGGCGGCCCGTGTCACGGTCGGTGATGAGGGAGACGGAGTGCACTTCGCCGTGCTGTGCGAAGAGCTGGCGGATGGTCTCTTCCGTGGTGCGGAAGGGAAGGTTTCCTACGTAGATCTTCTTGGACATCGTGCTCCTTGGACTCGCGCCACCCTCATGGCGCGAACTCGGTCATAAGGCTCGGGCTTTCGAGGCGGTCACAGGTGCGATGCTTGTGGTGGAGCGGAGGCTGAGGGCATGAGCTCTGAGGAGGAGATAACTCGCTTCGGCAGGAGAATCAGTACGACAGCCGCGGTAACAAACACCGCATCCTGGGGATAATTAAACATACTTCCGGAGGGTTGCCAACCCCTGTGACGGCAATCTATTCGTCGTTCGGGCTCCGAAAAAGAACGGCCCTGTCATGATCTTCCGCGATCGGCTACAAGGCGCTGCCACCGTGGTCGGCACGGGGAGTGGGGGAGCATGCGATATCGAGTTCTGTCGTCGGCCGCGCTCATGGCGGCCTCTATTCTGTGGCCGGAGCAGGGCCTGGCGCGCCGGGTCCACGTCATCAAGCAGGTCACGCAGCTTACGCAGGGAATCGTCGAAAGACCGCGAATCCAGCAGGTTCGGGGCGAGCTCGTAAGCTTCGTCTCCGACGGCGACGTGCTGGGGCCGGGCAGCGCGCATCTCGGCCAGCGCGAGGTGTACCTGTGGACGTTCGCGACTGACGCGCTGCAACGCGCGACGACCACTCCAGGCGGCGAAAGCTACGACGCATCGCGCGTAACCGACGATTTTCGCAGCAAGCGGCAGCCTTACATCGCCTTCATTTCCACTGGCGATCTGGTGCCCGGTGTCGGCAACGCCGACGGCAACCCCGAGCTGTTCCTGTGGGCGGTCGAGACGGGCGAGATTCGGCAGCTGACGCAGACCTCGGCTCCGGTCGTCAACGCGCTGCCGCATCCGAGCGATACGGGCGATTGCATCGTCTTTGAGTCCACCGGCGACCTCGACAACAACGACGGGGGCTTCGGTACCTCGGGCCCCAGCGGCTACTCGAACATGGACGGCAGTCAGGAAGTCTTCTACCTCGACTTCCGCGACAACGGCTTCGACAACTATCACTTCACGCAGATGAGCAACGGGCCGGCCGGCACCACCAGCTCCCATGGAAGCGTGGGTGGATATTTCTACTTCAACCAGTGCCATACGCTGACCTACCAGTCCGACCACGATCAGCTCGGCAACGGCTCCACCGGCACCAACGTCTATGAGTTCTTCCGGCAGGAGGCGCTGACCAAGCAGGTGTCGCTGCCGAACAATCTCGGCGGCGCCAGCATCGAGCCCATCATGTCGGGAGCAGGGCTGGCCACCGGCGGGCCCTCTGTCGTCTTCGCCAGCGACGCCAACCTCTTCGACAACGGCAGCAGCGGATTCCACATCTACAAGATGGCCACGCTGACCGGCCTGCTGCGGCAGGTCACCGGCGACCCCGCCGGCGGCCACCGCCGGCCCACGGTCAGCGACGGCAGCTCCGCCGTATTCTTCGAGACCACCGGCGAGCCGTCCGACGTCGAGCGCGGCACCAAGATCGGGCCGCCGGGTCCGCACAACGCGGACGGTAACAGCGAGATCGTGCGCTTCACCGGCCGCAATCGCGTCCACTGGATCACGCGAACGCAGGGATGCACCAACGACTACGCCACCATCAACGGCAACGGCCGCGCAGCAGCCTTCCGTACCGACTGCGAGCTGGTGCCGGGCTTCAACGTTCTCGGCCAGCAGCAGGTCATGGCCTACTACGAGGTGCACTTTCGCGAGTTCCTCTACCAGCCCGAGGACTGCTCGCTCCTGCAGCGCTGCTGCAGCACTGCCAATGGTTGCTACGAAGAGGTGATGGCGCGCGCGTACAAGGTGCCGCGGCCGATCCGCGATTGACCGAGCTGAGTCGGCTGTCGAGGCGGTGGACGTTTTCGAGCGGACTTCAGCGGCGAGTCAGGCGTCCCAGATCATGCTGCGGCCGGTGTTCTCCGACAGGAGGAGGTCGGCGGGCGAGCGTTTGTCGATGTGGCCGATCAGGCCGCAGTAGACGCCGAAGCCGCACAGTTCCTTGAGGCGTGGCGAGAATCCGCGCGCGATCTCGAGCGGAATGCCCAGCTGCTGGTTCTCCTGCTGGCGGATGTAGCCGGCGCAGTAGTTCATCGCCAGACCCATGCGCCGCCGGTCGCTGCGGTTGGCGCCGCCGCCATGCCACAGGCTGCCGTGCCAGATCAGCACCGACCCGCGGGCCATCTCGGCCGCAATCGAATCGTAATGCTTCCCGTAGGCCGGCGAGCGGTCCTTCCGATGCGAGCCGGGGATGATGCGGGTGGCGCCGTTGGTCTCGGTGAAGTCCGTCAGCGCCCACATCGAGTTGCACACCGTGGGCGGGTGCGGCTTGGGAATGGGGATGAGCTGGTCGTCGGCGTGAATGGGCTGCGCCATCTCGCCCGGGTCGATTGCGATCGACGAAAGCGAGGACACCAGGCACCCCGGGTCCAGCACGCCTTCGACCACCGGCAGAACGTTCTCGTGCACCGGCACCTTCTCGAAGCAGCGGCCGCGCGCAAGCAGGTTGTAGATGCGCACCGTGTTGGCGCCTTCGAAGGAGTTGCCGGCCGGCGCCGCGTTCAGCTCGCGCTCCAGGCGCGCCAGCGTCTCGTTCAGCTCCTCGACGAGGTCGGGCTCGATTGCGTTCTCGACGATGGTGTAGCCGTGCTCGGCGATCCGCTCGACGTGCGCCTGGGCCTGCTGCGGCGTCATCGCTGCCAGCGAATCAGGCCGCGCGCTCGCGGGCGCGCAGGTGCTCCGGAACCAGCGGCTGGACGCCCAGCTCTTCGAGAAGGCTGCGATCGTGATCGCAGTCGGGATTGCCGGTGGTCAGCAGCTTCTCGCCGTAGAAGATGGAGTTGGCGCCCGCCAGGAAGCAGAGCGCCTGCGCTTCGTCGGTCAGGTTCGTGCGACCGGCCGACAGCCGGACGATGGATGCGGGCATCATGATGCGTGCGGTGGCGATCATCCGCACCAGCTCGAGCGCCGGCACGGGCTCGGCGTTCGCCAGTGGCGTACCCTCGACCGCCATCAGCGTGTTGATCGGAACGCTCTCGGGATGCACGGGCAGGTTTGCCAGCTCCACCAGCATGGCGCAGCGATCGTCGATGGACTCGCCCATGCCCAGGATGCCGCCGCTGCAGACGGTGATGCCGGCCTCGCGCACGTGGCGCAGCGTCGTCAGCCGCTCCTCGTAGGTGCGAGTGGTGATGATCTTCTCGTAGAAGTCGCGCGAGCTGTCGAGGTTGTGGTTGTAGGCGACCAGGCCGGCGTCCTTCAGTCGACGCGCCTGTTCTCCGGTCAGCATTCCCAGCGTCACGCACGCTTCCAGGCCGATGTCGGTGACGCCGCGAACCATGTCGCAGACGCGATCGAACGGCTCGCCGTCCTTGACCTCCCGCCAGGCGGCTCCCATGCAGAAGCGGCTGGCGCCGGCATCCTTGGCCGCACGCGCGGCGGCCAGCACCGCATCCACCTGCATCAGCGGCTCGCGCGCAACGCCGGTCTCGTAGTGCGCGCTCTGCGGGCAGTACGCGCAATCCTCGGGGCAACCTCCCGTCTTGATCGACAGCAGCGTGCACAGCTGCACCTCGTTGGCTGCGTGAAACTGCCGGTGCACGGCCTGCGCACGGAAAACCAGATCCGTCAGCGGAAGGTCGTGCACCCCCCGGGCATCCGCCAACGTCCAATCATGCCGAACCGCGGAATCCATCGCCGCTATCTACTGAGACAGCCACGTAGGAGCAACCACGGTGAGCGGCGAAAAAAAGAGCGCGGCTGGTGGTTGCCAACCGCGCTCTCCACGCGCTCGTTCAGGTATCAGGTGCCTTCAGGCCGAGCGGCGTCCATGGGCTTGATCGGAGCCCACCGAGGATTCTCCCGTGGAGGAGATGTCATGCGCGCCCTCGCGCTCCAGGATGTCCTTGGCACGGCTGATCTCGTCGCCGCTGTCGGCGTGCACCGAGATCAGCGCATTGCCTTCCCGGACCTTGCCTTCGTAGCGCTTGGCTTCGTACTCGGGCATGCCGAGCCCGACCAGCGCGCCCGTCAGGCCTCCGGCGGCCGCGCCGACCGCCGCGCCGGCCAGCGTGGCCATGATCGGGCCGGCCGCGATGAACGGGCCAACGCCGGGAATGGCCAGCGAACCGATGCCGATCATCCAGCCGAGTGCGCCGCCGAGCAGACCGCCGGCGCCCGCGCCGGTGGTCGCGCCTTCGGGAGCCTTCGTGTGCTGCTCGTGCGCGAAATCGCGCGTGCCGGTCTTGTCCGGAAACAGCACCGAGATGTCGTCACCGGAAAATCCCGAAGCCTTGAGCGCATTGGCGATGCGGACCACTTGAGACTCGCTATCCGCGATACCGAACACTGCTTTCTTCATGCCAAACCTCCTGCCGTCTTGCCCTTCGCAGACGGGATGCTGGTCGCGACGAAACGTCGGGAACCTCAGTTGCTCGTCGCGATCTCGATCTCGTTCTGGACGCGCTTGACGCCGGCGACCCGCTGCGCCGCCGCGGCGACCGCCGCCTTTTCCTCGGCGCTCGCCACCGGTCCGCGCAGCGTCACCACACCGTTTTCGGTGATGATCTTGACGTTGCGGGCGTTGGTCGACAGCGAATCGTTCGCCACGACGGCCTTGCGCACTTCCTGCGTGATGGTCACGTCGGCGCGGGAGTTGGACTGATCATCCGCGGTCAGCGAGGCATCGCTGCGATCGCGCACGTTCTTGCCCGAGTTGTCGGCCGCGTAACGATTGGGATCGCCGCCCGTCCCCGGCGCGGGAGCCATCGCACGTCGCTGATCCTGCGCTGCGCCGGTTCCGGCCATGCCCGTGCCGGTCGCGGTGCCCGTCCCGGTAGCCGTGCCCGTACCGGTGGCACCGGCCGTGCCGGTAGGCGGCGTTCCGCCCGGCGCCGTAGGCGAATTGGCGGCGAGCCGGTCACTGCCCGGCGTGCGCTGGTCGCCCGTCGGCGCCTGTGCGGGATTGGCGTTTCTTCCCTCGACGTCGCGTGCCGCATTGGCGGTGCGCTGATCGTCGGCCGAGTCTCCCTTGACGAGGCCACGATCATCGCCGCTGTCGGCCGATCTCATGCCCGGGCCCGTCGTATCCGAATCCTCCGGTCCACTGCAGGCCGCAACGGCTCCTGCAATCATCAGCACTGCAATCAACTGTTTCATAATTCGATCCTTGGGTTGGGGTTGCTTTACCCTGCCTGGTGCAAGGTCCAATTCGTTCGACAGCGCGAGCCTAGTCTCGATTCAACTTTGCGTGCAATACGGCCGGTGAAACTTGCGCGGCCGCGTCGATACCAGCGTGCGCGCTCCACGCGCCGCAACTCATCCTGGCGAGCACATGCGCAGCGACCCCTAAAGATGGCGGGCAGCGCTGAGGGAATGGCGCAATAGACATTGCGTCTTTGTGCGCCCGTGACTTGGTGGCATCCCGACCGAGTGGAGCACTCCCAGCGTGCGCCAGTCATAGCGAGACCGTGATGCATCGCTGATGCGCGAATCCGTCTGCCAGGCGTGCGCCACCGCTAGCGTGGGCGCGTCGACGGCTCCGCCCCCGCCACACCGTCAGGTCTTCGACTGCGCAGCCTCCATCTGAAGCTCGATCTCGACCTCTTCACCGATGAGCAGGCCGCCGCTGTCCAGGCTCTTGTTCCACTCGATGCCGTAGTCCTTGCGGTTGAGCTTCGTGGTTCCGGCAAAGCCTGCCTTCGAGTTGCCCCACGGATCGGTGGCCACTCCGTACCATTCCACCTCGATGACGATCGGTCTGGTCACGCCGTGCATGGTGAGCTCGCCGTGCAGCTTGCCGGCGGTCTTGTCGTCGTTGACGTCGGTGAGCTTGTCGGCCTTGAACGTGATCTTCGGGTGCCGCGCCACGTCGAAGAAGTCCTCGTTGCGCAGATGCTCGTCGCGCTTGGCGTCGCCCGTGTCGATGCTGGCGACGTCGATGGTCCCCTCCACCTTGACCGTGTCGCGCTTGACCGGATCGAGAACGACGGTGCCGCCGAACGAGCGGAACTGGCCGGTCACCTTCGAGAGCAGATGGCGGATGCGGAAGTTGACGCTGCTGTGGCTCTTGTCGACCTGGAACGTCACCTCCTCGGCGCGAGCGCCGGAGCAGGCGAGCAGCAGCGAGGCGAAGAGCACGGCGGCGAGCGGCTTGCGGATCATTCGTGTTCTCCTCGATCCCGGGGCGCATGCAGCGTGATCAGCGTGATCTCGCGCGGCGAGAACACGCGCACCGGCTGTCCGGTGACGCCGAGCCCCAGGTTGACGTGCAGAATGCTGTTGCCGCGCCGGTAGGTGCCGCGCGGATAGGCCGTCATGAAATGCGCCAGCGATGCCTGGCGGGCACGCGGCCAGGGCAGGGCGAGCTGGCCGCCGTGCGTGTGGCCCGCCAGCACCAGCCCCATGCCGAGCGCGCACGCCTGCTCGAACAGGTCGGGCCGATGCGAAAGCAGGATGGCCGCCGCGCCGGCTGGCAGGCGCGACGCCAGCGGCGGCAGCGCGTCGTGCTCGCGAACGCCGCGCGCCCAGTCCAGGCCGGCATCGTCGATGCCGAGAACGTGCAG
Organism: Candidatus Limnocylindrales bacterium; assembly: GCA_035626395.1. NCBI lineage: Bacteria > Bacillati > Chloroflexota > Candidatus Limnocylindria > Candidatus Limnocylindrales > Candidatus Limnocylindrales bacterium. The sequence continues at coordinate 167,856 of DASPNR010000002.1, read as the reverse complement.
GCGCGCGCCGTCTCGCTCGATGGCGACCGAGTCGTTGCGCAGCACGGTGAAGGACGTGTACCGCCGCAGCAGAGCCGTCACCTCGTCGGCGCCGGTATAGAAATCATGGTTGCCGAGAATGGCCAGCACGCCGTCGCGCGCGCGCAGCCGGCCGAGCACCGGGAACGTCACGGGCGCGTGATGGACGCCGTCGGTGATGTCGCCGGTGAGCACGACCAGATCGGGCACCAGCGAATGAACGGTCTCCACGTGCGGAGCCAGCGCATCGGCGTCCATGTAGTTGCCGAGGTGGATGTCGCTGACCTGGACGATGCGGTAGCCGTCGAACGCCGGCGCCAGGCCCGGCAGGGCGATCTCGAGCCGCACGATCTCGACGCGCCGCTGCCCGCTGCCATAGCCGTGCGCCAGCGCGCCGGTGACCGCGAGCAGCCCGAGCGAGCCGAGGACTTCGGCCGCGGCGTACGCGTGTCCGGCATCCACCGGCAACCCTGCCAGCGAGGCCACGTGCAGCCACACGCCGGCCACGCCCCAGAACGTTCCGTTCAGGAGCAGGAAGACCATGCCGAACAGGGACGTGAACACGACGCCGACATACGCGCGCCGCAGCCGTGAGGTCAGCGCACGCGGCGGCGTTCCCGGCCGCAGCACGGCGCGGTTGACGAAATGCAGCGCCACCGGGCCTGCCAGGTGCATCCACCAAGGCAGCCGGACGTCGGCGACGACGACCACCACCCAGGCCAGACACACCCACAGCGCGAGCGCGGCCGTGAAGACGAGAAGACGGAAGAAGTTCCGCCAGAAGAAGCGTTGCACTATCGGAACAGATCCTCGCCCGGCGGACGCACCAGGTCGCCCGCCGTGCCATCACCGGCTTCGTACCTATAGCCGCGGATGAGCACGGCCGGGATGCCGGCGGCCTTGCCCATGACCAGCCCCGCCGCGGCCGCCAGCTGATCCGCCACCGCGATGACCGTGTGCTCCAGGCCGCGCCCGCTCCAGTCGCGCCGGCCCAGATGATCGTCGAGCACTCTCAGACCGGCCGCGCCGATGGCAAAGTCGATCTGCCCGAGTCGCCACGGCCGGCCGAACGTATCGGTGATGATGACGGCCACGCCGACGCCGAAGCGCTCGAGAAGACGCGTTCGAAGCTGCTCGGCCGAACGGTCGGCATCGACGGGCAGCAACGTGACCTCGCCTTCGTGCGCCTGATTGGAGCGGTCGATGCCGGAGTTGGCCGAGATGAAGCCCTTGGCGGTGGCGGTGATGAGATGCCCGTTGCCCATGCGCAGGACCTCGGTCGCCTCCCGCAGTGCCAGCTCGACCAGCGCCGGATCCTTTTCGTAGGCGGCGGCGAACTCGCGGGCCCGGGCGGACGGCTCGACGTCCGTCAGCTTGACGACGCGTCCTTCGGCCTTGGAGACGACCTTCTGGCATACGACCACGACGTCGCCGTCCTTGAGGCCGTATCGAGCGGCTTCGATCGCATCCCCGAGCAGGCCCCCAAGATCCTGTCCCGGATGCACGGATGGAAGGCCGCCGATGGGCAGCAGGACGACCGAGCTCAAGGGCGCTTCCTGCGGGCGCTCGTGCGCGGCGACGTCGCCGACCCGGCTGCCTTGCCGACGGGCGGCTTGGCCGCGCGTGCTTTGGCGCCGCGCCGCGGCCAGATGCCTTCGCACAAGAAGCGCGCGAGCTGCTCGGCGCGGCGCGGCTCCAGAATGAGGATGTCGTGCTCGACGATCTGCATGCCCGGCGGAGCAGAATGGCGCGGACGGTCGCCGGGCGCCACTACCAGGCGCGAGGCCAGGCCGCGATAAAGCTCGGCAATCGCAGTCACTTCCGCCTTGTGGCCGAGGCTGCGCAGCATCGCGGCCAGCGGTCCTTTGACCGCGCGACCGCCGATCAGCGGACTGACCGCCACCACCCGCTCGCGCGCGGCAGCCAGCGCACGCCGAATTCCCGGCACCGACAGGATCGGTCCGACGCTGACGAAGGGGTTGCTGGGCGCGATGATGATGCGCGTGGAACGTTCGATGGCGCGCAGCACGCCGGCGGCGGGTTTTGCGCTGCGGGCGCCGCGGTAGCGCACCGCCTGCACGCGCGGCCTTCCGCGCAGCCGCACCAGGTACTCCTGAAACGCCAGCTCGCCGCGATCGCTGTCGATGATGGTCCGAACCGGCTGGTCGGACATCGGCAGCACGCGCAGGCCCACGCCATGTGCCGTGGCGATCTCGCGCGTCACCTCGCTCAGCGTCGCGCCGGCCGACAGCCGCCAGGTCCGATAGATGTGCGTGGCCATGTCGCGATCGCCGAGGGCGAACCAGCCGGGGCCGGCGAGGCGCTCGAGCGCTTCCCGCACGCGCGAGGTGTCGTTCTCGATGCCCCAGCCGCGATCGATCGGGGCGAGCCCGGCCATCGTGTAGATGATGGTGTCGATGTCGGGCGAAACGTGCAGGCCGTAGAACGTATCGTCGTCGCCGGTGTTGACGACGACCGTCAGCCGCTCGTGCGGCACGACGCGCGCCAGGCCGCGCAGCAGACGCGCGGCGCCGACTCCGCCTGCGATCAGGGTGATCAAGATGCGTTCGTCGCTGTAGCCGTACTGCTGGCCCGGCTCAGGACCATGCGGCGTAGGACGGCGCGGCCTCGGCGCCGGCAGCGGGCTCGTCGATCAGGCCGTAAACCGTGTTGCGCTGGCGCGGGATGCGGCCCATGCGGCGGATCATCGCCTGCAGCTCTTCGACCGAGGTGTACTCGCCGGCATCGGCGCCGGCTTCGCGCGAGATGCTCTCCTCCATCAGCGTGCCGCCGACGTCGTTGCAGCCGGCCGCGAGCGACAGCGTGGACAGCTCGTGGCCGAGTTTGACCCAGGAGGTCTGCAGGTTGTCGATCAGGCCGCGCAGCATCAGGCGGCTGGTGGCATACACGGCCAGGTCGAGCTGTCCCTGCGGGATCGGCTTGACCAGGCCCTCCGAGTACAGGCGCGTCTCCTGCCAGATGAAACGCAGCGGCACGAACTCGGTGAAGCCGCCGGTGCGCTGTTGGATGCTGCGCAGCAGGTCGACGTGCCGCGCAATGTGCATGGGCGTCTCCAGGTGCCCGTACATCACCGTCGACGTCGTCGGCACGCCAAGCTCGTGTGCCGTCGTGATGATGCGAACCCACGTGGCCACGTCCAGCTTCTTGTGGCTGAGGATCTCGCGCACGTCGTCGTCGAGGATCTCGGCGGCGGTGCCGGGAATGGTATCGAGGCCGCTGGCAACCAGCTCGCGGATGAACTCGGGATAGTCCATGCCGGCGCGGCGCGCGCCGTAGTAGATCTCCATCGGCGAGTAGGCGTGGATGTGCAGGCTCGGGAACTCGGCGCGGATGGCGCGCAGGAGCTGGAAGTAGCCGTCGGCCGGCATCTCGGGGTTGATGCCGCCCTGCATGCAGATTTCGGTGGCGCCGCGCTCGACGCCTTCGCGGATGCGCGCCAGCACCGTCTCGATGGGACGGTCGTAGGCCAGGGCGTCGCCCTTCAGGTGCGCGAACGCGCAGAACTTGCAGCCCACGAAGCAGATGTTGGTCCAGTTGACGTTGCGGTTGACGACGTAGGTGACCACGTCGCCGACGTCCTCGGCGCGGATGCGGTCGGCGGCGGCCACCAGGGCCGACAGCTCATTGCCGCGCAGCGTGAGCAGGTGCGCGCCTTCCTCGACGGTCGGACGGGTGCCTTCGAGCGCGCGCGCCAGGATTCCGGCGGTGTAGCCGTCGACGCTGGAAATGCGCCGCTCCAGGGGACGGTCGTCGAACAGCAGGTGGTCGACGCGGTCGGCGAACTCTTCGGTCTCATAGCTCATGACAAGCTCCTTGATCCTGCGTCGCACGGTTGCGGAATGCATCGATGAACGGCACCAGGGCCGGGTCGATGAAGCGGTCGTCGATGTACTCGCGGTAGACCGGCAGACGCGCCGCCAGCGCGTAGCCCTCGTCGCGGCAGACGGCTGCCAGGCGCGCGACGGCCGGCCAGGCGGCCTCCGGATTGACGTAGTCGATCGTCAGCGGCGAGATGCCGCCCCAGTCGTTGATCCCGGCGCGGATCAAATGATGCAGATTGCCGGGGGACAGGTTCGGCGGCGCCTGCAGGTTCATCTGCCGCCCGAGCACCAGACGCGCGATGGCGACCGTGCGCACCATCTCCTCGTCGCTGATCTCGGGAGCGCCCTCCATCTTCGTCGCTTCCTTGGCGCGGAAGTTCTGGACGATGATCTCCTGGATGTGCCCGTACTGCTCGTGCACGCGCCGCAGCGCCAGGAGCGAGGCGACGCGCTCGGCTTCGGTCTCGCCGATTCCGACGAGGATGCCCGAGGTGAACGCGATGCGGAGCTGGCCGGCCTCGGCAATCATCCTGATGCGCGGCGCCGGATCCTTGTCGGGCGCGTGGAAGTGCGGCATGCCGCGCCAGCGCAGTCGCGGGCTGATGTTCTCGAGCATCAGTCCCATGCTGACGTTGAGGGGGCGCAGCATCTCCATCTCGCTCTTCGAGAGCAGGCCGGCGTTGGTGTGCGGCAGCAGCCCTGCGGCAAGCGAGATGCGGCAGGCGATCGCGACGTATTCGGCCGTGGTGCGCGCGCCGTGGTCGGCAAGAAAGCTCTTGAAGCCGCGAAAGGCGATCTCGGGCTTGTCACCGAGACACATCAGAGCCTCGATGCAACCGAGCGCGCGGCCGCGCTGCGACCAGTCCGCGATCTCCTGCGGCGTCATCGTCCATTCGCCCGGATCGCCCGGGTCGCGGCGGAACGTGCAGTAGGTGCAGCGGTCGCGGCAGAGATTGGTGACGGGCAGGAAGACCTTCGGCGAATAGGTCAGCGTGCGTCCGTGGAAGGCGTCGCGCATCGCGCCGGCGATCTCGCACAGCGAGGCGAGATCATGCGGCGGGAGTTGCAGGAGAGCATAGGCATCGTCGTCGTCGAGCGGCTCGCCGCGGGCGGCCTTCTCGAGCGCGATGTCGGCTGGATTAGCCATGTCCGATGGTGAAGATCGCCGCGCCCGGATTCACGCTTTCGCTTCTACGTAGCCCCCCTCCGGTTGTCAAAATAGACTGCGGCGTGCATCGACGCGCCGAATCGAGACCAAAAGCAGCGTCGTTGCCGTAGTCCCCGGCGCCGACGTCGCCGAGCATGTGTGCGGAGCGCGGCACCTGCGCCCGCCGGTCGCTCGTCAGGCGCCGATCCGCGCAGCAGGCGGGGCCGAATCCGGACAGTCCAGGCCGAGCTTGTCCATGCGGTACTTCAGGATGCGCCGGGTCGTGCCGAGGAGCTCGGCCGCGCGCGTCTGGTTGTAGAACGTCTGCGACAGCGCCTGCGCGATGATCTCCCGCTCGAATTCGTCGACGGCGTCGGAGAGCGTCTTCAGTCCGGAGAGCACCTGCAGGGCGGTGTCGCGATTGCCGTCGCCGGTCAGCTCCATGCCCATGTCGCTCGGCAGGTGCTCGGTGGTCAGCACCGGGGAGTCGCCGCTGAGCACGAGCATGCGCTCGATGACGTTTTCGAGCTCCCGGACGTTGCCGGGCCAGGAATGCTGCAGCATGCGATCGGCGGTGGCGGCCGCGAGCTCCTTGCGGGGAATGCCGAGCTCCCGGCTCTTGCGCGTCAGGAAGTAGGCGATCAGGTGCGGGATGTCGTCGCGCCGCGCCCGCAGCGGCGGCAGCTCCACCGTCACCACGTTGAGCCGGAAGTAGAGGTCCTTGCGGAAGCGGCCGGCGGCAATGTTCTCGATGAGGTTGCGGTTGGTCGCGGCGACCACGCGCACGTCCACCTTCATCGGCCGCGGCGCACCCACGCGCTGGATCTCGCCCTCCTCCAGCACGCGCAGCAGCTTGGCCTGCAGCCCCGCGCTCATCTCCCCGATCTCGTCGAGGAAGATCGTGCCGGTATGCGCCAGCTCGAACTGTCCGACCTTCTTGTCGACGGCGTCGGTGAAGGAGCCGCGCTCGTGACCGAACAGCTCGCTCTCCAGGAGGTTGTCGGGAATCGCCGCGCAGTTCAGCGTCACCAGCGGCCGGCTGGCGCGCGGGCTGTGATAGTGCAGGGCGCGAGCGATCAGCTCCTTGCCGGTGCCCGACTCGCCCGTGATCAGCACCGTCGATTTCATCGGCGCCACTGCCGCCACGGTCTTGAACACCTTCTGCATGGGCTCGGACTGCCCGACGATGTTGGAGAAGCTGTAGCGCTGGCCGACCGCCTCGCGCAGCACCTCGACTTCCTGCTTCAGCCGCGCGTTCTCGGTGGCGCGCTCGGCCACCAGGCGCAGTTCCTCGATGTCGAAGGGCTTGGTCAGATAGTCGAAGGCGCCGAGCTTCATCGCCGTGACGGCCGTCTTGACGGTCTTGGTCGCCGTCAGCATCACCACCGCCACGCGCGTGTCCCTGGCGCGGATGCGCTCGAGCGTCTCCAGGCCATCGATGCCCGGCATCAGCACGTCCAGGAAGATCAGGTCGCAGGAGCGGCCGCCGAGAAATTCGAGCGCCGCTTCGCCGGATGCCACGGCCACGGGCTCGTAGGCATCCTTCAGGACCATTCTTACCGACTCACGAACTCCGGCTTCGTCGTCGACGATCAGCACTACCGGCTTGGTCGCCATGTCTCTGCTCCTCCGCCTCTACCGCCTTCCACACCACGCGCAGCTCCTCGCCGCTCGCGCTGACATCCACATCTCCACCGCTTCGCCGCGCGACCTCGCGCGCCAGCGCCAGACGCCATGGCAGCGCCTGGCCGCGAACCCACTTGCCGAGCTTCTCCACCGCCGCCGTCCCCAGCGGCACGCGCAGCTCCAGCGCCGCGCCGGGCGTCGTATCCAGCCACGCCTGCTCGCCGGCGGCGATTCGCGCGCGCGCTTCCTCGAGCATCGCCTCGGCCATGAAGCGCGCGTGATGCGGATCGACGCGAGCCCACAATGCGCGCCGCGCTCCCACTTCCACGTCGATGCCGGCGCTCTGGATCGCCTCCGACATGACCGCAATCAGATCGACTGCCGCAGGATTGCCGTCGGGCAGATCGGAGTAGCGCTGCAGCAGGTCGAGATGATCGTCGATGCGGGTGCACGCCTGCGCAGCCAGCCGCGCCAGCTCGGCGTCCTCACCGCCGCCGGCCACCGCGCCGGCCGCCGCCAGCGATGCGAACGTCTTGAGAGTGGCCATCGGATTGCGCAGGTCGTGGGCGAGGCCCGCCAGCACCGGCTCGATGGCCGTCGCCGCCGCGGCTGCGGCGTTGCCCTGCGAAGCCGCGACCGTCTCGCTCGCGTCTTCCTGTTTTCGTGCGGCCGTCGGCAGCGCCACCACCACGCCGGCGCGCGGCACCGGCACCGAAGCCGGCAGCTCGGCCGGCGACAGGGCAGGCGAGAAGACGAGATCCCCCGCCTCGATCATGCACACGCCCTCGCCGGCGGTGGCGGCGCGAGCGAGGACGCTGCGTGCGATGACGCCTTCGAGCTCGCTGACGTTGCCAGGCCACGGATACAGCTCCAGGCGCTCCACGGCCGACGGTGCCAGGCGCACGCGCATGCCGGCGAAGGCCTTGCCCGCGGTGGCCGAGGCCATGGCGGCGGCCAGCGGTGCGATGTCTGCGCGTCGCTCGCGCAATGCCGGGAGCCGCACGCAGACTCGCGCCAGCAGATGATACAGGCGCCGCGACATCGCGCCGCCCACCACGGCCTCGGCCGGATCGTCGGCGGAGGTGGCGATGACGCAGCGGTCGGGGTTGCGCGCCAGATACGTCTCCAGACGCTTCTGCTCGGACAGCGCGCGCGTCTCGACGTCGGGCACGAAAAGCGCGGCGCTCGCGGCGCGACAACCGGCCAGCGCTTCCTCGAGCGACTGCCCGGCAAACCAGGTGACGAGCTCGAGCGCCGGCTGATGGCGGCGCGCGAACGCAATGGCGACCTGCTCGCGGCCGCTGCCCATCTCGCCCACGATCCACAGCGACGTCGCCATGCGGCGTGCTGCCGCCATCGTGGCCGCGGCAGCCGCCGGCAGCAGCGGCGGCGTCAGCCAGTCCAGCGTCGGAACGCTGTCGGTGCTTCGTCGCGGTCCGGGGGGAGGAGGAATCGGGCTCGGCTCGGCGCTTTCGATGGCGCTGATCAGAAGGCCGCGCATCTTCAGGCGCAGCTCGAAGAGATCGAAGGGTTTGCGCAGCACGGCCACGGCGGCGGCGTCGTAGAGCCCTTCGGCGACGTACATGCGCCTGTCGACCAGCAGCAGGACCGGAACGCGCCCCTCCAGGCCGGCCAGCGCGCCGCGATCGACGGGCCCGGTGCTGTTGTAGTCGACGATGGCCAGATCGACGCCGTCGGGAACGGCAGACAACGAGCACGCAACGAGCTCGTGACCGGCGGCTACGGCCTCCACGGCCGTAGCCGTCCCGGCACCCGCCTCTACGAGCGCGATCCTAGCCATGGATCCCAACGCCGCCGATCACAGTGTCGACGGCCGCCGCAATAGGGAGCTCGACGCTGAAGCACGCGCCGGCGCCGGGCGTGGTGGAGACGCCGATGCGTCCGCCGTGGTCTTCGACGATGCGCTTGACCAGCGCCAGGCCCAGCCCGGTGCCTTCGCTGCGAGTGGTGAAGAAGGGCTCGAAGACCCGCGCCGCAACCTCGGCGGCCATTCCCGGCCCGTCGTCCCGCACCCGGATGCAGGTCAGGTGCGGCGCGCGATCGCTGCGGCCGGCGCTGACGACCACGCGCCCGCGTCCGTTGCACGCCTGGATCGCATTGACGATCAGGTTCAGCACGATCTGGCGCAGCCGGTCCTCTTCGATGGCTGCGGCTCCCAGGCCGACTTCGAGTTCCAGATCGAGCGCGACGCCGGCGCTGCGCGCCTGGTTGCGCAGGAGTGCGCACGTCCGCTCCAGGCACTCGGCGATATCGACGGCCTCGGCGGCGTCGCCGCCGGCGGCCGGGCGCGCGAAGCTCAGCAGCTCGCCCACCAGCGCGGTGATGCGGTCGATCTCGGCCAGCGTCAGATCGAGAAACCCTGAGCGGAATTCCTCGTCTCCGTACCGCTCCGGAAGAAGCTGCGTGAAGGTGCGGATGGAAACGAGGGGATTGCGGATCTCGTGCGCCAGGCCCGCGGCCATCTCCCCGACCGCCGCCAGGCGCTCCTGGCGCGTGGCCAGGCTGCGCAGCTTTTCCACTTCCGACTGCAGGCTCTGCTGCCCGGCCACGGCGGCAATGCGCGCGCCGATGCGCGAGCACAGCTCGAGGTCCTCCTCGGCATACGGGCTGCGGTCCTGGCGCGGCCCCAGGGCCAGCACCCCACGCACCTCGGCGCCGAGCGTCAGCGGGAAGCACACCTCGAAGGCTGCGGCCGTCATGGCCAGGGCAACGTCGGCCAGGCCGGCGCCGCCGACGTCGCTGCGAACCAGCGCTCGGGGCCTCGCGATGAAGGAGAGCGGCGCGCGCGACAGCGCCTGCTGCAGAGCGTGCAGATCGGTGCTGACGGCCAGATCGCCGCAGCGGAAATCGCCCGATTCCATGCGATAGACCAGGCCGGCGTAGGACGGGCGCAGCGCCAGGCGCAGCACGTCGATGGCCGCGCGGCCGAAGTCATGCGCCGTCGGTGAGTCGGTCAGCGCGCGATCCAGGGCATAGGCGAGATCGGCGTAGCGGGACTCGAAGCGGCGCCGCGGCTTCACGGCGCACCCCGGCGACCGCAGAGGCGATGGCCGCCGCCCGCTTGTGCGCACACGAATTGTATTGCCGAGCCGAGCCGGCCAGAGCCTCGCCGCATCCACACCTCCGCCGCCCGCCACCCTGCTGCATGAGCAGGCGCTCCGGCGACCCAACGTGAGGAGGATACAGGCTGCGCGTTCCTGTGGTCAACTTTGTACGGCACCAGTGCGCACAAAGATTCGCCGGACGGTCACGCCGCCGATCAGGATCAGCCCGAGCGCAGTCAGCCAGATGCCGCCGCGAAGGACGACGCGGTAGTACTCGTACTTGGTAAAGGCGCTGTCGAAGAGCAGTTGCGCATCGGTTGCCGGATCGAGGATGGCCGCCGTTCCCTGCGTCATGCGTCGCGCGCTGTCGCCGGCGATGGCCACGGCGGCGTGCTTCTTGGCGCGGTACTCGGGCAGCTTGGAAAGGCCCAGCAGCGTGTTGCCGATACCCAGCGCCAGCAGCGAGGCGCCGACGATCAGCATCAGATTGGAGTGGGCCCGCGCCATGTCCGGAAATGGGGCCAGGAGCGTGTTCCTTGCAAGTTGAGGCCCGGGGACCGGCTGGCTATGGTCGGCCGATGCGGTCCGAGGTCGCCCATCCCAACATCGTGGCCGATCCTCGCGTGGAGCATTGGGGGCGCCTCGAGTACGCAGCGGCCCTGGCTCGCCAGCTCGAGCTTCACGAGCGCCGCCTGCGCGGACAGGTTCCGGACACGCTGGTCGTCGTCGAGCATCCGCCGACGATCACGCTCGGCCGTCACGCGCCCGCCACCGACGTGTTGGCCGATCCCTCCGAGCTTCACCGCCGCGGCATCACCATTGCGCGCAGCGATCGGGGAGGGCGGGCCACCTACCACGGCCCGGGCCAGGTCGTGATGTATCCGATCGTATCGATCGAGGAGCTCGGGGTCGGCGTCAAGGACTGGGTCTGCCTGCTCGAAGGCGCGCTGCTCGACACGCTCCGCGACTACGGCATCGTCGGCGAGCGTCATCCCGGAACGGCAGGGATCTGGACGGGCGGCGGCAAGATCGCGTCCATAGGATTGCGCATCGCGCGCGGCGTCAGCTACCACGGCGTGGCGCTCAACGTCGGTTTGGATGCTTCGGTCTTCGACTGTATCGTCACCTGCGGCGTCGGCGGCGAGCGCGTCACCACGATCTCGGCCACCACAGGCGCCACCGTGCCCTGCGACCAAGCCTCCGAGCGGCTGACCGCGCACACGATCCGTCGCATGCGCCAGCGCCAAGCGGACTGCCGCGCATAGGTACTCAGCGATTCGGGATTGACGAAGGTCATCGATGTCCACGCGCAACCGCGATCCACACGCGCTCGCCGAAGCCACGCTCGCCGGCGACCGCGTGGCACTGGCCCGCCTCATCACGCTGGTCGAGAACCGCGCCGCGCACACCGCCGAGGTGATGTCGCGCATCTACAAGCACTGCGGTCATGCCTTCACGATCGGCCTGACCGGCCCGCCCGGCGCCGGCAAGTCCACCATGACGAGCGCGATCATCGGCCACTGCCGCGAGCGAGGGCTGACCGTCGGCGTCGTGGCCATCGATCCTTCCAGTCCGTTCTCCGGCGGTTCGGTGCTCGGCGACCGCATTCGCATGCAGCGCCATTTCCTCGACGAAGGCGTCTTCATTCGCAGCCTTTCCACGCGCGGCAGCCACGGCGGCCTGACGCGCTCGGGACGCGACGTGGCTCGGCTGATGGACGCTTCGGGCAAGGATGTCGTCATCATCGAGACCGTTGGCGTGGGCCAGACCGAGCTCGACATCATGGAAGTCGCCGATACCGTCGTCGTGATCCTGGTGCCCGAGGCCGGGGACACGGTGCAGGTGATGAAAGCCGGCCTGCTCGAGATCGCCGACGTCTTCGTGGTGAACAAGGCCGACCGCGAAGGCGCCACGCGGATGCGCACCGAGCTCGAGATGATGCTGGCGCTGAAGAGCGCGGACGATTCGAACGCATGGAAAGTGCCGGTGCTGCTGACCAAGGCGTCGGCGGGCGAAGGAACCGAGGCCGTGCTCGACGCGGCGATGACGCACCGAGAGTTTCGCAAGGAGCATCCGCAGCGCGACGTCGTTGCGCGGCGGCTGCGCGCCGAGGTCTTCGAGATCTGCGAAGAGGAAGTGATGCGACGGCTGCGCAGCGGCGCCGCGAACGAAGCGGTGCAAACGACGCTCGCGCGCGTGTCCGCGGGCGAGCAGGACCCTTACCATGCGGCGCTCGAGATTCTCGGCGACCGCGAGCGGCTGGCGCAGATGCTGGCAGGGAAGAACGGCGTCGGGTCCTGAATCAAACGGTCCACATCGTGGCGGGGAGCCATATCGATGCTGCGGGCCGGGCGTCGCGGGCAGGCATTCGTTCCTGCGCGCGCGACGGCAGGCAGCCAATGCGCAAGGGCGGCGGCACGCGACGCCGCACTCGCGCGGAAACGTTTGACATCCAGCGCCGCGGTGGCGAGAAAACGCGGCTTTGTGGCGATGTAGCTCAGGCGGTTAGAGCGAGGGCCTCATAATCCCTAGGTCGGTGGTTCGAGTCCACCCATCGCCACTCGCTTTCCACTCCGTATTCCGCAGCTTCCGTGACGACGTCCGCCGCTACAGAACGGAGCAGCCGCAAGCCCGGAGCGGATGCTTGAAGGACTGCCGTCGATCTCGTCTCGGGTGCCCGCCGACCAAAACGGTCCGGCACACGAGGCGTCAGCGCGTTCAGCAGAGACATTTTTGCGGACACTGCCCCGCGACGGCTTCGTCCTGACACTGCTCACGCGTTACGCCGATACAGTAACCTTCGTCCTGGTGACCAGCGCTGCAGTTGTAGTTCTCGCACGCATTGCCCGAAATCTTTGGCGGGCACTCACACACGCACAGGTCGTGCACGAACGTACCTCCGTTCCTGCATGGAAACGGGATGCACTCGGCGCTCGTCGTGCTGGTCACCGAAGTCGTAGGGGCCTTGATCGTGGTGCCTGTTTCCACGGTCGTCGTCACGATGATGGTCGTCGTGGTCGCCGGCAGCGTCGTCGTCGTGGTCGACGTCGTCGTGGTCGTCGTCGTCACCGATGTCGTTGTGGTCGTCGTCGTCGTCGTGGTCGTCGTCGTCGTGGTCGGCGGGGCCGTGGTCGTTGTCGTGGACGGCGGTGCCGTGGTCGTGCTCGAAAGCGTCGTGCTCGTCGTTGTCGTCGCGAACGATCCCAGCTGCGTTGGGACGCAGAGCTTGCGATATTCGGTGTCACGCCGAATCCCGATTGCGCCCGCGCCGAACTGCGTGGTCACACTGAGATCGAGATCGTCGTTCTCCGTGCATTCGAGGAAGTAGCAGGCATAGAGGTTGGACAGGGCCTGCCCGGCCGGCGCCTGCCTCGGCGCCTTGTCGACCGGCACGCAAAGCTGGCGTGGACGCGGATTGCGCACCGGCAGCAGGCGGCAGCCTTCATCGACCGCGAACGGCGGTATATCCGATGGCGTCAGCGTAAGAGTCTCCGAGGCATGGCCGGTATTCACCGTCCATTGGTCGCCTCGCGCGCGCAGCCGGTAACATTCAAGGTGATCGTAAGGCTGGGCGATGGCGGTGGCGGGAAACGCGGCAGCCGCGACAACCAGAACCGCAGCGACGCGGACCAGCGGCCGAATCCTGCCTCGCGAGATTCGGCAGCGAGTGAAGTCGTCCATTTCCAATCTCGCGCCGTTCATCGCAGTGCCCCTTCAATCGGGACGCACAGCGATCGGACCGTCTTCTTTCGACGGGTTGCTGCTTGCCGCAGCGTGGCCGTGCCCGAGCCGAACTGGTTGGTCAGTGTGATGTCTTGATGTCCGGATGGAGCCGGACACACCATCGCATAGCACGCGAGACGGTTGGTCAGGTTCGGTCCGGCGGGCGCTTCGCTCGGGGACTTGACGACTGGCGTGCAGATTTCCGTGGGCTGTGTGCCCTTGATCCGGCAGCCTGAGTGATCGGAGAAGTTTCCCGCGAACCGCGGATCGGGCGTGAGCGACAGAACGTCGAGAAGGTGAGCATTTGCCGACCAAGCTCCACGCCGGAGCTCCCGCGTTCGGTAGCACTCGAGATGATCGTATTCTTGCGCTTCGCCCGTGCTCGGTCGCGCACACAAGACGACAGCGACCCATGCCGCCGCCGCCAGCCACGATTTGCCTGGTTTGGTCACGAAACCTCTCCCGAATAACGTCGTTTTTGCGCCAGTCACGCGGTTGCCCCCCATGTGGATTTGCCCGCATGTCCGCCGTGTGTCAACACCCGCGGCGTGCCGACCGGCAGGTCGGCGTTGCCCATCGGCCGCACCCCGCCTATAGGCCGGCTGTACTGGAGTTCCGTCCGCCATCGGGCGGACGCGTCGGCAATGGCCGCCGCGCATCGCAGGATCGGGCCGCGGCGAGTCCGCCTGCGCTACGGCCGCCGCGACGACGCCCGCCGCGGCGATCGCGGCGGTTCCCGGCCCGCTGCCGGATTCAATCTTGGAACGTCAAGGTGGCTAGTACCGCGCCGATCGTTCCGGTCAGCGCGCGCGCAGCGCCATGGGCGACGGCCAGCACCAATCGTCCGTGGTGCCGCCTCCGCCGTTCTCACCGCCTGCGGGACCCGTCGGATACCACGGGCACGGATCCCAGCAGTCGTCGGTGCCGTCGCCGTCCTGATCGGTCTGGCACGGGTCGCTGCAGGCGTTGCTGATGTCATCGGGGCAGGGGTCCTGACAATCGGCCGTGCCGTCCTCGTCGCTGTCCTTGGATTCAGCGGGATCGTACGGGCAAGGGTCTTCGCAGTCGGTGGTGCCGTCGCCGTCGGAGTCGTAGTGGCACGGATCGATGCAGTGATTTTCTGCGTCGCCGGTGCACGGGTCGTAGCAGTCGGCCCAGCCGTCGCCGTCGTCATCGGCATTGTTGGCATCGTAGGGGCACGGGTCCTCGCAGTCACCGACCTGATCGCCGTCCGAGTCCTGCTTGCATGGGTCGGCGCATGCGTTGTCGGTCTCGCCGGGGCACGGATCGTAGCAATCGGGATAGCCGTCGTTGTCGTCGTCGGCGGTGTTCGGGTCGCAGGGGCAGGGGTCTTCGCAGTCGCCGAGACCGTCCTCATCCGAATCGTAGGAACACGGGTCGGAGCACAGGCCGTAGACGGGATAGCCGCCCGGGCTCGGCGGCATGCCCGGCTCGGGCCCGGCGTCGCCGTCCTCGTCGCCCCGCTCGCTACGCTGCAGATAGTCGAGCTGGCTGGCCAGACGCGCGACCTCGCCGCGCAACTTGGCGACCTCGGCGCGCAGGAGCTTTCGTCGCGGCACCGGCGGCTCGTCCTGGGCGACCGCGAATGCCGACAGGCCGACGCAGGAGACAAGGGCGAGAACCAGCGAGAAGCGGCCAAGATTACGGTGCGTGCGGGCCATGACGTGCCTCCGGCGCAGACTGCGACCACGCCTGTGAATCTGTGGATGCACTAGCGTAGGCCCTCCTCATCCGGCTCTGTCAAGCACCGCGACGACGACGCCCGCGCGCTGGCCGCGCCCGCGCCGCCGCCAGCGATGCGCGCACGTCAGCCAGACGCGCGCGTATCTCCTGGATGTTCGGAGCAGCGTTTCCTTGCGTCGCATGCCCGGAACTTCGTTGACAGCCCTGCGGCGGCGCGAAACATTGGCGCTCGGAGGGAGGGACCCCACATGAGGATTCATCGTACGGCCGCGTGGCTTGCCACGGCGGCCTTTCTGTTCGTCTGCACTCCGGCGGCGCATGCACAGGTGCGAGCCCGCAGCGTCTACGTCGACTGCCAGGAAGCCTTCCTGAAGAACTCGGCGACGCTTCTGAAGAAGCGCATCGACTCGCTGCTGAAATGCTCCGACAAGCTGCTCGCATGCGCTCTGGAGGAGGAGCTGTCGGGAGGCAGCTTCGAGGCATGCAGCGGGCCGGCCGTCGCCTACTGCAGCAACACGCTCGACAAGCTCGATGAGGGAGAGGCGGCCGTGGGCGAGAAGATCGCCGGCTCGTGCCAGCAGGTTCGCCCCTATGACTATTCCACCAGCGTCGGCCTCGGCTTTCGCCGCCTGCTGGACTCCTGCGGCGCCATCACCAACCGCGCTCAGGCGATCGCCTGCGTGATGTCGCGTCTGCGCTGCCGCGCGGCCGACTTCGCCGAGGACCTCTCTCCGCGCATGTTCGAGCTGATGGACCGCGCCGGCCTGACCGGCACGCATCCGCAGGCCACCTCCTGCCTGAGCGTCCGTCCCGATTCCCCGGCCACCAGCGGGGATCCGGCGGCGCTGGCGGCGTGCCAGCGCGGGCTGGCCAAGACGATGTTCAAGCCCTTCGGGAAGCTGCCCAAGGACATGGCGCCGTGCCTCGGCAGCCTGTTCGAGTGCCGCCTGACCGGCGACCGCGTCATCACGCAGCTCCCGCAGCCGCCTTCCTGCTACGTCAACGACGACAGCTCCAAGGCATGCCCCAAAGCTCATGGCAAAGTCTCGGCAGCCATCGGCTCCGCGTCGCTGACCAAGGCCGCCGGCTACTGCGAGGGGGTCACGGTCGAGCAGATGCTGGGCGGGCTCGGTTTTGGCGCGCACTGCGGGGGCTCGCTGACCATCGGCGGCGCGATCACCTGCGCTCAGGACGCGGCCGAGCAGGCGATGTTCTACGCCATCGACGAGATCGCGCCGCGCACCTGCCAGCTCGGCAACGAGTCGCCGTGGTCGCTGTTCAACATCGCGGACTTCTGCACGCCCGAGTGCGGCAACAACGTCGTCGATGCCGGCGAAGCCTGCGACGACGGCAACCGCGTCAACGAGGACACCTGCACGAATACGTGTCAGATCGGGCCGACCGACTCGCAGTCGGTCAGCATCCCGAGCTCGGCCGATCCCGCTCACACTCCCGACGGCACGCCGGCCAACGCGGTGGAGGTCGGCGGCTCGCTGTACCGCCAGTTCGGCAGCACGATCTTCAACCTCAACAATGCGTCCTACGTGCGCTACTTCGCGCCGGGCGCGGGCGATCCGGATGCTGTCCTGGTGCTCGTTCCAGGCTTCGCCGGCGGAGCGCATTCGCTGAAGATCGTCGCGGAAAAGATGGTGGCCAAGGCCGCGGCCGACGGGAACATCGTGCTCGAGGTGTGGGCGTTCGATCGCCGCACCGACCAGCTCGAAGACGATGCGGGCGCGCATTTCGCCGAGCTCGAGGACGATCCGCAGCTCGCGCTGGACTGGTACTTCGGCCAGGAGCTCGGGCTGACGCTCGATGACCGTCTCAGCCGCCGCGCGGTGTTCCATGAGGGGCAGGACATCCCCTTCATCGCCAACTTCACCTACAACATGTTCATCCACGACATCGATGCCGTCATCGATGCGGCGCGCGCGCTGCCGAGCAGTCCCAACGTCTTCCTCGGCGGCCACTCGCTGGGAACGCTGTTCAGCGCGCGCTACGCGGCCACCGACCTCGATCCGGGGGTGCCGGTGGTACCGGGATACGAGAAGGTCGACGGCCTGGTGCTGTTCGAGGGCAATGGCGACTCGCTGCCGCTCGGGCCGCCTAGCGACGACGCGCTCGACTTCGTCATCGCCAAGGCCGACGGCGGCCTCTATCACGCGATCCGCACCGGCGCGGCCAGCTGCTACGACGGCACGCCTTGTCCTAACGGCGATTCCGACTGCGCCGCGCTGCCGCTTGCCGCGGGCGCGTTGACCAACAAGTGCGTTCCGCCGGTGGATGCTTTCGCCGGCGGCGTCATCTCACCGCAGATTCACGCCGTCGGCGACGCCGTCAGCCTGCAGGGTCGGCGCCATCCCGATTCGCTCTCGATCGCGCAGGTGGACTACGGCTCGGGCTCCGCCGTCGAACTGGTGCCCGGTCTTGCGCTGCTCGACCTGCTGCCGGCCGGCAGCGCCGAGGCCACCGTGGGCTTCTTCCTCGACGACGATTACTCGCCCGAGGTCTCGTTCATGTCGTCGATGGGCTTTTCGGACAACGGGCCGAACCTCAACTTCGGCACGTTCCTGCTCGCCGCCGCCTCCACGACCGACCCGTACCGCTACTGGAAGGGCATCGACTGGCCGATGCCGCCTCTGGCGGTGCCGGACAACGGCGCGCCGGGCAGCACCTTCGACGTCAACGGACAGGAGAAGGAGATCTCGCGCATGGAGAGCGTGCTGACGATGGTGCGCACCGGCGACCGCAACATCGGTGACTGGTACTTCGCGTCCTCGGGCCTCGGCGTCACGGCCGAGCTGATCGTCGGCACCGGCGGCTTTACCGGCGGCCTGGATTCCTCGGCACTGTCGGTCGGCCGCGGCCGGCCCGACATCGAGAACCTGACCGAAGGCGCGGACATCGACATTCCGGTCATCGCCTTCGGCGGCAGCAATGGCATCTCGCCGACGATGGCGGCGTGGGAGCCGTTCGCGCTCAGCATCGCGCCATGCACGGCGGCCAGCTGCAGCGGCGGCCCGCGCGTCGTCATGACCGATGCGATCGACACGATCTACGGCGGCGTCGCGGGCGGCTTCGAGGCCTATGTCAGCGAGGGCTACGCGCACATCGACGTCGTCTCGGCCGAAGACGACCCGTCGCACAACCAGGTCTACGACCCGCTGCTGGCCTTCCTCATCCGCAACACCAACTGACGGCACGACGGCACGGGGTCAGTCTTGCTCAGGAGCATTTTCCGCACTGCGTCGAAGTGCTCGATCGGAAGACCTGACCCCGTTCCTGCTGGCATTCGGTTTGCTTTCGTTGGCGCGAGGTTCCGGGGCGGGCACTGCGCCGCCTCGTCGCTTCAATCAACAAAGAAGGACCGGAGAAAGATGAAAGATTGGATTGCATTCTGGAACGACGAGTCCGGCGCGACGGCGATCGAGTACGGCCTGCTGGCGGCTCTGATCTCCGTAGTGGCCATCACGGCCATGAGCAGCGTCGGAACCAATCTGGCTGCAAAGCTCGACGAGGCGGCAACGACCCTCAGCTGATCCGAGCTGTCCTGCAGCCTCGGATCATTCGCCCCGGCGCCGGCAACGGCCCGGGGCGAAGTCGTTTTCAGGCCCCGGTGTTTCGCCGATGCGTGGAGATGCCGGCGCGAACGACGGGCGCCGGCCACCGCGGCGTCCTTACCGCCAGCATGTGCGATGCAGGCGCCGTCAGCGCTGCCGGAATGGCCGCACACTTCAGACCTATGCGTGATCGAGCCCGCGTTTGTGCGGGACGGTTGTCGCACCAACTGCAGCGTCTTTCCCGCACGCGTTCATGCCTGTACCGGCGCCCGGCCGGCAGCCCGCAATGACTGCCGTGGAATTTCAGGGACTTACCACGCCCGCCGCAGTTGGCACCGCGATTGCTTTATAGGGTCCGGGAGCGAGCTGGAGCGTAGGGACGAACGACTTCCGCGGCTTCACTAAACAAAGAAGGACACAAAAAAATGGGACGTTTTGTTGCATTCATGAAGGACGAGACTGGCGCGACGGCGATTGAGTACGGCCTGCTTGCCGCTCTGATCTCGATCGCGGCCATCACGGCCATGACCTCCGTTGGCACCAACCTGTCGGCCAAGCTCGACGAGGTCGCCACGGCGCTCAGCTAAGACCTAAGGACGAGGCAACTCCGAACACAGCACGCCTCGGCTCGAAAGAGCCGGGGCGTGTCTGTTTGTGGCCGCCGCAAACGTACGCCGCCACCGAACCTGCTTTGTCGGCACGGAACGACCATCGTCGTCCCGCGCCGCTCATGACTGCCGTGCCGCGCTGAACGCGCGGCGCCTATTCCTCGCCGTATGTGCCGAAGGTCGTCTGGCTGAGCTCGCTCGCCAGGTCCTCGGCCGCGTTGCCGAGACAGAGCGGATCCGCATCCATGCCTTCGAAGCGGCACCCGAGCAGACCGGTGGTGTCGAGGCACTTGTCGACCGACGCATCCACCGTCGCGCGCAGCTCGGCGATCTGCGCCGCCTGCGCCGTCAGGCAATCGGGATCCTCCTCCGCATCGGCCAGCACCGCAGCCAGCTCGCACTCGTTCAGCGACGCATAGATGCGAGCCATGCCCTTCTGCAGATCGCGCAGGATGCGCTCCTGACAGGCGAATGCGTCCTCGCCCGCGATGACGTTGGGCGGAAGGTCGGGCGGCCCGGTGCCGATGCCGGCGCGCAGGTACTCGGTCATGACCTCGTCCTGCACGCACTGCAGGCACCGGCCGATGTTGGAGATGCTGCTCACGCTCATCTGGCTGCATCCGCCGCTGCACTGCGTGGGAAAGCCCAGGCTGGCGCGCGTCAGGCCCGCGCCCGCGCAGGTCTTGTCCTTGGCGCCGCCAATGACGGCGGCCAGCTTCTCGGCGGCCTTGGCCAGGCGCAGCTCGCGGGCGCCCGTGTCGCACGCGCGACCGGCCAGCTCCTCGAGGTAGCAGCGGTTCCACTCGCGAAGGTGCGCCTTCGTGTAGCGCGCCATCGCCTTGCCGATGGTCTCGAAGCACGGAGCGCGCAGCGCGCCTTCGGCCGTGGCATCGGGCGTCGAGATCGCCGTGATCGGCAGATCCAGCGTCGGTTCATCGGGGTCGTCGGAGAAGATGCGCAGCGTCGCATCCGAGAAGGCCGCCGACGCCGGCGCGAACACGATCTGGATGATCTCGCTGCCACCGACCGGAATGGACAGCGGCGCCGCCGGGCCGCTGAGCGAAAGGCTGGCCGGCGCGCCCGCGACCAGCTCGTAGCTGCTGATCTGCAGCGGGTTCTCGCTGCCGTTGTTGTAGACGGCGATGTCGAACGTCTTCACCTTGCCTACCAGCGCCACGAGGACGGCGGAGTCGGGCGAGACACGGATGTCCAGCGGTTCCAGGCAGCTGTCCACCAGAGGCGTGATGTACGTGTCATAGCCTGCGGGTGCGCCCACCGCCTGCATGAAGTTGTCGCAGTTGAAACCGGGCAACGTCATGTAGTCGATGATCTCCTGGGCGTTGGTGAAGCCGTCGCCATCGCTGTCGGCGTTCTCGACGTCGGTCAGCGACTGCACCACCGACTTGCCGAGATACAGCTGCTGCTCCACCGAGGTGCCGAAGGAATTTCGCGCTCCCGATCCGGTGAAGCGGAAGTGGCAGACGCCGCACGTGTCGAGGTTGCTCGCCTCGGCAACCCCGTAGTGCGCCTTGAAGTTGTCGAAATAGGTCGGCCGCGCCTGGGCGACGCCCGCGCCACAAGCGAGCGCGAGCACGGCCACTCCCGCTCGGGCAATGGTGCTGCTTGCACGGCTCATGGGTAGGCTACCTCCGCGAACGCCGGCACGACCGCGCCGAGCGCGTCCTCGATGCACTGGTAGGCGGCCGCGTTGTCGGCGGCGCCGTCTGCGCATCCTTCGATGCTGGTGAACGACTCGCAGTGATCGACGCGCGCGGCGGCACTGTCCTGCGCAGCCGCGATCTTCCCGGTCGGATCGGACGAGCAATCCAGCGGCGGCACGTTGGTGCCGTTGGCATTGCCCGCCTCGCATCGCGTCAGCGTTCGTGTCCACGACGCTGCCAGTCGGGTCGCCGCGTCAGCCAGGTTGCGCTGACACTGCGCCGGCGCCCCGAAGTCGACGTTGTCGGGCACCTCCGGCGGCGCGACGCCGTAGGCCGACGACAGCGCGGTATCGGCAACCGCTTCGGAGAGGCAGATCGCGCACGAGGCGACGTCGCTCAGGTCGAACAGCGCGACGGTGGAGCAGGGCGCCGGGCAGTAACTGCCCAGGCCGATGCTCGCCGGCGTCAGGCTGGCTCCTGCGCAACGCTTGTCACGAATGCCGCCGAGGCGCTCCTGCACCCTGGCCGCGGCTGCCTCGACGCTGTCCTCGACCGCGCCTTCGTCGCACGGGAGGCTGGCGGCCTCGGTGGCGTAGCAGGCCGACCATGCGCCGAGATACGTCTTGAAGTACTTGGCCTGCAGCTTGTCGACGTTCTTGCGGCAAGCGGCGACGACGGCCTCGTCGGTCTCGACGAAGACCCTGGCCATCTCCACCGGCGCCGCCCGGCCGTTCTGGTCCCACAGGTCGAAAAGGATCGGCCCGGCAGCGTTGGTGATGTTCTCGTCGCGCAGGAACTCGACGTATTCGCGTGAGGTGGTCTGGTAGTACAGCGTCACCTCGGCCGCGACGGCGTCGGGTCCGACGGGATAGACGACATCGTCCCAGTACTGGCCATCGGCGAAGGTGTCGCCGATCGGATGCGCATCGACCGCCGCGTAGGCCGCGTTGGTGAAGCCGCGCGGCGGAATGCGGTTGTCCTTCTCGCGCACGTTGTTGAGGATCAGGTGGAAGTCCGCTTCGGGATCGAGGCCCGCGGCTGCTGCCACGTCCTCGCTCATGCCGTGCAGCGCTTCCCAGACCTGAAGGTGCGGATCGTAGTCCTCGTCGAGCGGGTGGGCGCCATAACCGGCGATGGTCGCATCGGCAAAGGAGTATCGGCCCGAGCTCAGCACGACGTTGCGCTCGGCGTCGAATGCGCGCACCTGCAGCCACATGCGGCGCCCTTCGGGATACCCCGTCGGCAGCTTGTGGCCGGTCTCGTTGGTGACGCGCACCGTCAGGTTGCCGTTCTCGATCGTTGCCGAGACCGTCGCCGCCCGCCGCAGCATCTCTTCGGCGGCCTGCGCTCCCTGCTCGAGAATGTCGGCGTCCACCTCGCCGCCGAAAGCCGGGTGAAGCGGAATGATGCGCGGAACGAACGTGTTGGCGCCGACCATGCTGTGCAGGGGCATGTTCTGCCGGAAGATGCCGGTGCTGGCGTCCTTGCCCGGAATGCGCGGCATGTGGCAGCTCTGGCAGGTCGAGACGGTGTAGTCGCCCTCGACGCCCGCGCCGGCGCCCGCGAACTGCGGCGCGTAGACGCCGGTGGTGGCGTACTGGCTGTTGAGCCATTCGTCGTAGGTCGACTGCTCCGGGAAGGCCAGGCTGAGATCGCCGGCCAGATCGAACGTGTTGAGCTCGTACTCGCCGCCCATGTTGCGAGTGAAGAGCGGGTTCTTGACGTTGTGGCAGGTGCCGCAGAGTTCCGAGGACTCGTGGTACGGCGACACCAGCGTGCTCTTGGGATGCGGGTTGCCGCCGAGGTCGGCGACGATGTCGAAGGGGCCGCGCAGCCGCTGCTGCGGATCGACGACCATCTGCGCGTTGCCGATCGTCGTCACGGGCTGCGTGAGCGCGCCCAGGATCGCTGCGTCCTCGGCGGGAGAGCCGGCGCCGCCGACGGGATCGACGAGGCGATGGCACACGCTGCACTGGACGCCCTGGCGGTCGTCGGCCGTCGTGGCCGTGGCATCTTCGGGCGCCGAGCGGCCTTCGAGCCAGCCCTTGGGCATGTGGCAGCGGATGCACGTCTCGCCGGCGTGCGGCGCATCCTGATTGGCGATCGCCATCGCCGCGTACATCAGCGGGTCGCGTCCGGACTGCGCCATCATCGAGCCCTGCCAGTTGCGGTACGGCTCGATCTGCGGCGAGCCGTAGTCGGAGTGGCACGGCGTGCAATCGGAGGGCACGGCGAAGTTGTCGGTGACGGTCAGCGGCTGCGTGCCGGGCGCCTCGAAGTCCTCTCGCGTGGAGGGAAGGGGAGCGGCCTGCGCCGCAATCCCCCCCGACACCGCCAGAGCCACAACGAGAGCGGCGGGAAGCGCTCGTCGCACTTCCCGCCGCCGCTCGGCCTTCGAAATCGAAAGCCTGATCAAGTGAATCCCCCTTTTCGGCCTACGGGCAATCCGGGAACGCTTCCGAGCCCTCGTGGAGCGTGAACGTAGGATTGATGGTCGATCCCTCGAAGCATGTCCCGTTGGTGTCCGTGCTCAGCGCGAAGACCCAGTTGCCATAGGAGTTGAACTCCTCGGTGCTCGGGTCCGGATTCCCGCCGTTCTCGCGCACGTTGTTGTTGCGGAACTGCAGCCGCTCCGTGTCCTGATCCGGGCTGGTCGGCTCGAAGGGTCCCGGGCCCTCGACCAGCACGTTGATGATCTCCTGATCCAGGATCGCGAAGCCGAACGTGTCGTTGTCGCGCAGGAAGTTGTGGCGATACACCGAGTCGTCATCCGAGATGATCATGAAGCCGGTGCCGGGAAGCACCGCCGACACGGTGCTGCCGGGGATGGCGAAGTTCGGCGTGTTGTTGGCGTACGACAGGTTGTCGAAGAAGTTGTGGAAGCCGTGCGTCTGGATCGCCGGGCCAGGCAGCTTGAACGACAGGATGCCGCCGGTGTTCGCCGTGGCGGTGTTGCCGTAGACATCGGCCGTCAGGCTGTTCTCGATCTCGATGCCGGTGACGTTGTCGTGCACGTCGTTGAATCGCACCGTGATGTCCTCGGACTGGCCGACGTAGATGCCGGCATCGCGGACGTTGATGACCTCGCTGCCCTCGACGACGACGTTGCGGCTGACAACCGGGAAGACCGCATAGACGCTGAAGTCGTCATCGGCGGTGGCGCCGTCGCCGTAGATGTCGCGGAAGCTGATGCCGTCGGCATTGGTGGCGAACACGCCGTTCTCGTCCCAGCCGCGCAGCTCCAGGGCCTGAAAGTGCAGGCCGTCGACACCGGCCGCGGTGATGCCGTTCGGATCGGCGCCCATCAGCGGCGGCTCCAGGACCGGGCGGTTGTCGGCAGCCGCGCCGCAGCCGACGATGGCCAGGTTGTCGGCCGGCGACTCGCAGACGCCGCCGCCAGGACACTCGCTGTCGCCGAGACAGGACAAGCCGTCGTTGTCGCCGCCATTGCAGGTCGCAGACGGGATGTGAACGCTCTCGTTGTAGGTGCCGGACTGGACGAGCAGCTTGTCGCCGGTGGCGGCCGCATCGACGGCGGTCTGAATGGCGCCGGCGCCATTCGTGACGAGCGTGCCGGTCTCGGCGTACTGCTGATCGACGATCTCGTTGACCGCGTCGAACACGCTGCAGGTGACGCACTCCGCGACGTGCTCGGCCGTGGTTGCGCCGGGGCAGGCAGTCAAGGCCACGATGTTGGCCTCGGAGAGGGATCCGCACGCGTCGATCAGGCTGGCGCTCGACTTGGCGAACAGGGCGTCCAGCGCCGCGTCCGTGTCGCCGTCGGTCGGCGCAGTGATGACGCCGCCGGAAATCGAGCCGACGCACGCCTCGCCGATGTCGCCGGTGTCGCCGGCCTTGATCTTGCCCTCGATGCACTTGTCGACGACCTTCAGGACCGAGGCCAGCGTCTTCTGCGCAACCTTGCCGATCTCCGCGCCGCAATCCTCGTTGGCCGAGACGATGTTTGCCGGAATGCCGTGGGTCAGGCCGACGAAGACTTCGGCCGTGCCATGATGCTGGGAGAGGGTGCAACTGCCGACGTCGGAGCCCCCGACGCCGTCATAGGAGCTGCCGAGGCCGGAGGTATCGCCGCAGGCTGCTGCGATGGTCTCCTGCGCCTTGATCGCCGCCTTGGCGACCTTCTCGTCGTCCTTGGTGTTGGGGCAGGCGGTGTAGTCGCGCTTCAGGATGCACTTGCCGCGCGTCTTGACCACCGCCTTGACGAATTTCTGCGACGCCTTGGTGATGGCGCTCTGGCAGGCGACCGACCCGCCCGTGGGCGCCGTGATGGTCGGCGCAGCGTGATCTTTGCAGTAGGTCGGACCGTCGGCGGCGGCCCCGGCGACCGAAGCGAAAGCGAGCGACACCGCAACCGCGGCGCCGCGCGAAAGAACCTTCTTCATGTGGACCCTCCCCTGGGTGTTGGTGCCCGGCTGGAGTCCGGGCGGCGGGGCACCCTAACTGCGGGAGAGGACTGGTGTCAAGGAAAGTTTCGACGCCGCAGGTGTTTGCGAATCAGTGATCGCGACCTTCGACTGCCGAGAGATGACCGAAGACGGCAGCGCCACGGATGGCATCGGCCGTATGGTTCTCGGTCGCCGCCGATTCCAGCTTGTCGGCCGGCAGCCAGATCGAGAACCGCTCGAAGCGTGAAGGCTTGGCCGGATCGGGATCCTCGTTCGTCTGCTGCACTCCGAACAGGAAGACCAGCTCCAGGCCGTGCGGCTCCAGGTTGAAAGAGACCATTTCCTCGAGAACGGGTCCGGCAACCTGGCGCCAGATCATGTCGGTGCGGCCGTTCTGCGTCGTTTCCGGCTCGGCGAAAATGATGCCGGTGTCGACATCGATCTCCAGATACTCCGGGCCGAGGCGTGCGGATGGCCCCGCCACGCGAACTTCGGTCGGACCGACCGCCCCGGCTGCGATGCTGCGCATCATGAGCTTGGTCTGCAGGATGACGCTGTCCGGCCCGTGGGCGCTGGCGATGCGCCGCAGCTCGGCGGCCAGAGTGTTCATCTTCTCGCGTGTAACGGCCGGCGGTATTCCTTGCTCGTCCGGAACGGCTGCCGGCGCGACTGCCGGCAGATCGGCGGAAGGAACAGGGGCGACCTCGACGGCCGCCGGAACGGGACCGCCGGCGGCGCCTTCGGTGGTTTCGAGCCGGCCCCCGCGGCCGCGGCTGGGAACCGCCACGACGGCAAGGATGAGTAGAGGAGCCAAAGTCCTCAGGCGGCGCATGGCAGCGATGCTGCCAGCGGAGTGCGGCGTTTGCCAGGATGGAAACGGTTCGTTTGCCCCATCGGCGCCCGGCAAGATGAGGCGAGATGTCGCTACCGCATCGGAACCGCCTTTCGCGCCGCTCGTTTCGTATCGTGGCCGACGTACGCGCGAGCCTCGAGGAGGCAGGCGCCGCGGATTGCCGCCTGCTTGCCGGCGTGTCGGGGGGCGGCGACTCGATGGCGTTGCTCACGATTCTGGAGCTCCTTGCCGCGCCGCTGCGGCTGCAGGTCGAGGTAGCATGCGTGGATCACGGTCTGCGGGCGGAAGCGGCGCGCGAGCAGCAGCTCGCCGCCGGCGCCAGCGCGCGCGCGGGCTTTCCCTTCCATCTGCTGCGTGTTCATCCGGATGACGCCGGCGAGGACGCCTGCCGCCGCGCGCGTCACGCGGCCCTGGCGGCATTGGCGCAGCAGCGGGCGGCACGCTGGATCGTGCTCGCGCACACGGCCGACGACCAGATCGAGACGATCATGCTCAAATTCCTTCGCGGTGCCGGACCGGGCGGCCTGGCCGGCATGCAGACGGTGGCGGGCAACCTGCTGCGGCCTCTTCTCGAGCAGCGTCGCCAGGACCTGCGCGAGCTGCTGCGCGAGCAGGGCCGGTCGTGGGCGGACGATGCCAGCAACGTCGCCGAGCGCTATGCGCGCGGCCGACTCCGTACGGCCGTCCTTCCGGCCATCGAGCGCGCATTCGGCGAAGGGGCGCTCTCGCACCTGCTGGACACGGCCCGGCACTGGCGCCGCGACCATCGCTATCTGGAGAGCGAGGCGACTCGACTGGAGGCATACTGCCGGCGCTCCGGCGGCGGCGTCAGGCCCGAGTTGGATCTGCCTTCGCTTCTCGAGGCCGACGAGGCATTGCGCGCGAGGGTGCTGCAGCGCTGGCTCGGACGCGTAAGCAGCGTGAACACGCCCGATGCCAGCTACGTCGAGCAACTGATGAGCCTGGTCGACGGCTCCCGTGGCGCAACCGGATTGGATCTTCCTGGCGTGCGCGTCTGGTGCGAGAATGGGCGCTTGCGCAGCGCGCGCACCGACATCGATGCCACGGCCGGCAGCGACGACAGCGGGCAATCCAGCGTGTTGCCGCCTGGCAAGGGGCGTGTTAGGTTGCGGCGCGTCACGCAGAATTCGTAGAAAATCCGAGCGTTTGAACCACGCACTCCGGAACCGGCCGGGTGCCAACAGAAGGAAGCGATCAGCCGTTTCGCATGAATCAGTTCTCCAGAAACCTCGCCTTGTGGCTCGTCCTCGGCCTGATGGTCGTGTTGCTGTTCAACATGTTCCAGGCCCAGCAGATCCGCGATCAGGAGATCAGCTACAGCGACCTCATCGCCGAAGTCGACGCCGGCAAAGTCCGCAACGTTACCGTTCAGGGTGAGCTCATCCGCGGCCAGCTCTCCGACGATCGCGATTTCCGCAGCTACGGCCCCTCCGAAGACGCCATCAAGCGTTTCATCGACAAGAAGATTCCGTTCTCGGTCAAGCCCGAAGCCGAGGATCCCTGGTACGTGATCATGCTCGTCCAGTGGTTCCCGATGCTTTTGCTGGTGGGCGTGTGGATCTTCTTCATGCGCCAGATGCAGATGGGCGGCGGCAAGGCGATGTCGTTCGGCAAGAGCCGGGCCAAGCTGCTCAACGAACACACCAACAAGGTCACGTTCAGCGACGTGGCCGGCATCGACGAAGCCAAAGAAGAGCTCGAAGAGATCATCTCCTTCCTGCGCGATCCGAAGAAGTTCACGCGTCTGGGCGGCCGCATTCCCAAGGGCGTGCTGCTGGTCGGCTCGCCGGGTACGGGCAAGACGCTGCTCGCGCGCGCCGTGGCGGGCGAGGCCGGCGTTCCGTTCTTCTCCATCTCGGGCTCCGACTTCGTCGAGATGTTCGTCGGCGTCGGCGCCAGCCGCGTCCGCGACCTGTTCGTGCAGGGCAAGAAGAACGCGCCCTGCATCATCTTCATCGACGAGATCGACGCCGTCGGCCGCCATCGCGGCGCGGGCCTGGGCGGCGGGCACGACGAGCGCGAGCAGACCCTGAACCAGCTCCTGGTCGAGATGGACGGCTTCGAGTCGAACGAAGGCGTGATCCTGATGGCCGCCACCAACCGGCCCGACGTGCTCGACCCGGCCCTGCTGCGCCCGGGACGCTTCGACCGGCGCGTGGTGGTTCCGCGCCCCGACGTCCGCGGCCGCACCGGCATCCTCAAGGTCCACACCCGCAAGGTGCCGCTGGCACCCGACGTCGACCTCGAGCAGCTCGCCAAGGCCACGCCCGGGTTCTCCGGCGCCGACCTGGAGAATCTGGTGAACGAGGCGGCGCTGCTGGCGGCGCGCGAAGGGCGAGACACCGTGGTGCAGCGCAACTTCGAGGACGCCAAGGACAAGGTGCTGATGGGCAGCGAGCGCCGCAGCCTCGTGCTCTCCGAAGAGGAGCGCCGCAACACCGCCTACCACGAGTCCGGACACGCGCTGGTCGCCAAGATGCTCCCGGGCGCCGACCCGGTGCACAAGGTGACGATCATTCCGCGCGGCATGGCTCTCGGCCTGACGCAGCAGCTACCCGAGGAGGACCGTCACTCGTATGGAAGGGCGTTCCTGCTCAACACGCTCGCCATCCTGTACGGCGGCCGCGTGGCCGAGGAGCTGGTGCTGAACGAGATCACCACCGGCGCCGGCAACGACATCGAGAAGGCCACGCAGCTGGCGCGCAAGATGGTGTGCGAGTGGGGCATGAGCGAGAACCTCGGCCCGGTCATGTTCAAGCGCCCGGCCGACGAGCCGTTCCTCGGCCTCGAGCTGCATCAGCAGCGCGAGTACAGCGAGGACACCGCGCGCAACATCGACGAGGAAGTGAAGCACATCCTCAGCGACGCCTACACGCGCGCCAAGTCGATCCTGAAGTCGAACCTGGACGCGCTGCACAAGATGGCCTCGGCTCTGCTCGAGCGCGAGGTGCTGGACGGCAAGGAGATCGACGAGATCCTGCGCTCGAGCGGGTGCGCGTTGCCGGCAGGAGCCTGAGCAAGGTGGCCGGCGCGAAGTCGGGCAACGGCGGGCGCGCCGGCGACGGCAACGCGGGCTCTGGCAGCGCGGCCGCCGGCCCGATGCGCAAGACCTCGGGCAACGGCTCGGGCGGCGCAGCCGTCGAGCGAAAGCTCTTCGGGACCGACGGCATCCGCGGCGTCGCCAACCAGGAGCCGATGACGCCCGAGACGGTGATGCGGCTTGGCCGCGCCGTCGGCCTTCACTTCCGCACCGAAAGCCCGCGCCGCCACAAGATCGTCATCGGCAAGGACACGCGCATCTCGGGCTACATGTTCGAGACGGCGCTGTGCGCGGGCCTGACCTCGATGGGCGTGGACGTGCTGCTGGTCGGGCCGATGCCCACGCCGGGCATCGCATTCCTGACGCGCAGCCTTCGCGCGGACGCCGGCGTGGCGATCTCGGCCTCGCACAATCCCTTCCAGGACAACGGGATCAAGTTCTTCGGGCCCGACGGCTTCAAGCTGGCCGACTCGGCCGAAGCCGACATCGAGACGCTGATGTTCGGCGAGGCGGTGGACAAGGAACGTCCGGCGCCCACCGAGATCGGCCGCGTCACGCGCATCGACGACGCCAGCGGCCGCTACAACGTCTTCCTCAAGAACGTCCTTCCGCGCGAGCTGACGCTGGACGGGCTGCGCATCGTCATCGACTGCGCGCACGGCGCCGCGCACCGCATCGCGCCGGTGGTGCTGGCCGAGCTCGGCGCGGAGGTGACGGCCATCGGCGTCAAGCCCGACGGCCTCAACATCAACGACGGTGTCGGCGCGCTGCACGTGGACGCGTTGTCGCGTGAGGTCCGTGCGATGGGCGCCGACGTCGGCATCGCGCTGGACGGCGACGCCGACCGCTGCATTCTCGTCGACGAGAAGGGCGAGGAGGTCGACGGCGACCACGTGCTCGCGATCCTGGCGACGTCGATGAAGAAGCGCGGCGAGCTGCCGAGCGACACGGTCGTCGCGACCGTGATGTCGAACTTCGGCCTGGAGGTCGCGCTGCGCGAGCAGGGCATCAAGCTCGAGCGCACGCCGGTGGGCGACCGCTACGTCGTCGAGCGCATGATCGAAGGCGGCTTCATCCTGGGCGGCGAGCAGTCCGGCCACATCGTCTGCCTCGGCCACACGACGACCGGCGACGGCATGGTGACGGCGCTGACCGTGCTCACGTGCATGAAGGTCTCGGGCAGACCGCTCTCGGAGCTCAAGAGCGTTTTCCGCCCGTATCCGCAGCGGCTCATCAACCTGCGGGTGCGCGAGCGCAAGGAGCTGACGAGCATCCCCAGCGTCGTCGGCGCCATCGCAGAGGCCGAAGGCGCGCTCGGCGGCCGCGGCCGCGTGCTCGTGCGCTTCTCGGGCACCGAGCCGCTGGCTCGCGTCATGGTGGAAGGCGAGGAGACGGGCGCGGTCGAAGAGCACGCACGCAGGATCGCGGCTGCCATCGAAGCGGTGCTGGGCTGAGCGCGACGCTCAGCCGTACATGATGCGAGTGATCCAGTCGGCGACCAGCGCCGGCTTGGATTCGCCCTCGATCTCCACGGTCATCGTGCGCGTCGTCTGAACCCAGGGCTCCTTCAGCTCGACATTGGCCAGCACGCTGCGGCAGCGAATGCGCTTGCCGACCTTGACCGGGCTGACGAAGCGGACCTTCTCGAACCCGTAGTTGACGCCCATGACCATTCCCGAGTAGCGCGCCGGATCCTTCGGGATCGAGGCGTCCAGCCAGGTCAGCATCGACAGAGTCAGAAAGCCGTGCGCGATGGTCGTGCCGAACGGCGTCGACTTGGCGGCTTCCGGATCGACGTGGATGAACTGGTGATCGTTGGTGACCTCGGCAAATTGGTTGATCCGAGCCTGATCGATCTCGAACCACTCGCCGACGCCCTCTTCCTGACCCACCGACGATTGAAAAACGGCGTATGCCTTCTCAGCGTTCGTGCTCATGGCCGCAGAACGTACAAAGGTCGCCGGGCGCTGTCGACCGCTGCAACTGCGCGACGTGCCGCGGGCGGGCCCGGCACTGCAGGCGACCCGCCATGTTTGCTCCGGGCGAACGGCGGCTGCCGGCTGCTGCGGGCAACGCGTCGGCGCTGCGGGCGGCCACTCGCCGCGCCAACGGCAGCAAACCGTACGGCGCCCGCCGGCTCCCTACGGCACGAGCGTGATCGTGAAGCCGTAGGTTCCGGTGGCGTCGCTGGTGTCGGAGCCGACGTCGATCGTGTAGGTGCCGGCCTGCGTCAGCGTCTTGTTGCCCGGACTGGCCCCGCCGATGTTGTTGGTGAACACGACCGTGCCGCTGGAATGCGTGCACTTCCATGGCAGGTTGAGCACGCCCGAGAACGCGCCCTCCTGGAAATTGACGACGTCGCCGGCCTCGGCTTCGAACGTGTACAGGTCGTGTGCGCCGGGCACCTCGATGTTGCCGTCGCCGGACTCGGGCGAGCCGTTGCTGACGGTATCGCCGATCTCGATCGCCGTCACGTCGTCGTCGGGCTGATCGCGGATCGTGAACGAGTAGGTGCCGGTGGCATCGGAAGTGTCCGATCCGACGTCGACGGTGTACTCGCCACCGCGCGTCAGCACGCGCCGGCCCGGCTCGCCGCCGGCAAGGTTGTTCGAGAACACGGTGGCGCCGTCCTCGTCGGTGACGAGATAGGGCAGGTTGAGCAGCCCGGTCTGGCTCAGCTCGTCGAAGTAGACCACTTCGCCGGCGGCCGCGCTGAACGTGTAGATGTCGTGCGCGCCGGGAACCTCGATGTTGCCGTCGCCGGTCTCGGGGAAACCATCGCTGACGACGTCGCCGATGGAGATGGAGCTCGTGTCATCGGCAGGCTGCGCGAGAATCCGGAACGAGTACGTACCGGTCGCGTCGGACGTGTCCGAGCCGACGTCGATCGTGTAGGTGCCGCCGCGAGTCAGGACGCGCCGCCCGGGCTCTCCGCCCGCCAGGTTGTTGGAGAAGACGGTGGCGCCGTCCTCGTCCGTCACCACGTACGGCAGATTGAGCAGGCCGGACTGAGACAGCTCGTCGAAGTAGATCTCCTCTCCGGCCGATGCGGTGAACGTGTAGATGTCGTGTGCCCCGGGCGTTTCGATGGTGCCGGCGCCGCTCATCGGAGCACCGCTTGCGACGGTATCGCCGATGGCGATGGCGAACTCGTCGTCAGCGGGAACCGACAGGATGCGCAGCGAGTAGGTTCCGGTGGCATCGCTGGTGTCGGTGCCGACCTCGAGCGTGTACGTGCCCGTCAGCGTCAGCGTGCGGCGCCCCGGCTCGCCGCCACCGAGGTTGTTGTTGAAGACGACCGTGCCGTTCGGATCGAGCAGCCGGTAGGGGAGATTGAGGAGTCCCGAAAGCGACAGCTCATCGAAATACACTTCCTGTCCCGCCGCCCCGGTGAACGTGTAGAAGTCGCGTGTGCTCGGCACCTCGATGTTGCCGGCGCCCGAGGAAGGGCTTCCGTTGGAGACGATCTCGCCGATGGCTATCGCGAACGTCTGGTCGGCCGGCACTTCCCAGATCTTGAACGAGTAGGTGCCCACGGCATCGCTGGTGTGGGAGCCGACGTCGACGGTGTAGGTGCCGGTCAGCTCCAGCGTCAGGCGTCCCGGGTCGCCGCCGGCGAGGTTGTTCTGAAACACGAGGTCGCCGTCGGGATCGCGCAGCGTGAGCGGATGGTTCAGCAGCCCGCTCTGCGCCAGCTCGTCAAAGAAAATCTCGTCTCCGGCGGTACCCGCGAACGTATAGAGGTCGTGCACGCCCGGCGTCTCGATGTTGCCGGCGCCGCTGCCCGGCACGCCGTTGCTGACCGTATCGCCGATGGCGATGGCGAAGCTGTGGTCGGCCGGCACCGCCCACAGCTTGAAGCTGTACGTGCCGGTGTTCGGATCGCCGGGATTGCCGACGAAGATGCGGTACCAGCCGCCGCGGCTCAGCACGATGCGACCGGGCTGGCCGCCATTGAGGTGCGTCAGGCCGAAGACGGGATTCTCCCCGCCGTCCTCGGTTCGCCACGGGATGAAGTTGCCGCCCAGCTCGTCGAAGAACACTTCCTCACCGGAGTCGGCGAAGAACGCGAAGAAGTCCTGAGAGCCTGCCGTCTCGATGTTGCCCGCGCCCGGCTCCGGCACGCCGTTGGATACCGTGTCGCCGACGGCGATGACGATGAACTCCGGCGGCAGGGTCGTCGAGGTCGTCGTGACGGTGGTGGTGGGCGCGAGGGTCGTGGTCGTGGGCAGCGTCGTCGTCACCGGCACGGTCGTGGAGGTCGGAGGGGCGGTGGTCGTGGTCGAGGCCAGCGTCGTCGTCGAGGTTCCGCCGCAGCTCGCATTGGCGACGGCGTCATCGACGAGATCGCAGCTTGCACCGAGGGCGTCCATCGTGTCGAGCGCAAGACACACGCGGCACAGCGCACGCCGTCGCAGGCAGCGATCGAACTCATCGGCCGTGGACTCAGCGGCGCATGCACCTGGAAACGCGGTGGGCAGATCGACGGTGGAGCATGACGTCGTCCGTGCGCTCAGCATGCGAGCGGCCGCCGCCCCGAGCGCGGCGTCCGGATCGTCGGCGAGCGATGGCATCGGGTCCACGCAGGCGCTGACGAGAGCCACGGCATCCGTGGCGCCGGCCGCCAGCGTCTCCTTCTTGCAGGCATTGAAGGTGGCGAGGGCCTTGGTGGTGAAGACATCGGCCGCCTTGACGACCTTCTTCTGGCACTTGGCGGCAGCCGCGTCGGCGTCGCGGGAAAGAATCGTGAGGCCGGAGCCGGAGTCGAGCATATCGTTCAGGAGCGCCAGGCGCTGGCTCTGCGCCGCGGCCGACGCCTGATCAGCTCCCGTGTATGCGAAGGCCGGCGTTTCCGAGCACTTCTTCGCCGCCTGCAGCATCGCTTTGGCGCGAGCCTTGGCGACCTTTCCCTTCGCATCGGCCTCGATGCACGAAGCCGCATCGACGGCTTTGCCCGCGGCGACGTCGGCAAGGCAGGCCCGTTGGACTGCTGCCTGCGCCGTCGACACGCGCCGTGCCGCCTTGTTCAGGACGTTGATGCAGCGCTGCTGGTCGGAGGTCTGCACCCCGGCTGCCGCGGAGGCGGGACGGAGGGCGAGCAGGCTCGAGACGGCGAGCGCGGCAGCGAAGGTCGACAGGATGCGCAGGTCGGCGGACACGGCAACGACGGTCGAGAGGATGCGGCGGTCAACGGACGCGGCGTTCGCGGCAGCCCGAAACGTGATCATGGACGATCCCCCACAGCGGTTCGGTCGCCTCCACGATAAACCATCGACCACGGCCAGCGAGTAGGATCACGGCGTTCTGCAGGCCGCGACGATCATTTCGAAACCGGCGGGGGGTTTGGCGAGTGAACATGCTCGCGCCGCACGACGCTTTGCGGGGCCGCGTCAGTCTCGAAACGCCGCCGCGACGGCGGCCCGTAAGGTCGACGCAGATCAGAACGCGCCGAAGCGACGATCGCGAAGTTCGCCGAAGCTGCGAGCGTCAAAGAACCGCCAAAACAGCATGGACACGCCAAAGGACGCGCCGGACTCTTGGCGAGATGGCGTGATTTTTCGGCAGATCTTCGCTATGGAGTTCGGTGTCGAACGCACGGATCTGTCCGATGCATGGAGGGTTGATCGGCTTCCAGTGCCTGGCTCCCGAATCCCAGCGCGGCCATGCGGCTGGATGCCCGGCGAGAGGCCGCGCGGCAGCGGCGCGACACTGGTGCGACGACAGCCGAGCTCGACCTGAAGGCTCATGCTCGTGACGACGAGGTCCACGTCCATTTCCGTGCCACACCGGCATGCCCGTCCGCACCGGACGTGCCCCCTTGCGCCAGCGCAACGCCGCGTCGCAACTCGACAACCAACGCCTGATGGGTCAGGTTCCAGGTAGCGCCCAACCCCATGACCATGAGCCAACCTCCCCTCATCCGGCTCGGCGTCAACGTCGACCACGTCGCCACCGTCCGCCAGGCCCGCGGCGTCGATTATCCCGACCCGGTCGAAGCGGCCCTCGCCGCCGAGCGCGGCGGCGCCGGCGGCATCACCGTCCACCTTCGCGAAGACCGCCGCCACATCCAGGAGCACGACGTCCGCCGGCTGATGAAGCTCGTCACGACCAAGGTGAACCTGGAGGTGGCAGCGACGCCCGCCATGACCGACCTCGCCTGCGAGATCGGCCCGCACGATGTCTGCATCGTTCCTGAAAGACGCGAAGAGCTGACCACCGAAGGCGGCCTCGCCGTGGCCGGCCGCGAAAGCACGCTGCGCCCGATGATCGAGCGCATGCGTGCGGCCGGCATCACCGTCAGCCTCTTCATCGAGCCCGACGCGCGCGAGATCGACGCCGCCGGCGAGGTCGGCGCCACCGTCGTCGAGCTGCACACCGGCGCCTACGCCAACGCCACCGCTCCGGCCTCGGTGGCACGCCATCTCGAAGCCCTGCAGTCGGCGGCGGCGCACGCGCATCGGCGCGGCCTGCAGGTCAACGGCGGCCACGGCCTGACTCTCGGCAACGTCGTTCCCATTGCGGCCATCCCACAGATGGTCGAGCTGAACATCGGCCACAGCATCGTCGCCCGCGCGATCATGGTCGGCATCGAGCGCGCCACCGCGGAAATGCTCGAGACCTGCGTGCGCGCGCGCCAGCAGCAAGCGCCTGCGCCGCCGCCGCGCCCGCAGGAACGCGCCTGATGCTCGAGCCGACCAGCGCAGCCTCCTTCGTCCTGTCGCGCGCCGACGTGCGCGCGCTCGACGAGAAGACCATCGCCTCGGGCACCGCCGGACTCGATCTGATGGAGCGCGCCGGCGAAGCCATCGTGCAGCTGCTGACCGACCCGCTGCGCCTTGCCTCTGCCGGTCTCGCCGCCGCGGCCGACCGGCGCCGTCTGCTGGTGCTCGCCGGCAGCGGCAGCAACGGCGGCGACGGCTTCGTCGTCGCGCGCGAGCTGACGGCGCGAGGCTGGCAATGCACGGTGGCGATGATCGGCCGCGAGCCGCGTGCCGGTACCGACGCCTGCACCAACCTGACGCGCTGGCGCCAGCTCGGCGGGCACGTGATCGATCCCTCCGGTGCCGACGACGCCATCGATGCCGCCGCGCGCGACGGCATGCTCGTGCTCGACGCCATCTTCGGCACCGGCCTGGACAAGGACGTCACCGGCCCCACCGCCGACCTGATCCAGCACCTCAACGACGCGCGCCTGCCAGTCCTGGCCGCCGACATTCCCTCGGGCCTCTGCTGCGACACCGGCCGGCCGCTCGGAGCGGCCGTGCGTGCCCGCGCCACCGCCACCATCGGCGCCGCCAAGCCGGGCCTGTTCGTCGGCGAGGGACCCGCGCACGCCGGCCGTGTCTACGTCGTCGACATCGGCCTGCTGCCGCCGCGCCAGGTCGGCCTTCAGCCGGTGGCGACCCTGATGGACGAAGCGACGATGGCCGGCGCACTGCCGCTGCTGTCGCCGATGGCCCACAAGGGCGACCGCGGCCACGTGCTGATCCTGGCGGGGTCGCCCGGCAAGTCCGGCGCCGCCATCCTGGCCGCTCGCGGCGCCCTGCGCGCCGGCGCCGGCCTGGTCACCGTGGCCACACCGGCCTCGGTCCAGCCCGACGTTGCCGCGGCGCTTCCCGAAGCGATGACGCGGGCGCTCGTCGATGACGGCGAAACAGGCGAAATCTCGACGGGTTCGGTGCGGGCCCTGCATGCGATGCTCGATGACTTCGATGCCATCGTTGCCGGGCCCGGCCTCGGCACCGGCCCCGGCGCCGTTGAGGCGGTTTCGGAGATCCTGCGCGCGGCAAAAGGGCAGGTGATTCTTGATGCCGACGCGCTCAACGTCCTGTCGGCACTGCACCACGAGCAGCGCATCTCGCTGCTGGCGCGTCGCCCCGACGCGCCGTTCCCCATCCTCACTCCGCATCCCGGCGAGATGGCCCGCCTCGTCAACCGGTCGATCGAGGAAGTTCAAGCAGACCGTCTCGGCATCGCCATCAACACCGCGCGGGACCTGCGCTGTGTCCTGGTGCTCAAGGGCGCCGGCACGATCGTGACCGACGGCGAGCTGGTGGCCATCAACAGCAGCGGCAACTCCGGCATGGCCTGCGCCGGCATGGGCGACGTTCTGGCCGGCATCTGCGGCGCTGTGGCCGGTCGCATTCTCGATGACCTGGACGCCGCCAGGCTTGCCGTCTACGCCCACGGCGCCGCTGGCGACGAGATGGCGCGCATCACCGGCGGTCCCGGCTTCCTGGCGGGCGAGGTTGCCGACGCCTTGCCCGCCGTTCTGGCAAGGCTATCCGAGCGGTGACCCCGTCGCGCGAGCAGCACGGTCAGACCGAGCACCGGCTCCAGCTTCGCAGCACGAGCGAACGACAGACCGAGGCGCTCGGCCGCGTCCTCGGCAGGACCCTGAGCGGTCCCGTCGTCATCGGCATCGTCGGCCAGCTCGGCGCGGGAAAGACGGTACTGGCCCGCGGCCTGGCCGACGGCCTCGGTATCGATCCATCGGCGGTCTGCAGCCCGACCTTCGTCTATCTGGTCGAATACGAGGAAGGCCGCCAGCGCTTCGTCCACGCCGATCTCTACCGCCTCGCGGGCGTGACCGAAGACGACGCCGAGCGCGTCTACGAAAGCATCGGCCTGCTCGACGCCGTCGACTCGCCGGCGGTGACGCTGGTGGAGTGGTGGGACTATTACGTCGGTCCGCAGCCCGAGCGCCTCGTGCGCATTGAAGTCGCCTGCGAATCCGGCGACAGTAGGTCGATTCGCCTGGAATTCAGGGGCGTTGGGATGGAGGAAGCCGCGCGAGCGGCAGGCTCGCTCATGGCAGACACAACCCGCATCGTTCAGAAATACGGAGGAACCTCGGTCGGCAGCCCCGAGCGCATCCACGAGGTCGCCAGGCGCATCAAGCGTTACTACGACGAGGGCAACCAGATCGCGGTCGTCGCCTCGGCGATGTCCGGCGAAACCAATCGCCTGCTGGCGCTGGCAAGCCAGGTCTCCCCGCAGCCGCATCCGCGCGAGCTGGACTCGCTCGTCTCCACGGGCGAGCAGGTCTCCTGCGCGCTCCTGGCCATGGCGCTGAACGACATCGGCGTGCCCGCCATCTCGCTGCTCGGCCACCAGGTGCAGATCCAGACCGACTCGAGCTTCGGCCGCGCGCGGATTCGCTCGATCGACTGCTCGCGAATCGAGCAGGCCTTCGAGGAGCGCTGCGTGGCCGTGGTCGCCGGCTTCCAGGGCGTCGACGACGATCAGAACATCACCACGCTCGGGCGCGGCGGCTCCGATACCACCGCCGTGGCGCTGGCAGCCGCGCTCGAAGCGGACGTCTGCGAGATCCTGACCGACGTCACCGGCGTCTTCACCACCGATCCGCGCGTGTGCCCCGACGCCCGCCAGCTTCACACGATCAGCTACGATGAGATGCTCGAGCTGGCCAGCCTCGGCGCCAAGGTCCTGCAGATTCGCTCGGTGGAATGCGCCAAGCGCTACCAGGTGCGCGTGCACGTACGCTCCAGCTTCGACGACAGTGAGGGAACCTGGGTGGTACCCGAGGACGAGACGATGGAAGAGATCCTTGTTTCCGGTGTGGCCTTCGAGCGCGATCAGGCAAAGGTGACCATCGAGGGCGTTCCCGACAGCCCCGGCCTTGCCGCCTCCATCTTCGTTCCTCTGGCCGAGGCCGGCATCATCATCGACATGATCGTGCAGAACGTCAGCGCCGGCGGGCGCACCGACGTCACCTTCACCGTGGCGCAGAACGACCTGGAGGCCACGCGCAAGATCTGCGAGCAGATCCAGGGAAAGATCGGCGCGCGCGGCGTCAACGCCAAGTCCAAGGTGGCCAAGGTTTCCGTCGTGGGACTGGGCATGCGCAATCACGCCGGCGTGGCGGCGCGCATGTTCGAGGTGCTGGCGGCCGAAGGCATCAACATTCAGATGATCACGACCTCCGAGATCAAGATCTCGGTCGTCGTCGACACCGAGCAGGTCGATCCGGCCGTGCGCGCGCTGCACTCGACGTTCCTCGGCCCGGAGGCGCGGGCCATCGAGCCCGTGGCGGCTTCATGACGGCGCGCTGCATCGAGATCTACGACACCACGCTGCGCGACGGCACGCAGGGAGAGGGTGTCACCTATACCGTTCGCGACAAGGTCGCGGTCGCCGAAAAGCTCGACGAGCTCGGCGTGGCAGTGATCGAAGGCGGCTGGCCCGGCTCCAACCCGCGCGATGCCGCGTTCTTCGACGACATCAAGAAGGTCCGCCTGCGCAACGCGAAGATCGCGGCATTCGGGTCGACGAAGCGTCCCGGCAGGCCGGCGGCCGACGACGCCAACATCGCCGCGCTGCTGGAAGCGAACACGCCGGTGGTCACGATCGTGGCCAAGACCTGGGACATGCACGTGCACGAGGACCTGCGCATCGAGCTCGCGGAGAACCTCGAGCTGATCGCGCAGTCGGTCGAGTACCTGAAGTCCCGCACCGACCGCGTCATCCTGGACGCCGAGCACTTCTTCGACGGCTACGAGGCCAATGCGCAGTACGCGCTGTCGTGCCTGCGGGCGGCCGCCGAGGCCGGCGCCGACCTGCTGTGCCTTTGCGACACTCGCGGCGGCTCCCTGCCGGGCCGCATCGCCGAGATCACGCGCCAGGCTGCCGGAATCGGCACGCCGCTCGGCATCCACTGCCACAACGATTCGGGCTGCGCGGTGGCCAACTCCCTGGCTGCGGTGGAGGCGGGCGCCGTGCAGGTGCAGGGAACCATCAACGGCTTCGGCGAGCGCTGCGGCAACGCCAATTTGTGCACCATCATCCCGAACCTGCAGCTCAAGCTCGGCTACCAGTGCGTCAGCGACAGCCAGCTCGCGCATCTTACCGAGGTCTCGCGCTTCTGCGCGGAGTTGGCCAACGTGGAGCTGGAGCGGCGCCTGCCGTACGTGGGCCGCAGCGCGTTCGCGCACAAGGGCGGCCTGCACGTCGCGGCCGTTCGGAAGAACCGCGAGACCTACGAGCACATCGATCCGATGGTCGTCGGCAACGAGCAGCGCGTGCTGATCTCGGACCTGTCGGGCCGCAGCAACGTGGTCAGCAAGGCCGAGCAGTTCGGCATCGAGGTCGAAGGCCGCCACGACGAGCTGGCCTCGCTTCTCGGGCACCTCAAGGACCTCGAGCACTCGGGCTTCCAGTTCGAGGGCGCCGAGGCGTCCTTCGAGCTGCTGATGCGCCGCAACCTCCATCCCTTCCAGCGCTTCTTCAAGCTGATCGGCTTTCGCGTGATCGACGA
The DNA here is from genome assembly GCA_035626395.1 of Candidatus Limnocylindrales bacterium. NCBI lineage: Bacteria > Bacillati > Chloroflexota > Candidatus Limnocylindria > Candidatus Limnocylindrales > Candidatus Limnocylindrales bacterium. The sequence continues at coordinate 127,304 of DASPNR010000002.1, read as the reverse complement.
GAAGCGACACGAGGACGGCGAGACGGTCTGCGAGGCCACCGTCATGATCGAAGGCCCCGAGGGAGCCATCGAGCACACGGCGGCCGAAGGCAACGGCCCTGTCAATGCCCTGGACCGCGCGCTGCGCAAGGCGCTGACCAAGTTCTATCCGGCCATCGAGCAGGTGCAGCTGCACGACTACAAGGTGCGCGTCCTGGACGGCAAGGCCGGCACCGACTCGCGCGTGCGCGTGCTGATCGAGTCGGGCGACGGCGCGCGCCGCTGGGGCACAGTGGGCGTCTCGCATAACGTGGTCGAGGCGAGCTGGCAGGCTCTGGTCGACAGCGTCGTCTACAAGCTCCTGCAGGATGAGCTGTCCGGCTCGCGCCGCCGCGTCGGCGCCGGACGCTCGCGTCCCGTGCAGGCCCGTCGCAGCGGGGCCTGAAGAAGGTTTCTCGTGCAGCCGCGCGGCTACTTCGACTACAACGCCAGCAGCCTTCTGCGCCCGCAGGCCGCGGCGGCGATGACGGCGTGGATGGAGGAGGGGGGCGGCAATCCCTCGAGCATGCACGCACGCGGCCGCAGCGCGCGGCAGACGCTGGAGGCGGCGCGGCGATCGGTGGCCGAGCTCGCCGATGGCTGCGCGCCGCGCGACGTCGTCTTCACCTCGGGTGCCACCGAATCCAACAACACCGTGATGCGTGCGGTCGCCGCCGCGGTGCCGCAAGTCACCATCCTCACCTCGCAGATCGAGCATCACTCGGTGCTGGCAACGGCGGCAGCGCTGGAAGAGCAGGGCACGGCGATCGTGCGCCTGCAGCCGCGCAGCGACGGCTGCTACGATCGCGACGAGATCGCCGCGCTGACCTCGCGCGGCCCCTCGCTGCTGTGCCTGGGCCAGGCCAACGGCGAGAGCGGCCACGTCCTGGATGTCGACGACGTCGTGAGCGCCTGCGCGCCCGACACGCTCGTGCATCTGGACGTCGCGCAGGCGGCCGGGCGCATGAAGCTGCGCCTCGGCGACGGCATCGATTCTTTGGCGATGTCCGGTCACAAGTTCGGCTCGCCTCCGGGCATCGGTGCCCTGATGCTCTCGCCGCGCATGCGCTCGCTGCTTCGGCCGCTGCTGACCGGAGGCCCGCAGGAATGGAGCCTTCGCGCGGGCACTCCCAACGTCATCGGCGCCGCCGCCATGGGCGCGGCCGCCGATGCGGCGCTGGCCGACATGGACAGCGAGCACCGCCGCCTGTGCGCGCTGCGCGAGAGCCTGTGGTCGACGCTGGCGGCGGCCAACATCGACCTGCTGCGCATCACTCCGCCCGAAGGCCTCGCCAACACGCTCACGATCGCCGTGGCCAATGGCAACGCCGATTCGCTGATTGCGGCGCTGGATCTCGCAGGCTTCTGCATCTCCTCCGGCTCGGCCTGCGCCGCCGGGTCTCCCGAGCCCTCGCACGTCATGCGCGCGCTCGGCATCGAGCCGCGCTACTACGGAGGCGTGCTGCGCATCAGCATGGGCTGGTCCACCACCGCCGACGACGTCGAGGCACTGGCATCCGCGCTGCTGACGGCGGCGCGCAAGGCGGCGGCAGCGGCATGAACGCGCGAGCCGCACGGATGCCGGCTGCCGGCACGCGCGTCGTCGTCGCCATGAGCGGCGGCGTGGACAGCTCGGTGGCCGCGGCGCTGCTGGCCGAGCAGGGCCACGAGGTCGTCGGCATCTCGTTGCGTCTTGCCGAGGAGCGGCCGGGCGGCAGCTCGAGCGGCTGCTGCAGCCTCGAGGACTTCCAGGACGCCGAGCGCGTGGCGGCAAGTCTCGGCATCGCTCACTACGTCTTCGACATGCGCGCGCAGTTTCGCGCCAGCGTCATCGATCCGTTCGTCTCCGAGTACCTGGCCGGCCGCACGCCGAGCCCGTGCATCCTGTGCAACCGCTCGATCAAGTTCGGGACGCTGCGCCAGCGCGCCGCCGAGCTCGGCGCCGAGTGGATCGCTACGGGACATTACGCGCGCATTGACCGCGAAGCCCGGCCGCGCCTCCTCAAGGCGCGCGATTCCTCCAAGGACCAGTCGTATTTCCTGTTCGAGATCACGGCCGCCGAGCTCGCGCGTACGCTCTTCCCGGTCGGTGACATGACCAAGCAGGAAGTGCGCGAGTACGCCGCCTCGCGCGGCATCGCCACCGCCGAGAAGCCCGAGAGCCAGGAGATCTGCTTCGTCCCCGACGGCCGCTACGCCGACGTGGTCGAGCGCATGAGTGGAGTTGCCGGCGCGGCCGGCGAAATCGTCGACGAGCGGGGGCGCTCGCTCGGGCGCCACCGCGGCATTCATCACTTCACCGTCGGCCAGCGCCGGGGCCTCGGTGTTTCGGCGGCCGAGCCGCTCTATGTCTCGCGCATCGACGCCGCCTCCGGCACCGTCACCGTCGGCCCCCGTCGCGACCTCCTGCGCCCGGGGCTGATCGCACGCGACGTGCGGTGGATCGGCGGCGCGCCGTTGGAAGAGGGCCAGGCCGTGGAAGCGCGCATCCGCCATCGCCATCGCGCCGTGCCTGCCGTGCTCGCGCGCGTGGCGGCCGACCACGTCGAGCTGCGCTTTCAGGCGCCGCAGGAAGCGGTGACGCCCGGACAGGCCGTCGTCTTCTACCGCGGCGAGGAGGTCCTCGGCGGAGGCTGGATCGAGCGGTCGGTGCCGGCGAGCACCGCCTCGGAGGGCGTCGCATGCGCGTAGCCATCGCCACCCTCGGCTGCAAGGTGAACCAGTACGACAGCGCCGTGCTGGAGAAGCTCATCGGCGACAAGGGCTGGCATCGCGTCGACTTCGATGAGCAGGCCGACGCCTACGTCGTCAATTCCTGCACCGTCACCGACCGCGCCGACTCCGACTCGCGCCGCCTGGCGCGCCGCGCCCGCCGCACCAATCCCAAGGCGCGCGTGATCATGACCGGCTGCTACGCGCAGGTCAGCCCGGCCTCCATCGCCGAGCTCGAGTACGTCGACTACGTGGTCGGCCTCGGCCGCCTCGGCGACCTGCTCGCGGCCGTTGCCGGCGAGATGACCGAGACCATCGCCGTCTCCGATCTGCGCCACGCCCGCGATGTGGCCACGCTGGGCATCAGCAGCTTCTCGGGCCGCAGCCGCGCGTTCGTCAAGGTCCAGGAAGGCTGCGACCTGTTCTGTACGTTCTGCATCGTGCCGGTAGCGCGCGGCAAGAGCCGCAGCGTAGAGGCGCGCGTGGTCCTCGACGAGATCGAGCGCCTGGCCGCGCGGGGATTTCGCGAGGTCGTGCTCACCGGCGTCCATCTTGGCGGCTACGGCGCCGACCTCGACCCGCCGGTGGACCTGGCATGGCTGCTCGAATGCATCGCCGAGCGCCGTCCGCCGCTGCGCGTGCGCATCAGCTCGGTCGACCCGCCCGAGCTGACCGATCGCTTTCTCGACGTCGTCGCCGACTCCTCGCTGTTCTGCCCGCACTTCCACGTGCCGCTGCAGTCGGCCGATGACGGCGTCCTGTCGCGCATGAAGCGACGTTACACGGCCGCCGAAGCGGCTGCGGCGCTGCGGCGCCTGCGCGATCGCGTCGGCGAGGACGTCTGCATCGGCACCGACCTGCTCACGGGCTTTCCGGGCGAGACGCAGCAGGAGTACGCCAACACCGCGGCCTTCCTTTGCGACCTCGGCCTTTCCTACCTGCACGTCTTCCCGTACTCGCAGCGCAGCTCGACGTCGGCCGCCAAGCGCTGGCGCCCGCTGCCCGATTCGCTCGTGCACGAGCGCGCAAGGCAGATGCGCGAGCTGGACCGCGACCTGCGCTCGCGCTACCGCCGCCGCTTCGTCGGCCGCAACGTGCGAGTCCTGTTCGAGAACCGCCGCCGTCCCGAATCGGCATCGCTCGAAGGGTACTCCGAGCACTATCTGCCGGTGACGTGCGATGCCGACGACCGCTGGATGAACCGCCTGGCCGAAGTCCGCATCGACGGCGACAACGGCGAGCGGATGACGGGGACGCTCGCGTGAACCTGCGGGACCACGTGCAGAGACGTGCGACGGGGGCGTTGGCTTGACCAGGCATCACGACGAGCACGAGCCGCCCGGCGACGTCGAATCGCTCGAACAGGCGCTCGGCTACAAGTTCCACGACCGAACGCTGCTGGAGCGCGCGCTGATGCACAGCTCGGCCGCGACCGAAGAGGCCGCCGAGAGCAATCAGACGCTGGAGTTCCTCGGCGATGCGGTTCTGGACCTGGCCGCCTCCGACCTGATCATGCGCCAGCACCCGGGCTGCACCGAAGGCGAGCTGACCCGCATGCGCGCCGCCCTCGTCAGTGCGCGCGGCCTCTCGCACGTGGCGCGCGAGCTCGATCTCGGGCGCTGGGTCCGCCTGGGCAAGGGCGAGGCGCGCAGCGGCGGCAAGCACAAGTCGCGCATCCTGGCCGACTGCTACGAAGCGGTGGTGGCAGCCGTCTTCCTGGACGGCGGTTATCCTGCGGCGCGCGCGGTGGTCGAGCGTACCTTCGCGGATCAGATCGCCAACGCCGTCCCCTCCGGCACCGACTACAAGACCGAGCTGCAGGAGCTGACCCAGCGCCTGTACAGGACCACTCCCACGTACACGGTCATCTCGGTATCGGGTCCCGATCATGCCCGCCACTACGAGGTTGCGATCCGCCTCGGCAGCGAGTCTCTTGCCCAGGGCGAAGGCCCCAACCGCAAGTCTGCCGAGCAGATGGCGGCGCAGGCGGCGGTGGCCGAAATCAAGCGTCGCCAGGACAAGCAGACCAGTGCTTGAACGACGCCGCCGCGACGTGGGCGGTCGCTCGCAATAGCGCTCGAGGAGAATGCATGTCGGACCAGGACGCGCCAGCTTCTTCGCCTCGCCGTGCCGGCTACGTGGCCATTGCCGGCGCACCGAACGTCGGCAAGTCGACGCTGCTCAATCGCATCCTCGACCGGCCGCTGGCCATCGCCACTCCGAAGCCGCAGACCACGCGCACGCGCCTGCTCGGCGTCGAGACGCGCGGCAACATCCAGATCGTCTTCTGCGACACGCCCGGGCTGCACAAGAGCGAGGGCCTCCTGCACGATCGCATGAACGCGCAGGCTCGCGCCGGTGTGCGCGAGGCCGACGTCGTCTTGTGGGTCATCGACGGCACGCGCGGCATCCGGACCGTCGATCGCATCGAGGCGGAGAACCTCGACCCCTCGCGCACGGTCGTCGTCATCAACAAGACCGATGTCACCGCCAAGCCCAAGCTCCTGCCGATCATGGAGGAGGTGGCCAGGCTCGTGCCGGGAGCCGACATCTTTCCGCTCAGCGCCAAGACGGGCGATGGGGTGCCGCAGCTGTTCGATCTGCTGGCGTCGAGGCTCCCCCAGGCCGACTTCTTCTTCGAGCCCGACCAGGTCACCGATCAGACCGAGCGTTTCCTGGTGGCCGAGCTGGTGCGCGAGCAGCTGTTCCTGCAGCTCGAGCGCGAACTGCCCTATCGCGTGGCCGTGGTCATCGATGTCTTCGAGGATAAGAAGAAGCACACCTCGATCACCGCCACCATCTTCACCGACAGCGAATCCTCCAAGCGCATCATCGTCGGCAAGGGCGGCGCGCGCATAAAGGCCGTCGGTGTCGCGGCACGCAAGACCATCGAGGAGTTGCTGGACCGCCCGGTCTTCCTCGAGCTGTTCGTCAAGGTGAAGCCCGGCTGGCAGGACGATCCGCGGTTTCTGGAGGAACTCGGGCTCTGAGCGGGCGGTGACGGGCGCGCGGCCAGGCGCGGCTTTTATCGGCGCGCGTACCTGGGTGTTTGCGATCCTCGCGTGAACGGTGCGGGTCGCCGTCGGAGGCGGAAGCTGTCGATCGTCTTCGTCGGGTGCGTCGACACGCGCGGTCCCGTTCGATTACTGCGCCGCCTTCTTCTCGGCCGCTTCCCTTGCGCCACTGCTCGGACGGCCCGAGTCGGTGTTCGTGTTCACGCCCCGATTCTGTTCGAGCACCGTCTCGCGCGCCTTGTCGTTGGCCTCGTTGACGGCCGGGTTCGGGTTGCGCGGATGGATACGGTCGTCGGTTCCGGGACCGGTCGCTTCGCCCATGCCGCCGATCGTATCGGAGCTCGTCTGCGCCAGGGCGGGGCCGCCCATGGCCATGAGCAGGAGCGCCAGGATGGTGGGCACCATCGCGCGCCATGCTTGAATCGCATTCCTCATTTGCGTCTCCCCTCCGCACGCGGCGCCGTGCGCAGCCTGCCGGATTCCTTCGACGCTAGCTGCCGTACCGGCGCCAGCAACGCCTCCACATCTCATCCTGAGGCGGCAGACGGCACAGCGAACGCATTCGGGCGGCGTGCTCGCGGCAGAAAGGGGAGCCAGAACGGCCGGGGCGACGTCGCTTGCGTTGGGGACGGGCTGGCAGCGCCGACGGCGGCGCTGGCGCTCGAACGTGGAGCCGCGACGCGTTCGTGAGTCGAAGCGCAGCTTCCATCGGCCAGGCTCGAGTCGACGACCCCCTGCAAGTGGACATCGACCGCCTTCTCGTTCACCACTGCTTCATGTCCTCCTACACACGACGCATCGTGTCGCCGAAGCGGCTTGGCTGCCGATGAGCAGGAGTCGCCTCCGGGTGGCCATCGTCGGCCGCCCCAACGTCGGCAAGTCGACGCTGTTCAACCGCCTGATCCGCAAGCGACGTGCGATCACGCTCGATACGCCGGGCGTCACACGCGATCCCATCGCCGAGCCCGTCTCGTGGGACGGTATCGACCTCGATCTCGTCGACACCGGCGGCCTCGGAGGCGAGCAGACGATCGCACTGGCCGATCGCGTGCACGAGCACACCGTGCGTGCGATCGGCGCAAGCGATCTGCTCGTGGTGCTGCTGGATGCGAAGGATGGCCTCAGCCCGCTCGACCGCGAGACCGTCGAGCTCGTGTCGCGCAGCGGCCTTCCCGTGATCTATGTGGCCAACAAGGCCGAGGGACGCGCCGGCGAGCAGACGGCGCTGGAATTCTGCGCGCTCGGTATCGATCCGCCGCTGACCATCTCGGCCGAGCACGGCCAGGGCATGACGGACCTGCAGATGGCCATCCTCGACGAGGCCCGCAAGCTGCTGGCTCGCGCGGACAACCCCCGGGAGCCGCGCGGCGATGCTGCCGTAGTCCCCGACGATGACGACGCCGGTGCCTGCCGTGACGGCGCCCGCGCCGGCGACGACGACGTAGCCGGCGACGACGACGGCAGCGGCAACGATGCCGACGCCCGCGCTGGCGATGACAATCCCCGTACCGACGATGACGATGCCCGTACCGACGATGCCGACGCCCGCGCCGGCGATGACGGCGGCCAAGCCCGCGATGACGACGGCAGCGCCGGCGAGGATCGCACAGCCGTTCGCGTCACTGGCGAAGTCACCGACGCCGACGCCGCCGAGGCCGAGGCTGCTGCCGCCACGCACCCGATCCGCGTCGCCTTCGTCGGCCGGCCCAACGTCGGCAAGTCCTCCCTGCTCAATCACGTGGCCGGCGCCGAGCTCTCGCTCGTCGATGACCGTCCCGGCACGACACGCGACGTCGTGGACATCGAGATCGAGCGCCGCGGCCGTCGCTACGTGCTGCTCGACACCGCCGGAATGCGAAGGCCATCACGGGTGGAAGAGGGCGTGGAGCGGATCAGCGTGCGGCGCTCCATCGAGGCGATCGACCGGGCCGATGTCGTCGCACTCCTCATCGAGCCCACGGAAGGCTTGACCGACCAGGACGCGCGCATCGCGCGCCGCGCCTGGAGCGAGGGCAGGGCGCTCGTGCTGCTGCTCAACAAGATCGATCTGGTCGAACCCGGCCGCGTCGCCGCGGTCGAGCGTCAGATTCGCGGCGGCTACCCCACGCTGGCTCCGGTGCCGATCGCCGCGATGTCGGTCAAGCAGGGCCGCGGCGTCGACGAGGCGTTTCGGCTGATCGATCGGGCGCACCGCGCGCACAACCGCCGCATTCCTACGGTCGAGGTGAATCGCTTGATCAAGCTGGCGGTGGAGCGGCGCGAGCCGCCCGTGCTCGGCGCCGGGCGCGCCAAGTTCTTCTACGGCACGCAGACGGCGGTGCGGCCGCCGACGATCAACATCTTCACCAACCGCGCGCAGGTGCCCGAGGAGTATCAGAGGTTCATGGAGCGGTGCTTTCGCGAGGAGATCGATCTGACCGGCACGCCCCTGCGCCTACGGCTGACTCGCCGCGCTTCCCACGGCCAGCGCGATCACGGCTGAGCCGTTCGCGCCGACCGTCGGAAGCGCGCCGATCGTCCTACTGGTTCGGATCGGGTAGCACGCGAGTGACTTTGAGCTTTCCCGACCATCGATTGCGCACCAGCACCACCCGGCCTTCGCCGCGGTAGATCCATTCGGTGCGCTCGGTGTCGCTGCCGACGTAGCCGGGGATGAACTGCTTGCCCGTCGTGTACGTCTGCTCGTTGTCGGGTGGCCCCATGACGTCACGCACTTCGACCTCACCCATTCCCACCTTGACCTGGGAGAGCTTGCCGGTTGCGGGTGCGGCCGCGGTACCTTTCTTGGCTGCCGGAGCCGGCCTGGCCGGCGCCTCCGCCCGTGAAGCCTTGGACTCCGAGGCCGCGCGCGGCGGCGGCGGTGCTTCTTCTTCGGGTGCCGGCCGATTGCTGGATGCACAGCCGGCGGCCAGGGCCATCGAGAAGGCGGTTGCGACAAACAGTGGGTAAGAGCGCTTCATAGGGACCTCCATCGCGCCTATCTACACGGGCGTGCCGGCAGGCGAAACGTGCTGCTTTCGAGGCGGCCCGGGCATGCACAAACGCCCTTTCCTCATCTGCCGCGCGCAGCGAGACCTGCGCAACGCAAGATGTTGCCAGCCCGGCCGCGTGGTATAGCCAGGACCGATGATGGCAACCGCACCTGCCCCCAAAGCCGGCAAGACCATCGTCTTTTGCGAGCCGCCCTACATCTTCTGGGATCGCAGCCTGGACGGTCTGCGAAAAGGCGAGGAGACCATTCCCGGTATGGGCGTGCTGATCCTTGCCGCGGTCGCGCGCGCCAGGGGCTACAACGTCCATCTGCTCGACGCCAAGGAGCAGGGCCGGCCTCTGGAGGAGGTCAGCGCGCAGATCGCCGCGCTTCGGCCCGACTACCTGGGCCTGTCGGCGACCACGATTTCCGTCACCAACGCCGCGCGCATCGCGGCGCGCGTCAAGGCGGCCGTTCCTGGGGTCGTCACCATCGTCGGCGGCGCGCACGTCAGCGCGGTGCCCGAGCGAACGCTCGAGGCGTTTCCCGATATCGACTACGGCATCGTCGGCGAAGGGGAGAGCTCGCTGTTCGACCTGCTCGAGCGGCTCGAAGACGGCGCCGCCATCGAGACGGTGCAGGGCCTGGCCTATCGCACCCCCGAGGGACGAGTGGTGGCCAATCCGCGCGCGCCGTTTCTCGATGACCTCGACAGCCTGCCGATGCCGGCCTGGGACCTGCTCGCCGACTTTCCGCACCACTATTCGCCAACGCTGTTCAGCTACCCGCGAACGCCGGTGGCGTCGCTGATCACTTCCCGCGGCTGTCCGTTCTCGTGCACGTTCTGCGACCGCTCGACCTCGGGCCGCAAGGGCCGCATGCACAGCGTCGAGTACATCGTCGAGATGTGCCGCCACCTCGAGAGCCTCGGCGTCCGGCACATCCTGTTCGTCGACGATCTCTTCACGGTGCGAAAGGACCGCGTCATCGCGATGTGCGAGGCGTTCCTGGCCAACGGCTTCCGCTTCACGTGGAGCTGCGCCAGCCATCCCAACCTCCTCGACCTTCCCGCGTTGCAGCTCATGAAGCGGGCGGGCTGCTGGCAGATCAACTACGGCATCGAGTCGGGCAGCCAGCGCATCCTGCAGGTCGTCAAGCACGAGGTGAAGATCCCGAAGATGCGCGAAACGCTGCGGATGACACGGGCCGCCGGCATCCGTGCCAAGGGTTACGTGATGCTCGGTCATCCCACCGAGGGCCTGGACAGCCTGGCCGAGACGCTCGACTTCCTGAAGACGGTCGAGCTCGACATGGCCCAGATCACGAAGTTCACGCCGTACCCGGGAACCCCGGCCTATCCGACGATTCACCAGCATGGGCATTTCGAGGAGAACTGGGAGCAGATGAACGCGATGAACTTCGTGTTCGTCCCGCACGGCCTGTCGGTCGACATCCTCGAGACGTACTTCGAGCAATGCTACCGCACGTTCTACCAGCGCCACGACGTCCTGCGCGGCATCGCCGGTTTGATGATCCGCGAGCCGCGCTTCCTGCTGCGCCTGGCCTCGAGCGCCTCGACCTACCTGCGCAACAAGAGCGGCGCCGCGCGCAACTTCTTCAAGCGCGACGTTCCGGCGGAGATGCGTCCGGCCTGAACCGGGGTCCGGTCTTGCATTTGAGCATTCGCCGCGCTCGGCGGTGCGCCGGCACTGGCCGCCGCACCGCCTGACAGTTCACGCGACACGTTTCCTCAGGGCTGGCAGCCAGTCCAGAACCGCCGGCGCGTCAGCATGGCTGCTACCAGCTTTCCGTATGGCACGTGCCATCGACGGTGAGGAGGTAGTCCAGCACCGCCAGCACGTCGATGTCGCCGCCTCCGGGCACCGCGCGTCCCTTCACCTGAAGCTGCCAATAGTCGTGGGGGAACCCGGCCTTGCGCTGGAACTTGACGCGCAGCAGCCCGTCGATGCTGCCGTCGCCCTTCCACTTGTATTTGCCGAGATCCGGCTGCGACTTGAGCCATCCAATGTCGCCGCCGGGAATCTCCATCGATGCAGTGCCGCCGCCGTCGGTGATCGAGAGCGCAAAGCCTTCGCGCGGATCGAGCCCCGCATACTCGCCGGCGGGATCGTACAGGTACGCCTTGTAGCGGAACTTGTCGGCAGTCGAGTAGATCGAGAGGCCGTAGAGGTCGCTCTCGGAGCACCCGCCGTCGCAGCTGCAGCCGCCCAGGCACATCCCGGGGCACGCGTCATCGGAGGTGCCATCGCATTCCTCGCCGCTCTCGACGACGTTGTTGCCGCACATGGGCGCCGGGCAGGCGCAGCCGCTGCACAACCCGTCGCAGGCATCATCGGAGGTGCCGTCGCAGTCCTCTCCGCTTTCGACGACGTTGTTGCCGCACATCGGCGGATCGCCGCCGAACTGCGTGGTCGTGATCTGGTAGTCACCTGCGCCCGAGCTGCGCACGAGCGCGATGGACCAGTCGCCAGGCGTCGGGTTCTCGAACTCGCATGCCGCGAACACCACGCCGCCGTCGGCCTTGCAATCGAAGTTGCCGGGGCCGGCGCCCCCCGAGCCTGCCTTCACGTAGAAACTGGCCTTGAAGCTGCCGGTGTCCTCGCCGTTGAACGTGAAGCGGGCCAGCTGGGAATTGGGCGCGATGCTCACGATGTGCGCGTCGCTCGTGTTGCCGCTGCTGAGCGTGCCCGAGTCGGCCGTGACGGTGACGTCGCCATCGCCGACCGGCGGCAGGCCTCCGCACGTCGAGGTCGAATCGACGCCGAGCTGCGCCTGGATGAACGTGCGATTGAAGTACACGCTGGCGTCCCAGCTATGGTCGTGCGCGAGGCAATCGGCCGAGGAGCCGGCCGAGGTCACTCCGACCACTTCGGTAACGCCGCTGAACTCCATGAACAGCGGCCCCCCCGAATCCCCGTTGCAGGTGTTGGAGTCCTCGCCGGGCGCGCCGACCGGATCGGCGAAATCCCAGCACACCAGGCGGTCGTTGCCCTCTCCGTCGGTCTCGGAGGTATCGCAGTCGGCGGTGACGACGTCGCCGTGACGCTTGATGCCGTAATCGTTGCCGCTGCCGGATGTCTGCCCGTAGCCGGCGATGCTGCCGGGCAGGCCCACTCCCATCGCATCCAGATCGTGCGTGGAGTTGAAGGTCGTCGGGTCGATGCCTTCGACCGGCTCGGCCAGCTTGACGATGGCCACGTCGTTGCCACTGGAGCCGTCGTAGAGCGGGTGCGAGGTGATGCTGGCGACCGTGTAGATGCCGCCGTGCTGCAGATAGACCCAGTAGTAGGCGGCATTGCCGTTGTCTTCGACGCAGTGGGCAGCCGTCAGGAACGTGCTGCAGCCGATCAGCGTTCCACTGCACCAGGCGCCGGCATTGGTCGCCGTGATGGGATCGCTGGCACTGTGCAGCAGCGCCCCCGTGGTCGGGAAGTCATGCGTCGCCAGGCCATTGACGATGCGAGGCGTTGCCGCCCCGGCGCCGGCCGCGCCGCTCAGAAGGAAGACGACCGCCGCCGTCACGGCGACTGCCAGATGCTTGCGGAATGTGTCGTACTGAAGAATCCCCATCGGCCCCTTTGAGCAAAGGGGGCGGCTTCAGGCAACCCGAGTTCTGCATCGAGCGCGTGACGGCGCCGGTGCAATCGGCGCCGGGCAGCGATGCGCGCGCCCATCTCCGCCGCAAGACCGCTGCACCAGGTCGGCGGCGTCGCCCTTACGGGCGCTCATGCCGTTCACGCCAACCGGCTCTGGCCGTTCACTGCGCTTGCGTCGGCGTCTCTACGGCAACGGCTCTGGCGGTTCACGGCGCCGGCGTCGTCTGCACGTTCACCGGTCCCTGCTCGATCCATTCGAAGGCGTCCAGCAGGACCGTCGAGTCCGTCGCCTGGTCGCCGGCATCCCAGATCGCCAGTCGAACCGTCATCGTGCTGCCCGGCGTGACCGGCGCCTGGCTCGTCAGCCAGCCCGTGGCAGCGGCCTCGCTCCAGGTGTCGAAACCCGTGCCGGACAGCGCGGAGGTTCCCTGCGGGCAGCCGGCGCAGACCTGCATCGCCATGTTGGCGCTGACCGGCGTTCCCGACGCATCGAAGCTGACGTTGCCGTTGATCGATCCCGGCGGGAACGGGGTGACCAGCGTGATGGACTGGTCGTTGTACTGGGTGCAGACCCACTCCGGATAATCGAACGTGTAGAAGTCGAGCTTGATCCGGAAGCCCGCGGCGTTGGTGGGCACGCGCAGCTGGACCTCGAGCGCGACGTCGTCGTTGATGTTGGCGGCAACGGGGCAACCCGGCACATACTGCGGAAAACCGGGCGGAGGCGTCCCGCCGGTGCTGTGCGTGCAGGTATGGGAGCCGCAGGCACCGGGATCGCCGGCGTCGCGCGCATTTCCCGAAGAGAGCGCGAGCATGCGCACGCCGGCCCTGGGAGTGACGTTGTCGCCGAAAACCTCGATCAGGCCGTTCTGCAGCGTCGAGGAGTAGGGCGCGCCGCTGGCGCGCACATACTGGGCATTCAGGACGCCCCATTTCAGCTCCATCCCGGTGGTCTGCTGGCAAAGCTCGATGGCACGGGCCGCGTTCATCGGGTCGACGTCCTGCAGCGGCAGGCCGGAGTCGCAGGCAGCGGCCGCATTGTCGGCGGTGCCGTCGCAGTCGTCGTCGACGCCGTTCTGCCCAAAGTCGTAGGCGCCCGGGTTGACCGAGGCGCTGCACTCGTCGCAGTCGCCCGCCGCGACGTCGAATCCGTCTCCGTCGGGATCGCCCGCCGCATCGCAGTCGGGGGGAAGAGTCGTGGTGGTGGTCGGTGCGGGGAACGGCAGCGCATCGGCCACGCACGATGCCGTCTCGGCAAGACTTGCGCAGTCCTGCGGCGGCGTGCAGGCGCTGCCGTACTTGTCGAGGATCTTGTTGCACTTGGCCGTGAACTTGCTCTCGCACTGGCTGGTATCGGCGGTCTCGCCCTTCAGCAGCGCCACGGCCTCGGCCTTGACCAGGCAGGAGCTGTGCTGGCCGGCAAGACGCATGCGTGCGGCGTCGCATTGGACGGTGTCATCGGCGGCGGCGAGCGTGGCGAAGCAAAGGACGGTGAGCGCAGCGCCAAGCGCGCTCGGAACGGACCGATACATGTTGCACCTCGCAGTCACCGCACGATGCGCCATTGCCGGCGGTGAAGGTGCGGGGAGTATGGGCGGGGGGAACCCCTCTGACAACCTGCAATGCAGATTGATCTATGCGAAGCGGCGCTTCCCGTTGAAGACCCGAAATGCCTGCGCCGAAGCGCGCCGCCTCCCGTCGTGCCGCACTCGGCGGCACGGGGACGCAGCGGTCGGCCCGCGGCGGGACGCATGAGCCGTCAGCCCGCCGCCGCGTGCCGTCGCGCGTACTCGACGTAATTCCGCGAGGATTCCGCCATCCAGGCGCGTTCGGCGTCTGTTACCTCGCGCACGACTCGCGCCGGCGCCCCCATCACCATCATCCCGCACGGCACTCGGGTCGAGGGCGTCACCAGCGAGCCTGCCGCGACCAGCGCGCCTTCACCGATCACCGCCTGGTCCAGAACCACGGCGCCGATTCCGATCAGAGCGCGGCTCTCGACGGTGCAGCCATGCAGCACCGCGCGGTGGCCGACCGTGATGTCGTCGTGAAGGATGGTGGGATAGCGCTCGTGCGTGACATGGATGACCGTCATGTCCTGCACGTTCGTGCGCGCGCCGATGCGCACGTGGAAGACGTCGCCCCGCACGACGCAGCCGTACCAGATCGAGGAGTCCTCGCCGATCTCCACATCGCCGACGACGACCGCCGTCGGCGCGACCCACGCCGAGAACGCGATGCGAGGCGCGAGGTTGTCGTAGCTGCGAATCATCGCCGCGATCCCTAACGCTGCTGCAGCGCCAGTGCGACCCGACCCGCGACCGCGGCTCGAGGCCAGCGCCACCCGCCAGCATGCGGGGTGGTGCTTCGCAGTTGTGCGCAAGGGTCTTGCATTCTTTGCAACGCGGCGCCCGCCTGGCTACAAGAGAACATGGAACCCCTGGAGAATCTGCGCGAGGCGCTTACCTTCGACGACGTTCTCCTCGTCCCGGGAGCCTCTTCGATCCTTCCTGCGCAGGCGGACGTCGGCACTCGGCTGACGCGCAAGATCCGTCTGAACATCCCGCTCGTCTCGGCGGCCATGGACACGGTGACCGAATCGCGCACCGCCATCTCGATGGCGCGCTCGGGCGGCATCGGCTTCATCCATCGCAACCTGGATGTGGTCGAGCAGGCGGCGATGGTGGCGCGCGTCAAGAAGAGCGAGAGCTGGATGGTGCGCGATCCCGTCACCATCGAGCCGCAGGCGCCGCTGTCGGAAGCGCTCGAGATCATGCGCCAGCATGGCATCAGCGGCCTTCCGGTGATCGAGGGAAAACGCCTGGTCGGCATCCTGACCAACCGCGACGTGCGCTTCGAGCGCAATCTGTCGCGCCCGGTCAGCGAGCTGATGACGAGCGAGGAGCTGATCACCACGCGAGCCGGCATCAGCATGGAGGATGCGACGGCGCTGCTTCACCGCCACCGCATCGAGAAGCTGCTGGTGGTCGACGAGGGAGGACGGCTCCAAGGCCTGATCACGGTCAAGGACATCCAGAAGTCGATCGAGTTTCCCAACGCCTCCAAGGACACGCACGGACGATTGCTCGTCGGCGCCGCCGTCGGCGTCGGCCCCGATCGGCAGGATCGCGTGCGTGCGCTGTACGAAGCGGGCGTGGACGTGGTCGCCGTCGATACGGCGCACGGCCATTCCAAGAACGTTCTGGAGACCGTGGCCGAGATCAAGAAAACATTTCCCGAGCTTCAGGTGATCGGTGGCAACGTGGCCACGCGCGAGGGCACGCAGGCACTGATCGACGCCGGCGCCGACGGCATCAAGGTCGGCATGGGGGTGGGCTCGATCTGCACGACGCGCGTGATCTCGGGCGTCGGCATTCCTCAGCTCACCGCCGTTGCCGACGCGTGCGAAGCCGCCGACAAGGCCGGCGTCCCGGTGATCGCCGACGGCGGCATCCGCTACAGCGGCGACATCACCAAGGCGCTCGCCGCCGGCGCGAGCGCCACGATGATTGGCAGCCTGCTCGCCGGAACCGAGGAAAGTCCCGGCGAGACGGTGCTGTACCAGGGCCGCACCTACAAGGTCTATCGCGGCATGGGATCTCTGGAGGCCATGCGCGGCGGCCAGAGCAAGGACCGCTACTCGCAGCAGGAGACCGAGGACATCAAGCTGGTGCCCGAAGGCATCGAAGGGCGCGTGCCCTACAAGGGCAACATCGCGCCGATCCTTCATCAGCTCGTGGGCGGCCTGAAGGCCGGCATGGGCTACATCGGCGCCGCCAGCCTCCAGGAGCTTCGCAGCAAGGCGCGCTTCATGCGCGTCTCACCGGCCGGCCTCTCCGAAAGCCACGTCCACGATGTGACGATGACCAAGGAGCCGCCCAACTATCAGCGAGAGTAGCCCAGTGTCGATGGTCCTGATCCTCGACTTCGGCAGCCAGTACACCCAGCTCATCGCGCGCCGCGTGCGCGAAGCGCGGGTGTACTGCGAGATCCATCCTTTCAACATCCCCGCCGAGAAGATCCGCCAGCTCGCGCCGCAGGCGATCATCCTCTCGGGCGGCCCGGCCAGCGTCTACGACGAAGGCGCGCCGTCGCCGTCGCCGGCGATCTTCGAGCAGGGCGTTCCGCTGCTCGGCATCTGCTACGGCATGGGCATCCTGGGCGTGGCCGGCGGCGGTGTGGTCGC
Organism: Candidatus Limnocylindrales bacterium; assembly: GCA_035626395.1. Classification (NCBI taxonomy): domain Bacteria; kingdom Bacillati; phylum Chloroflexota; class Candidatus Limnocylindria; order Candidatus Limnocylindrales; species Candidatus Limnocylindrales bacterium. The sequence continues at coordinate 110,786 of DASPNR010000002.1, read as the reverse complement.
GCGCTCGGCGCATCGCGAGTACGGCTATGCCGAGCTGCACGTGGACGTGGACGAGGATCTCTTCCACGGCTTCGGTGCCGGCGAGCCCACCACCGTCTGGATGAGCCACGGAGACCGGCTCGAGAAGCTACCGGAAGGCTGGGAAGCCATCGCGCGCAGCGGCAACTCTCCGCTGGCCGCGCTTCGTCACAAGGGCAAGCGCCAGTACGCGGTGCAGTTCCATCCCGAGGTCGTCCATACAAAGCGCGGCCGTGAGGTGCTCGAGAACTTCCTCTTCCGCATCTGCGGCCTGAAGGCCGACTGGACGATGGAGAGCTACGTCGAGTCGGCCGTTGCGCGCATTCGGGCGCTGGTCGGGGACGGACAGGTGGTCTGCGGCATCAGCGGCGGCGTCGATTCGACCGTCACCGCCGCGCTGATCGAGAAGGCGGTGCCGGGACAGCTCACGTGCGTGTTCGTCAACAACGGCCTGCTGCGCAAGGACGAGGCCGAGCAGGTGCGCCAGATGCTCGGCCCGCGCTTCGGCGACGACTTCGTCTACGTCGACGCGTCTCAGCGCTTCCTCGGAGCGCTGCGCGGGATCGAGGATCCCGAGCAGAAGCGCAAGACGATCGGGCGCGTGTTCATCGAGGTTTTCGAGGAGGCGGCGCTGAAGCCGCGTGCGGGCCGCGCCAAGGCGACGTTCCTGGGGCAGGGGACGCTGTATCCGGACGTGATCGAGTCGGTGTCCGTCAAGGGACCGTCAGCCACGATCAAGAGCCACCACAACGTCGGCGGCCTCCCGGAGAAGATGAACCTGGCGCTGGTCGAGCCGCTGCGCGAGCTGTTCAAGGACGAGGTGCGAGCGGCGGGCGCGGTGTTGGGGCTGCCGCACGAGCTGCTGTGGCGCCATCCGTTCCCGGGTCCGGGGCTTGCCGTGCGCGTGCTCGGGCCGATCGAGGAAGTGTCGCTTGCCACGCTGCGCGAAGCGGACGCGGTGTTCATCGACGAGATTCGCCGAGCCGGGCTCTACGACCAGATCTGGCAGGCCTTTGCCGTTCTCTTGCCCGTGCGGACCGTGGGCGTGCAAGGGGACTATCGCACCTACGACCAGGTCGTCGCGCTGCGTGCGATCGTCAGCGAGGACGGAATGACCGCGGATTGGTTCCGATTCCCGCCGGAGGTGCTGGCGCGCACGGCGTCGCGTATCGCGAACGAGGTGCGCGGGGTGAACCGGGTCGTCTACGACGTTTCGACGAAGCCGCCGGCAACGGTGGAGTGGGAGTAGCCGGGAAGGCCTGCCGGCACCGCTGACGTAAGCCGAGACGCCGCGCCGTTTCCTCGTTCGCCTGAGAGTCGCGGAGAACTCACCAAGCAACAATCGACGTCACCTCGACCGCGTTCTCCAGCGGCACGCCGTCGTCGGACACCGTGATGGAGAAGTCTGCGGGCACCGGGAACGTGCCGGTGGTCTGCATACGGCAGCGCGCAAGGTCACCGGCGGCTGTCGCCGACAGCGATGCCTGCACGTTCGCATCATCGTCTCTGGTAAAGAACCCACCCTTGGGTCCGTAGCATTCGGGGTCCGGTGGGAAGCTGGAAACGATGAATCCGCCGGGCCCCTGATAGTCGACCTCGATCTGCACCGATGACAGCGGCATCGTCGACGTCAGCATTACATCGAAATATCGGACTGACTGCGGTGGGCCGATCGTGCCGGGGAGGCATGGTCGCCGGCATGCAGTCTCGACGGGAAGACCGACGGCTTTGCGGAGAACCATGAGCGAGTCGGGGCTGGTCACCACGCCGTCACCGTCGCCGTCGCATGATGTCGGCACCGGGGAGCACGCGGACGTTCCGACGGCGGTGCGCAGGACGTGCAGCGCATCGCTGGCATCGATCTCCTCATCATAATCGGCGTCACCGCACACGGGGTCAGCCTTCCATTGGAACCCGTACGGCTCACCGTCGCATTCCAGATTGGCGAAGCACAGACGCGGCGGCAGGATCGGCGCACCGTCGGCTCCTTCCCCGCTCGTGCTCCACGCCATCAGGTCGACGAGCGACAGCGTCTGCGGATCGTCGAACTTGCTGATGAGCTCGGTGCCCTCGCACCTCAGCAGGCGCGTGCCGGCGGCGACCGCGCCCGGGACTCCGTCGATGGAAAACCGCCAGCCGTACTCGCCGTAGCCGTAATCCAGCGACGCCGTCGCCAGCGGCCCATCGGGCGGCAGGGCACAGGTCTCGCTGCCCATCCCAAAAGCGTCAAACGTCATCGAGCGCGCGTCGGTGTCATCGCCGATGAGCAGGTCGTAGGTGCACTCGACGAAGAGCGCACCGATATACGGTTGGCTCGACGAAGTGCTCGAGGTGGTGACAACGGTCGAACCGGCCGTGCTGTCGGATGCATCATCCGCCTGCGCGGCGGGCGCAGGATCGCCAATCGCAGCCAGGAGGGATAACAACACAGAGACGATCCGGGTCGACACAACCAGAGCATATTCAGCCGGGAGAGCTCAGGCCAGTTTGGCGTGTCGCGTCGCTGCGGCGGGCTCGCAAGGCTGGTCCGGCAGTAAAGAAGCCGCCGAGCGTCCGCGCCAGGCAGCGCCAGGATTGACGTAAGTCCCATTTCCGGCCACTAGCACGGCTCGCGCCGCGCCCGGAATGCGGCCCGGGGGGAGCTCGACATGTCCGCATTCGCGATCCGCCTCGCCGTCGTTGCCGCCGCCATCGGCGTGCTCGTCGCCGCGCATCCGGCGGCAGCCGTCGTCTTCACCGTCACCAACAACCTCGACGCCGGCGCCGGCTCGCTGCGCAATGCCATGACGGCCGCCAACGCCACGCCGGCGTTCGACGAGATCCGCTTCAACCTTCCCGCGGGCCAGCGCGTGATCACTCCGGCAACCTCGCTGCCGGTCATGACCACGCCCGTCGACATCAACGGCACCAGCCAGCCCGGGTATGCCGGCGTTCCGCTGGTGACGCTCAAGGGCACCACCGCAGGCGGCACGGGGCTTCGATTGGTCGGCAACCTGAGCAGCGTGCGCGGGCTCGCGATTCACGCGTTCGCCACCGGCGTCCGCATGGAGGGCGCCCTCTTCGTCGTCGAGGCCAACTACATCGGCCTCGATTCCACCGGTGCCGGCGGCGCCGGCAACACGGGCACGGGAATCGCCGTCGACGGCAGCTTCGGAACCGTTGGCGGCAGCACGGCAGCCGATCGCAACGTCATCTCGGGCAACGGCGGCAACGGAATGACGATTGGTGCCAACGCCACCAGCAACGACATTCTCGGCAACTACTTCGGCACCAACCCTGCCGGCACCGCCGCCATCGGCAACGGCAGCTATGCGATCCGCTCCTTCGGTGCGGGCAATTCGATCGGGAGCAACGCCGCCGGCGGCGGCAACCTGATCTCGGGGAACGCGCGCGGCATCAGCCTGGAGTCGGAGAATCCGGAAGGCACCAGCATTCGCGGCAACATCATCGGCCTCAACGCCGCGGGCACCGCCGCAATACCGAACAGCTACCATGGCATCGAGGTGTATTCGGACGGCAACTTCATCGGCGGCACCTTTGCCGGCGACCGCAACGTGATTTCGGGCAACACGCATTCGGGCATCGTCGTTCGCGAGGGGCAGGTGAACAACCTGATCGAGGCGAACTACATCGGCACCGATCCCACCGGCACGATCGCGTTCGGCAACGGCGGCGTCGGAATCGTCGTCCACGGCGACTCCAACACGATCGGCGGGACGGTCGCCGGCGCGGCCAACCTGGTCTCCGGCAACAACGGCGGAATCGATGTCAACGGGATCAACAACGTTGTCCAGGGCAACCGCGTCGGCACCAACGCCACAGGCACCGAGGCGCTGCTCGAGGAAGGCGGCGGGACCGGCATCCGTATCTACGGCCACGACAACACCGTCGGCGGCAATGTCGCCGCTGCCAGGAACCTCATCTCCGGCAACGGCGCGGGACTGGCGACCTCCGGCGATGGCAACACGGTGCAGGGCAACTACATCGGCACCGACGTGACCGGCATGGTCGCGATTGGCAACGCAGGAATCGGCATCTCGGTCGACGGCGAGTCCAACCTCATCGGCGGAGCCGCCGCCGGCGAGAGCAACCTCGTCTCGGGAAACGGCGGCGGCATCGACGTCAGCGGAACGATGCACGTCGTGCAGGGCAACCTCGTCGGGACCAACGCCGCCGGAACGGCCGCGCTCGGCGGGGTCGGCGGAATCCGCATCTACGGCAGCGACAACACCATCGGCGGCACCGAGGCCGGCGCCCGCAACGTCATCTCCGGCGGCGGAGGCATGGCCATCATCGGCGGCGAGGGCAACACGATCCAGGGCAACTACGTCGGCACCAACATCAGCGGCAACGCCGCCATTCCCAATGGCGGCTATGCTCTGCGCCTGATCTCGGCCACTGGCAACTTCATCGGCGGCACCGCCCCGGGCGCCGGCAACGTCTTCTCCGGCAACAATCGCGGCGTCACGCTCGACGCCGACGCGCCCGGCAACGTCTTCGAGGGCAACATCATCGGTCTTGCTGCCGACGGGCAGACGCCGATGGGCAACGACGATTCGGGGCTGGAGATCTACAGCGCCGACAACGTCATCGGCGGCACCGATCCCGGCGCCGGCAACATCATCGCTTCCAACCAGTACTACGGCATCGTCTTCGGCGGCCCTGGCGCGACCAACAACCTGGTGCAGGGCAACCGCATCGGCGTGGCCGCCGACGGCACCACGCTTCGCGGCAACTGGTTCAACATCGTCTACTACGGCGCCTCGGGGAACATCGTCGGCGGCATCGAGCCCGGTGCGGGCAATATCATCGCCGGGGCCGTCAACTCCGGCGCCTTCGTCTGGTTCGGCACGCACAACCAGATGCGCGGCAACTCCATTTTCTCGAACGGCGGTCTGGGCCTGGACCTGGATCCGACGAATCTCTCCGCCGACGACTCGCGCGACGGCGACACCGGCGCCAACGAGCGGCAGAACATGCCGGCGCTGACGTCGGTGCTCGTGGTCGGCGCCGACATCGACATCGCGGGCAAGCTTTCCAGCCGTCCCGCCACCACCTACGACATCGACTTCTACTCGAGCCCGGCCTGCGACCCCTCCGGCTTTGGCGAAGGTCAGACCTACCTCGGCAGCTCCACCGTCATGACGGACGAGGACGGCATCGGCCTGATCGAGGCGACGGTGCCTTTTTCGAGCGCCGACACCGTGGTCACCGCGACCGCGACCAGCCCCGAGGGCGACACCTCCGAGTTCTCGCCCTGCGCCGTCATCGATGCCGGCGAGGATGCCGGCGTGCTGCAGTTCTCGCAGATGAAGTTCCTGGGCTACGAGGAGCAGGGCTTCGTCACCGTCCTCGTCTCGCGCAGCGGCGGTGCCACCGGCACGGTCTCGGTGCAGTACGCAACGATGGCCGACACCGCCACTGCGCCCGCCGACTACACGGACGTGTCGGGCACGCTCACGTTCGCTGACGGCGAGTTCCTGAAGTCGTTCGACGTGCCTCTGGTGCTCGACGGACCCGACGGCGCCGACCAGACCATCGACCTGCTGCTCACCAATCCGACGGGCGGGGCCACCCTTGGCGCGCAGGCGACCAGTGAGATCCTGCTGTTCGACTACAGCACCGACTTTCCGGGCGTCTACATTTCGAGCGCCTCCATCAGCGAGGGAGACAACGGGACCAAGAACCTCGAAATCGAGGTCTCGGTGACGCCCACCGACCATACGGTGACGTTCAATGTGCGGACCACGGCCGGCACGGCAACGGCCGGCCTCGACTACGAGGACATCGACGTTGCGATGAGCTTTGCGGCCGGCGAGGCCCCCAAGACCGTCTCGGTGCCGATCCTCGGCGATGCCGCCGACGAGGGCATCGAGGTGTTCTTTTTGATGGTCAGCGGCCAGCTCCTGCCCGGAGGCTACGCGGGCAACATCGGCCACGGCTTCATCCTGGACGACGACGGCGACCCGGAGTGCGGCAACCTGGCGGTGCAGGCACCGGAGACCTGCGACGACGGTGACCTCCTCTATACGGCCGGCGACTACTGCTCGGCCGACTGCATCGCCTACCAGTGCGGCATCCCGACCAGGCTAAACGCGACCGTGCCCAAGGCGGGCGACGCCCTGTTCGTGCTGAAAGCTGCCGTGCAGAGCTCCAACTGCGACCTGCGCGTCTGCGACGTCAACGAGTCGGGCACCGTTACGGCCACGGATTCCTTGGTGATTCTGCGCAGGGCGGTGGGGCAGCCGGTACCGCTGCAGTGCCCGGCGTGAGCACTGCCGGGCACGACCGTTGCCGGCAGGACGAGCGTGAAGCTCGCCGGCGGCGCCACACCGCCACGCCGTAAAGCTTCGGTCGAGTCGAATGCCGCTGCGCGCCTCCCGTCGATTCCTGAAACGTCGACGAGGAGACTGGGCATGGGCACGCAAAAACCACTGGCACTCATCACCGGGGCATCGAGCGGCATCGGCTACGAGCTCGCACGCTGCTGCGCCGAAGGCGGCTTCGACCTGGTCATCGGCGCAGATGATGCGGGCGTCCCGGATGCGGCGGAGAATCTGCGCGCCCTCGGGGCATCGGTGGATGCGGTGCAGATCGATCTGGCGACGATCGAGGGGGTCGACGAGCTGTGCGCGGCCGTCGGCGACAGAAAGGTCGATGCGTTGCTCGCCAATGCCGGACACGGTCTCGGCCGCGCCTTTCTCGACCAGGAATTCGACGACATCCGTCACGTCATCGACACCAACGTCACCGGCACCGTCTATCTCATTCACAAGATCGGACGCCGCATGCGCGCGGCAGCGCACGGCCGAATCCTCATCACCGGCTCGGTGGCGGGCTACATCCCGGGCACGTTCCAGGCGGTCTACGGCGGCACCAAGGCATTTCTCAACTCTTTCTCGTTCGCGCTGCGAAACGAGCTCAAGGACAGCGGCGTCACCGTCACCTGCCTGATCCCGGGTGCCACCGAGACGAACTTCTTCGCGCGCGCCGACATGATGGACACCTACGTAGGCAGCAGCGACAAGGACGACCCCGCGGACGTTGCGCGGCAAGGCTTCGAAGCGATGATGAAGGGCGAGCAGGAGGTCGTCTCGGGCTGGAGCAATAAGCTCATGACGACGCTTGCCAACGTCGCCCCTGCCTCGCTCCTGGCCGAGCAGCATCGAAAGATGGCCGAGCCCGGAACCGCGACGCGCTAGCGACGGCCGCGCGTCTGTCCGCCGGCGCCGAAGGCGCAGCGGCCGCGCCGTCTCCTACGCACGGCCGTTTTTGATTCAGGCCGTGTTTCGATGGAGCCTGCGCAGGCCGTGAGCTTCGTCCATCTCCATCTCCACACCCAGTACAGCCTCCTCGACGGCGCCAACAAGATCTCCGACCTCATGCCCAAGCTCAAAGGCCTGGGGCTGACGTCGGTGGCGATGACCGACCACGGCAACATGTTCGGCACCGTCGACTTCTACAAGTCGGCCAAGGATGCGGGCATCAAGCCGATCATCGGCTGCGAGGTGTACGTGGCGCCGCGCTCGCGCACCGAGCGCACCGCCGTGGCCAGCAGCGACTACGAGCGCGCCGGGAACAACCACCTGATCCTACTGGCGATGAACGAGATCGGCTACAAGAACCTCTCGCGCCTGGTCTCGCAGTCGTACAAGGACGGCTTCTTCTACAAACCGCGCATCGACAAGGAGATCCTGCGCGAGTGGAACGAGGGCCTGATCTGCCTGTCGGGCTGCCTGGCGGGCGAGGTCGCCACCGCCATCACCGCCGACCGCCTCGACCGCGCGCGTGCGGCCATCGAGGAGTACTCGACCATCTTCGGCGACCGCTACTACCTCGAGATTCAGGACAACCACCTGCCCGAGCAGCAGAAGGTCAACGATGTCCTGATCCCCTGGTCCCGCGAAATCGGCATTCCGCTGGTGGCCACCAACGACTGCCACTACCTCGACCACGACGACCACCACGCGCACGAGGTGCTGCTGTGCGTGCAGACCGGCAAGCGCCTGATCGACGAGGACCGGTGGAAATTCGGCACCGACCAGCTCTTCGTCAAAGGCCGCGAAGAGATGCTGGCGGCGTTCCCGCACGCGCGCGACGCGGTCAACGAGACCGCGCGCCTGGCCGAGCGCTGCAACGTCGAGCTCGAGTTCGGGCGCAACAAGTTTCCGGTCTACGCCGTCCCGGAGGGACGCCGCATCGACGACGTCTTCGCCGAGCAGGCCCGCGCGGGCCTCGAGGAGCGGCTGGCGGCGGCGCGCGAGATCGGCCTGCAGCTCGACGAAACGGTCTATCGCGAGCGACTCGAATCCGAGATCGCGATGATCGAGCAGATGCAGTTCGCGGGCTACTTCCTGATCGTCGCCGACTTCATCAACTGGGCCAAGGGGCAGGGAATCCCGGTCGGGCCCGGGCGAGGGTCGGCCGCCGGCAGCCTGGTCTCCTATGCGATGCGGATAACCGACATCGACCCGATCCCCTACAATCTGCTGTTCGAGCGCTTCCTGAACCCCGAGCGCGTCAGCATGCCCGACATCGACGTCGACTTCTGCTACGAGCGGCGCGACGACGTCATCAAGTACGTGCGCGAGAAGTACGGCGACGACAAGGTCGCGCACATCATCACGTTCGGGACGATGAAGGGGAAGGCGGCGCTGCGCGACGTGGGGCGCGTGCTCGACTTCTCGTTCGGCGAGACCGACCGCATCTGCAAGCTGTACCCGGCCGCCAAGCAGGGACGCGACGTCAAGCTCAAGGACGCCCTGGAGCAGGAGCCCAAGCTGCGCGAGATCCGCGACAGCGGCGAGCGCGAGGCCAAGCTCTTCGAGTACGCCCTCAAGCTCGAGGGCCTGGCGCGCCACGTCTCCAAGCACGCCGCGGGCATCGTCATCTCCGACCGGCCGCTGGTCGAGGACGTGCCGCTGTACGTCGACAAGGACGGCTCGGTCATCACGCAGTTCGCGGGCCCGGACATCGAGGCCATCGGCCTGATCAAGTTCGACTTCCTCGGCCTGAAGACGCTGACGCTGATCGCGGACGCCGTGCGGCGCGTGCGCGAGTCCACCGGCAGGGACGTGGACATGTCGCGCCTGCCGCTCGATGATCCCGCGCCTTACCGCATGATCACGCGCGGCGACACGGTGGGCATCTTCCAGCTCGAGTCCGGCGGAATGCGCAAGCTGCTGACGCGCATGAAGCCGAGCTGCTTCGAGGACCTGATCGCGGCGCTGGCTCTCTACCGTCCCGGCCCGCTCGATAGCGGCATGGTCGAGGAGTACATCCAGCGCAAGGCCGGCAAGATGCAGGTGCGTTATCCGGATCCGTCGCTGGAGCCGATCCTGCGCGATACCTACGGCGTGATCGTCTACCAGGAACAGGTCATGCAGATCGCGCAGGTCTACGCCGGCTACTCGCTCGGACAGGCCGACAACCTGCGCCGCGTGATGGGCAAGAAGAAGCTCGAGACGATGCAGAAGGAGCGCAAGATCTTTCTGGACCGCGCCCTGGCCATCGGCCGCAACGAGGAGCAGGCGGTCAAGATCTTCGAGCAGATGGAGACGTTCGCCGCCTACGGCTTCAACAAGTCGCACTCGGCGGCCTACGCGCTGGTCACCTACCAGACCGCCTGGCTCAAGGTTCACCATCCGAAGGAGTTCCTGGCGGCACTGCTGACGCTGGAGATGGATTCGGCCGAATCCACCTACAAGAACCTGGCCGACGCGCGCGAGCACGGCATCAAGGTGCTGCCGCCCGACGTCAACCACAGCAAGGCCGACTTCACGGTGGGCGAGGACGCCATCCGTTTCGGCCTCGGAGCGGTCAAGGGCGTCGGACAGAAGGCGATCGAGATCATCGTGGCGGCGCGAGAGGAGGGGATGTTCACCTCGCTCGGCGACTTCTGCATGCGCGCCGACGGCACGCAGATCACGCGCAGGATCATCGAGAGCCTGATCAAGGCCGGCGCGCTGGCCAGCATCGATCCCCATCGCGCGCGGCTGCTTGCCGGCCTCGACGGCGCGATAGCCTGGGCCGAGCGCGTGCGCAGCGATCTTGCCGCCGGTCAGATGGGCCTTTTCGGCAACGGCACCACCAGCACGCAGCCCGAGCCCGAGCTGCCGAGCGTGCCCGAGTTCGAGCCGCTCGAGGTGCTGGCCTACGAGCACGATGCCGTCGGCTTCTTCATCTCGGGACACCCGCTGGACCGCTACGCGCACGACGCCTTCATGCGTTTCGTCAGCACCGCCGACCTGGCCGGCACCAAGGACGGCTCGACCGTCCGCGTCGCCGGCGTCACCAACACGGTCAAGCGCAAGAACAGCAAGAAGGGCGAACGCTATGCCACGTTCAATCTGGAGGACCGCGACGGCCTGATCGAGGTGATCGCGTGGCCCGACTGCTACCGCCGCTGCGAAGCGGCCATCATCGGCCGCGAGCCGGTCATCGTCATGGGCCGCCTCGAGTACGGCGAAGGCGGCGGCGCGAGCGACGGCCACGGCGACGAGGAAGCCGGCCCGGACTATTCGCGCAAGGCGCAGATCATTGCCGACGAAGTGATCCCGCTGCCGCAGGCGCGCCGCAGGGCTGCGCAGCGCATCCGCCTGCGCGTCGATTCGAGCGCCGTGCGCCCGGACGCTTTCGCGCAGCTCAAGTCGGCGCTGGAGCGCAACCGCGGCACCTGCCGCTCCTACCTCAACGTGGTCGCACGGGGCTCGACCGAGACCGAAATCGAATTGCCCGACGAGCTCAGCGTCGATCCCACGGATGGGTTGATCCAGATCGCCGAGGCGCTATTCGGCGAGGGATGCGTTAGCTTCGAGGGCGTACTCGAAGACCCGGTCCGGGAGAAACGGTGGAACACCTAGACGAGGAAGAGAACCAGAAGCCGACCGAGCCTGAGCAGGACGACGTCGTTCCCGAGGAGGAGCCGCAGGACGAGGAGCCCGCACGCGAGGAGCCTCCAGGCAACGGCGAGCCGCCGCGAAAGGATCCCGACCAGGAAGATGAGCGCCCTCGCCAGGACGGTAACCGTCCGCCGCGCGAGCATCTGACGGCACGCCGCCGCGAGCGTGCCATCCTGGTGTGGGCGGGGCAGGACTCCCAGCACGCCGATGATTCGCTCGATGAGCTGTCGCAGCTCGGGGACACGGCCGGCCTGGAGATCGTGGCCAGGCTCAAGCAGACGCTTCGCCAGCTCTCGCCGGCCACTCGCATCGGCAAGGGCAAGGTCGAGGAGCTGACCACGCTGGTCAAGGACGAGAAGATCGACGTCGTCGTCTTCGACGATCCGCTGACCCCGGCGCAGCGCCGCAACCTCGAGAAGGCGCTCGAGATCAAGGTCATTGACCGCAGCCAGCTCATCCTGGACATTTTCGCTCTTCGCGCGCAGACGCGAGCCGGCAAGCTGCAGGTGGAGCTGGCCCAGCTCCAGTACCTGCTGCCGCGACTGACGCGGCAGTGGACGCACCTTTCGCGAATCCGCGCCGGCGTGGCCATGCGCGGCCCCGGCGAGACCCAGCTCGAGAGCGACCGGCGCCAGGTGCGCGTCAGGATCGACAAGCTGCGCGAGCGCCTGGAAGAGGTGGACCGAACGCGCCGCCTCAACCGCCGCGAGCGCGAAGCGGTGCCGTATCCGACGGTGGCGCTGGTCGGCTACACCAATGCCGGCAAGTCCTCTCTGATGAACCGGCTGACCGACGCCGGCGTGTACGTGGCCAATCAGCTGTTCGCCACGCTCGACACGACCGTGCGCCGGCTCGAGCTTCCCGGCGGCAAGCCGATCATCCTTGTCGACACCGTCGGCTTCGTCTCCAAGCTGCCGCACGAGCTGGTCGAGGCGTTCAAGGGAACTCTCGAGCAGGTCGTGGAGGCCGACCTTATCGTGCATGTCATCGACGCCGCCGGCCCCGATCGCCAGGCGCGCATCGAGGTCGTCGAGGCGATCCTGCAGGAGCTGGGCGCGGCCGGTCGCCCGCGCATCGACGTCTACAACAAGATCGATCTCCTGCGCGCCTCCGATGGCGCCTCCTCGCTGCCGCCCGGCGCCTTCGGTGTGTCGGCCGTGACAGGCGAGGGATGCCAGGAGCTGCTGGCCAGATTCGAGCAGGAGTTCGCGCCGAGCGAGGAGAAGCTGTCGATCCGCATTCCTCACATGGACGGGCGCACGCGGGCTTGGCTGTATCAGAACGGCCGTGTAGTAGAGGAGACCGAGGACGAGCAGGGCACGCGCATCGTCGTGTGGCTGAGCCCTCGAAGCGCCGGCCAGCTGGCCGCGATGGTCGGAACCGAAGGATACGAGCTGCGCCACGCCTGATACCGAAAGCCACGTGAACTCCGGCGTGCTCAACATCCCGAACGCCCTGACGCTGGCGCGCATCCTGGCCGTCCCGTTGTTCCTCTCCCTTCTCGTCGAAGAGCAGTTCAGCCTGGCCCTGATCGTCTACATGGTCGCGGGTCTCACCGATGCCGTCGACGGCATGATCGCTCGCATGTGGGACATGCGCACCGAGCTCGGCGCGCACATGGACCCGCTGGCGGACAAGCTGCTGGTGGTCAGTTCGTTCATCGCGCTCGGCATCATGGGCGAGGTGCCGCGCCCGCTCATGATCGTCGTCATCACGCGCGACGTCGTCATCCTCGGCGGCTTCCTGCTGACGGCGGCCGTGGTCGGCAAGTCGATGGAGATGGCGCCGTCGATCTGGGGCAAGATGACGACCTTCTTCCAGCTCCTGTGCGTCACGCTGGTGCTGTTCGACGTGGCCGACTGGATCGACCCGTGGGGCTGGCTCATGAGCTTCGTCTTCTTCGCCACCGGCGTGGCCAGCGTGATCTCGGGCAGCGACTACGTGTGGCGGGGGATGCGGTGGTACTCGAGCATCGACAGCTCGGCGGGTGACCAGGCCTGAGCGGACGCGGGCGCGCCGCCACGAGCTCGAGCCGCTAGTGGACGGCGGCGAAGGGGACCTTGCACGGATGCCCCTCGGCGTGGAAATAGCGCACGCTGCCGTCACCTCCGACAAAGATCATCGACGAGGAGCGCGTCCCGTAGTCGCCGGCGTGCACGCAGATCCTGCCGAAGACGCTGCCGGCGCCTCCTTCGGCCTGCACGCTGCCTTCGTGGTCGGCCAGCACCCGCGCCAGCGCCGGCACCAGCAGCCCGCACGACTGCGCCTTCTCCACGAGCGGCAGCAGCTCGGAGAACTTCTGCGTGGCGCTGCACAGCCGCGGACAGCGCGGGTCGTTGACATCGAGATTGGTCAGGACCGACAGCCCCGGTCCCAGCTCGGTCACGCGCACGCCGCCCTCGCCGTTGTCGATGACGAAGGCCTGCGCCAGATCGGCGACGAACAGACTGAATCCGCCGTAGCGGCGTGCCTGCTGCGGCGGCAGCGAGCGCAGTTCGTCGACGGAAGCGGCCTGCAGCGTCTCCATGCACAGCGAGCCGCGCGAAAGCTCGCCCGGTCCGGAGGCGGCGTGGTCGGCAGAGGGGCGCCGGTTGAGGATGCCGACGATTCGCGCGCTGCCGTCGGTGCGGCAGCCGAGCCAGGTGCCGCCGGCTTGCAGATCGAGCCCGGCCACGATGGCGGGATCGGTGGCCAGCGGCGCCGGCGGCGTGGCGGGCCGGCCGAGAAACTCGTCGCGGTTGGCCGCCACGATCAGCGGGAATGCGCTGGAGACTCCGCGGTAGACAGCCAGGGTGCACATCACGCGACCCTATAACGAACACGTGCCGCGGGCGCAGACGCGGCGTGCGACGCGACCGGCGAGGCCGGTGGAACGCGTCGGGGTCGCATGTTAGCGTCCGGCCGCAGTTTTCGCCGCATCAGCGCTGCATGCCGAGAATGCTCGAATGCAAGACCTGACCCCGGCTTGGGAGTAGGGAATTGGTTCCATTGGACGCAGCTTTTTCTTCCATCGAGGACGTTCGCAGCCGCCTGGCCGGCCAGAAGTACATCTGCGACAACAACATCGCCACGGTCGTCTACCTGGCCACGCGCCTGGGCAAGCCGCTCCTGGTGGAAGGGCCCGCCGGCGTCGGCAAGACCGAGCTGGCCAAGGTCGTGGCCTCCAGCCTTGACGCCAGGCTGATCCGCATGCAGTGCTACGAAGGCATCGACGAGGCCAAGGCTCTCTACGAATGGGAGTACGCCAAGCAGCTCCTGTACACCCAGGTCCTCAAGGACAAGATCAGCGAGATCACCGCCGGCGCCGCCACCTTGTCGGAGGCGGTCGACCGCATCACCAACCAGGACGACGTCTTCTTCTCCAACCGCTTCATCCTGCCGCGGCCGCTGCTGCAGGCGATCCAGTCGACCCAGCGCACGGTGCTGCTGATCGACGAGATCGACAAGGCCGATGCCGAGTTCGAGGCCTTCCTGCTCGAGATCCTGTCGGACTTCCAGGTCACCGTTCCCGAGCTCGGCACGATCGAGGCCGTGCACATCCCGATCGTCGTGCTGACCAGCAACAACGCGCGCGAGATGTCCGACGCGCTCAAGCGCCGCTGCCTGCACCTGTACATCGACTTCCCGAGCCCGGATCTCGAGCTCGAGATCATTCGCCTCAAGGTCCCCGAGGCCACCGAGAGCCTGGCCGGCGACATCACCTCGCTCATCCAGAACCTGCGCAAGCTCGATCTGAAGAAGCAGCCGAGCATCTCCGAGACTCTCGATTGGGCAAAGGCTCTGGTGATCATGAACGCCAAGGGCCTGGGCGATGACGTCGTGCGCAGCACGCTTTCGACCATCGCCAAGTACGAAGGCGACCTTCGGAAGGCCGAGAAGGAGCTGACGTCCTTCGTGGCCAAGCAGGAGGCTGCGCAGAAGGCCAAGGAAGCGGCTGCCCCGGCGCCGGCGCCGGCCGACACCAAAGACCTCCTTCATTAGGGGAGGACGCGTTGGAAGAACGCATCATCGAGTTCGCGGGCCTGCTGCGGCGCAGCGGCGTGCGCGTCTCCACCGCCGAGACGCTGGATGCGCTGCGTGCCGTGCACCTGTCGGGCCTTGCCGATCGCGGCTACTTCAAGAACGCGCTGCGCGCGGCGATGGTCAAGCGCACCACGGACGTCGCGGTCTACGATGAGCTTTTCGACGTCTTCTTCTCGGGCGTCGGCGATCTCGTGCGCGCCAACGCAGCAGCCTCGACGCCGGCCGAAGGTCTGACCGAGGAACAGCTTCGCGACATGCTCGAGCGCCTGGCGCAGATGCTGCAGAGCGGCGAGCTCGACATTTCCGACCTCGCCAAGGCGCTGGCGCTGCAGGACTCCGGCGAGATCGAGCGCATGCTGCGCGAGCTCATGGAGTCGGGAAAGCTGCCGCGGATGGAGAGCAACTACGTGCCGCCGGGTGTGGGCAAGCAGATGCTCGACATGATCGGGGCAGGGGAGCTGCAGTCGGACTTCGACCGCATCCTGGAGCGCATGCGAGAGGAGGGCGCCGACGATGGCGAGCTCGACCAGATGCGCAAGTACCTGGAGCGGCGCGGAAAGGACCTGAACGACCTGCTCAAGGGCCTGCTTCGCCTGGACAAGGAGCAGCAGCACCGCGCCGAGGAGCGCGAGAAGGACCGCGAGCGGCTGCTGGAGAAGAGCTTCTACTATCTGTCTCCCACCGAGATCAAGCAGATGCGCGACGCGGTGGCGGCGCTGGCGCGACGCCTCAAGAACGTCATGGCGGTGCGCTACAAGCACGCCAAGCGCGGGCGCCTCGACGTCAAGGGAACCCTGCGGCGGTCGATGGAGTTCGGCGGCGTCCCGTTCCGCATCCGCTTCGACGACCGGCGCCGCGAGCGGCCGCAGGTCATCATCCTGTGCGACGTCTCCGACTCGGTGCGCAACGTCTCACGCTTCATGCTGCAGTTCGTGCATTCGCTGCAGGACATGTACTCGCGCGTGCGCAGCTACGTTTTCGTCGCCGACATCGCCGAAGTCACGCGCCTGTTCAAGGACAACGACATCCAGACCGCGATCCACAAGGCGATCAACGGAGACGTCGTCAACGTCTACGCGCACTCCGATTTCGGGCGCGCGTTCACGCAGTTCCATCGTGACCACATCGAAGCCATCGACAGCCGCACCACCGTCATCGTGCTCGGCGATGCACGCAACAACTACAATGCGCCCCAGGACTGGGTGCTGCGCGACGTGCAGGAGAGGGCCAAGCAGGTCATCTGGCTGAACCCCGAGAACAAGTCCACGTGGGGCTTCGGCGACAGCGAGATGAATCTTTACGGCAAGCACTGCAACGTGGTCGAAGAGTGCCGCAATCTGCGCCAACTATACAAGGTAGTGGACATCCTGATCACGAGCTGAGCGCGCCGGCGCCGCCGGCAGGATAGCCGCTGCGCCTGCCGCAACCGGAAGCAGCGGAAGACGATCGGACCCACTCGGTAAGAGGCCACACCATACTCGGCGAAATCATCATCATCCTGGCCCTCATCCTGACCAACGGCGTCTTTGCCGGGGCCGAAATCGCCATCGTCTCGCTGCGCCGCACGCGCCTGCAGCAGCTCGTCGACCTCGGGCGCGGCGGGGCCGCGGCCCTCGAATCCCTGCGGGAGAATCCCGAGCGCTTCCTGGCCACCGTTCAGGTGGGCATTACCGTGGTGGGCACGGCCGCCGCCGCTTTCGGCGGCTCGACCATCGCCGCCGAGCTGTCGCCGGTGCTGGCCACCGTTTCCTGGATCGGCGAGCGCGCCGACACCGTCGCGTTCGCGATCGTGGTCGCCGTCATCTCGTTCCTGTCGCTGGTGCTGGGGGAGCTGGTGCCGAAGTCCCTGGCGCTGCGCAGCGGCGAAGCCTACGCGCTGCTGATGGCCAAGCCGCTGCTGGCGCTGTCGTGGCTGGCTCGCCCGGCGGTCTGGCTGCTGACGGCTACCTCGAACCTCGTGCTGCGGCCGTTCTCCGATCGCACCGACTTCATGGAGACCCGCGTCTCGACCGAGGAGCTGCAGCAGATGGTGGAGGAGGCCGCCGAAACGGGCGCCCTCCACGAGCACGCCAGCGAGATTGCCTCGCGTGCGCTGGAATTCGACAAGCTGACGCTGGCGGAGGTCATCGTGCCGCGCAACCGCATCGATGCCCTGGACATCGATGCGACATCCGAGGACATCCGCAAGTTCCTCCTGGAGCGCCGGCGCTCGCGCATCCCGGTGTATGAAGGCGACCTCGACAACGTCGTCGGCTACGTCAGCGTCAAGGACGTGCTCGGCGTCATGTCGCGCGGCAACACCATCGTGCTGCGCGAGCTGCTGCGGGCGGTCAAGGCCTTTCCCGAGACGGTGCCGGCCATCGAGGTGTTGCTGTACATGCGCGACGACAATCAGCGCATCGCCATTGCCGTCGACGAGCACGGGCTGCTCTCGGGGCTGGTCACCTTCGAGGATCTGGTCGATGAGCTCGTCGGCGAGGTCTTCGAGCAGGAAGGCATGCAGCCGGCGCTGGTCGAGCTCGGCGACGGCTCGGTCAGCGTGCGCGGCGACTTTCCGATCCGCGACATCAATCGAGAGATGGATCTGGAGCTCGAGGAAAGCGACGGTGTCACCACGATCGGCGGCCTGTGCAACAAGCTCGCGAGCGGAATGCCCAATCGCGGCGCGCGCCTGGCGGCCGGCCACGGCGTGACGCTCGTCGTCCAGGATGCGACGCCGCGCGCGGTTCGGCGCGTGCGCATCATTCCGCCCGAAGCCGAGGAAGAGACGGCCGAAGAGGAGACCGACAACACCTGACACCGGGCCGTCGGTCGGGTTGACGGGCAGGGAGCACCGGGCCACAATTCGCCCACGTGAACGCCAAGGAAGACCTGGTCCGCATGACGGTGGGGGGCGTGACGCTCGATCCGCTCACCAAGACTCCGATCGTGGTGCTCAAGGACGACAAGGACGAGGTGACGCTGCCGATCTGGATCGGTCTTCTCGAAGCCACCTCGATGGCCACCGAGCTGGAGGGCGTCAAGATGGCACGGCCGATGACGCACGATCTCCTCAAGCGGGTCGTCGAGGAGGTGGGGGCCACCGTCGAGCGCATCGTCGTCACCGAGCTCAAGGACAACACGTTCTACGCTTCGATCGACCTGCATATCGCGGGTCGGCGCCATACGCTGGACTCGCGCCCGAGCGACGCGATCTCGCTGGCGCTGCGCACGCAGAGCCCCATCTTCGTGGCCCGCGCCGTCATCGAGGCCTCGCGTGCCAGCGACGAGGCCGAAGGCGAGCCGGAGACTCCGGTGACTCAGGACCTCTCGGAGGTCGCACCCGAGGAATGGGACGAGATCCTCGAAAAGCTCGATCCCAGCGACTTCAAGTACAAGATGTAGTGAGAACGCCAAGCTGCGGTTTGGCTTTGCCTGGCACCCCCTTTAATTAGCGCGGCATGGCTGCATCCGACAGGTTCGATCGCAAGGAGCTCAAGGAGCCCGATCCGTTCTTCGAGGCGTTTGGGTCGGCCCGCCAGTACGTCGACAGGAACCGCACGCAGGTCTTCGGAAGCGCGGCCGCGATCGTGGCCGTCATCGCGCTGATCGCCGGCGTCACCGGCTACCTCTCCTCGTCGCGCTCGAGCGCAGCCACCGACTTCAACAGCGCCGTCTCCAACCTGGAGTTCGATTCGCCGAGCGCCGCCGATGCCAGCCTGAGCCGCGTCGGCGACCGCGCCAATGCGGGGCCGTACGCATCGCTGGCCGTTCTCTATCGCGCCAACCTCGCCGCCGACGGCGGGCGCTACGACGAAGCGATCAAGCTCTACGACGAGTTCATCCCCAACGCCGAAACGGACTACCTCGAGCAGATCGGGCTGATGGGCAAGGCCTACGCGCTGGAGCAGGCGGGCAGGCCAGCCGAAGCGGCGCCGGTGCTCGATCGTGCGGCCGAGATCGAAGGCCCCTATCGCAAGGCGGCGCTCAACGACCGCGCGCGGATCGCCGAGAAGGCGGGCGACAAGGCCGCGGCCATCGCGGCACTGCAGAAGCTCCTGGAGATCGAAGGATCCGGAGCCCCCGGCGCCGCCATCGAACGCCGCATCGAAGCGCTCAAAGCCAGCTGAATTGAATCCGGACGCCACGCGCCGCGCCCTCTGGAGCTGCGCCGTGGCGGCATTCCTCCTGCGTGCCGCGTGGGTGCTGTACGCGCATCGGCCGCCGGCGGGGCTGTCCGATCCCGCGCTCTACCAGAGCTTTGCCGAGAACATCGCCGCCGGCCGCGGCTACGTCTCGCTGTTCGGACATCCCACCGCCTACTATCCCCCTGGCTATCCGTACGCGCTCGGAGCGCTGCAGTGGCTGGCTGATTCTCTGGGCATGCACGATGCGCTTCCGCTGCTGGCCGGCGTTGCACAGGCGGCGCTCGGCGGCATCACGGCGGCGGCCGTGGCCTCGGCTGCCGCGCGCATGATTGCGCCGGCGGCAGCGGCGTGGGCCGGGGCGATCATCGCGTGCTGGCCGAGCCTGGTCCTGTACAGCGCAACGCTCTTGAGCGAATCGCTCTACCTCGCCTGCTTCAGCGTCTTCCTTGCTTGCGAAGCGGCAGCGATGACGCGCGCGCGGACCGGAGCACCGCAGGTCGCGGCCGCAGCCGCGCTCGGCGCCGCCGCGCTGGTGCGGCCTCAGGTCGTGCTGGCCATTCCCGCCGCCGCCCTGGCCTGGCTGCTGGCACGTCGCCGCGCCCGAACCGCGGCCTCGGCCGTGATGGCTCTGGTCCTCGGCGTGACGATCGCGCTGACGCCGTGGACGCTGCGCAACCTGCGCGAGCTCGGCGCCTTCGTTCCACTGGCCACCAATGGCGGCGACAACATGTGCATCGGCTTCCACCCGGGCGCCACCGGCGACTTCCATCTCTCGTCCTACTGCGACAGCGAGGCGTTCTACGTGCAGGGGCCGCAGGCGGAGCTGGCACGCGACCGCGAGACGACGCGGCGCGCGCTGGCGTGGGCGAGTGAGAACATCGCCGAGCTGCCCGCGCTCAGCCTGCGCAAGCTGTTTTTCACCTACCGCAACGACACCGGCGGTCTGGCGGCCGTCGAGGCGTACGGCGCCGACCCGTTCCTGGCGCCGTCCGTGCGAACGGCGCTGACGTGGATCTCCAACGGCTACTACGGCCTCGTCATGCTGGCGGCGCTTGCCGGAGCGGTGCTGGCTCTGCGGCGCGCGGCGGCGCGTCCGAGCGCGGAGGCCGGCTGCTGGCTGCTGCTAGCCGTTACGGCCGCCAGCGCCGCGGTGCCGCTGCTCGTGTTCGGCGACCCTCGCTTCAAGGTGCCGGTGGCGCCGTGCTACGCGATCCTGGCGGCGCTGGCCGCGCACGAGCTGCGCAGTCGCCCGCTCACTCCTCGCCGCGCGTAGGGAAGGGATGGGCAGGAAAGTGTGAGCGCAGCTCGTCGACGATGGTGAGCTCGCAGCGGGGATAGCCGGTGAGATAGGCGGCGCGCGACAGCACGTGCGTGGCGGCCGGCGTGGTGAAGAACTGGAAAAGGATCGCCAGCAGCGCCCGCACGGCGGTGCCGGGCTCGGCGGCAGCGAACCAGATCGCCACGGCCAGGATCATCAGCGCAACGCCGAGCGTGCCGGCCTTGCCGGCAGCGTGCATGCGGCAATAGATGTCGGGCAGGCGCACCAGCCCCACGCACGCCACCACGGTGAAGAAGGTGCCGCCGATCAGGCACAGCGCCGTCAGGATCTCCACCACGGCGGCGCCCATCAGAAGATCCTCCCGCGGTCCAGGTACAGGGCGATGGCGGCCGATCCGAGAAAGCCGACCAGCGTCAGGATCCAGATCGCGTCGAAGTACAGCGTCGATTGCCAGGCGATGCACAGGATGGAGACGATGCCGATGAAGACGATCGTCAGCGTGTCCAGCGCGATGGCACGATCGGCGGCGAGAGGGCCGGCGACAAGGCGGTAGATGCACATAGCCATGGCCGCAAAGTGCAGCACCATGCATCCTTCGAGCAGAAGCTTCAGCCACTGGCTCATGCCCGTTCGCGCTCCTCGGCTGCGCTGCGGCGAGGCCGCGTGAACGCCAGGATGTTGGCCTCCAGCGTCTGCATGACGTCGTCGCGGACCGCTTGCGGGTCGTCGCCCAGGTCGAGCGCATGGATGATGATCTCGCGCTGCGATCGCGCCACGTGGACCGTGATCGTCCCCGGCGTCAAGGTGATCGAGTTGGCGAGAACGGTGATCTCGAAGTCGGTTTCGGCCTTCATCGGCACGCACAGGAAGCCGGGGCGGAAATTCATGCCGGGCGTCAGCACGACCCTGGCCACGTCGATGTTCGCCTTGATCAGCGCGCGCAGGAAGATCGACAGGTAGCGCAGCGCGTACCCGATGCGCAGGATCACGGCGCTTCCTCGACGGCCGCCAGCACCGGGTGCCGGTCCGGAAACACTGCGTTGACGTACGCCGTCGAATCGAGGAGGTCGCGCGCTGCGCCGCCGGCGAATCGCAATGCTGGCGTCGCGCCCACGCCGATTGCGACCGAAAGCAGCACCAGGGCCAGGACGGGCGGCAGCATCGGCCACGGCGCACGCGACCGCGGCAGCTCGCCAGGATCGCCTCGCCAGAACGCCCAGGTCCAGATCTTCGCCATCGAGTACAGGGTCAGGAAGCTCGTGAGGACCGAGACGGAAACGACCACCCAGTGATTGCCGGCGACGCCGGCCTGCAGCAGGACGACCTTGCTGAGGAAGCCCGAGAACGGGGGGATTCCCGCCAGCGAGAGCGCGGCCAGCAGGAAGGTGGCGGCGGCCCACGGCGCGGCGTCGAGGAGCCCGCCGAGCTTGAGCAGCCGCTGCGATCCGGCAATGCGCTCGAGAATTCCGCCCACCAGGAAGAGCGAGGACTTCACCAGCATGTTGTGCACGACGTGCAGGATCGTGCCGGCCAGCGCCAGCTCGGCGACGCGTCCGGTGACTGCCATGCCGATTCCCATGATCATGTAGCCGACCTGGCTGATGATGTGCCACGACAGCAGGCGGCGCATCTCCCACTGGCACATCGCGCCGACCACGCCCAGGAACATCGTCAGGCCCGACAGGAACAGCAGGATCTCGAGCGCCAGCTCGTGGCCGGGCTGGCGCAGCACCAGCACGAACACGCGCAGAAGAGAGTAGACGCCGACCTTGGTGAGCAGCCCGCCGAAGTATCCGATCACGCCCGGCGGCACGACCGGGTAGGAGTCGGGCAGCCAGAACGTCACCGGGAACGCGGCGGCCTTCATCAGGAACACGATGAGCAGGAACATCGAACCCGCCGTCAGCACCGCCGCCTGCGGTCCGGCCAGCTCCTGACTGCGAACAGCGATGTCGGCCATGTTCAGCGCACTGGTGGTCGCGTAGACCAGGCCGATGCCGATAACGAAGCAGGCCGAGCCGATGCTGTTGATGGCCAGGTACTTCATCGTCTCGCGAACCTGGTCGCGCGTGCCGCCTACCGACATGGCGCCGTAGGACCCGATCAGCATCACCTCGTAGGCGACGAACAGGTTGAAGAGGTCGCCTGTCAGGAATGCCCAGTTCACGCCGAGCAGCGTGAACTGGAAGAAGGGATGGAAGAAGTGGTTCTGCCGCAGCTCGTCCAGGCTGAAGAGGCTGTAGACGAGCACCGCGGTTGCCACCGCCAGCGACACGAACAGGAACAGCGCCGAGAGCCGGTCTGCGACGAAGACGATGCCGTAGGGCGCCGGCCAGCCCCCGACGAACATCGCCGCAGGGCCGCTGCGATCCACCGTCACCAGCAGCCAGGCGGCGAACAGCGCCAGGCCGCCGGTCGAGAGGATGGCGAGCACGCGCTCCAGTGCATGGTGGCCGCGCAGGAGCGCCAGCACGAGCGCCGTCACGAACGGAACCAGCAGCGGCAGGATCAGCTCGTTCACCGCGGCTCCGGCTGCGTCCTGATCTGCGAGGGGTCGTCGCTGCCGCAGTCCCGGTAGACGCAGTAGCAGAGCACCAGCAGGAACGCGGTGACGGCGAAATTGATCACGATGGCGGTCAGGATGATGTCGGGCGGCAGGGGATCCATCAGCCGTGAAGGGTCGGCGCCGTCGCCGGCGAATGGAGCCTGCAGCTGCAAGGAATAGCCGCCGCAGGTGATCAGCAGCAGGTTGACGGCGTTTCCATACAGCCCGAACCCCATGACGATGCGGATCAGGCTCGGACGCAGGATCGTGTACGTCCCCGCGCCGAACATCACCGAGATCAGCAGCGCCATGACCAGCTCCATCAGGATTCCTCCGCCAGCTCCAGGAAGAACGTCATGAGCGTGCCGAGCACGATCAGATAGACGCCCAGATCGAAGAACGTTGCCGTGGGAAGGTGCACGTGTCCGAGCAGCGGCGCGTGAAAGTCCCAGATCGTGTGGTCCATGAACGCGCCGCCGCGCAGCCAGGAGGCGGCGCCGGTGCCGAGCGACACGAGCAGGCCGATGACGGCCAGGCGCCACCACGGGTATCGCCGCGCGCCTTCGGCTCCGAACGCGAGCAGATGAATGGCGCCGGCGGCAGCGGCCAGGACGCCGGCGATGAAGCCGCCGCCGGGCAGGTCGTGCCCCTGCAGGAAGATCCGGATCGAGACGAGCACGGACAGCGGCACGGCAAAGCGCGCCACCGTGCGCAGCACCGGCGACCCGAGCTGGCTCACGCGGCGCTCCGGCGCGAGTGCAGCACGCCCCACACGCACAGTGCCACGACCACGAGCACCGTGATCTCGCCCGTGGTGTCGAGCGCGCGGAAGTCGACGATGATGACGTTGACGACGTTGGTGCCGCCGGCCTCGGGCAGGCTGCGCGTGAGGTACTCGGTGGCGATCGTGCGGGCGCTGCGCAGCGAGGGGCTGCTGGCGAGCAGCAGCGTCGCGAACACCGACACGCTCACGGCCACCGACACCAGGAGGTTCCACGCGCGTCGCTGCGGCGCGATCGGCTCGGGGCGGAACGGCGGCATGCGAAACAGCACGAGCAGCACCAGGATGGTCGAGACGGTCTCGATGAGGATCTGCGTCAGCACGATGTCGGGCGAGCGGTACACCACGAAGATCGCGGCAACCAGAAAGCCGACGGCCGTCAGCGCGATGGCCGCGGCCAGGCGCGTCTTTGCGGTGGCCACGGCGATCGATGCCGTCGCGGCCATCAGGCACACGACCACGCCATAGGGGTCGACGTTGGCGAGCGAGATTGCCACCGCGTCCTCGGCGAGATCGGTCCGGCTCAGCGCCAGCAGCGGCAGCGCGGCGGCGAAGAGCAGGGTGGCCGAAAAGTACCAGTGCAGCGAGCCGTTCTGCCATCGCTGCGAGAACGCGTCTCCGAAGACGAGAAGCTTCTTGACGCCGCTCTCCCACAGGCGCTGAGAGAAGGGCACGTCGGCGGCGCCGACGACGCGGGCGACGATGGCGTCGCGCCCGGCGTAGATCGCCAGCGCCAGCACCAGCGTCGCCACCGACAGCGCCAGCGGCCCCGCGTGCAGCGCAGTCAGCGCCACGTGCACGGGCTCGGCCGTGGTCGAGGAGGTCGCGCGCAGCAGATGCTCGGTAACCGGCGTGGCGCTGAGCGCGAACAGCGCCACCGAGAGCACGCTCAGCACCAGCGGCGGCGCCCACAGAAGCGCACGCTCGCCGTGCGCGCCGGCAACATCGTGGTGTGCGTCGTGAAGGGCGTTGGCGCCGTCGCTGGCGCCGTGGCTGCCGTGAGGCGCGCCGTGGCCGCGAGCGGCGCGCTCACCGAGAAAGCTGCCGACCAGCAACCGCAGCCCGGCAGCGGCCAGCAACGCATTCCCGATCACGGCGGCTCCAACGATCGCCATGCGAAAACCTTCCGGGAGCGCGTGCGTCTCCAGCAACCCGCCGTAGAGCAACTCCTTGGAATGGAAGCCGATGGCAGGCGGCAGCCCGCAGATGCCCAGCACGCCGACGAAAGCGGCGACGAAGGTGATCGGCAGCTCGCGTCGCAGCCCGCCGAGCAGTCGAAGATCGCGAGTGCCGGTGTGGTGCTCGATGACGCCGGCGCAAAGGAACAGGCAGCCCTTGTACGTGGCGTGGGCCAGCAGTTGCAGCGAGTCCTGCGCCGCCAGGCCGAGCCCGTACATCATGGTGAACATGCCGAGGGCCGAGACGGTGGTGCGGGCGAGCAGGGCCTTCAGATCGTCCTGCTGCAGCGCCTGCCAGGCACCGACGAGAAACGTCGCAAGCCCGACGGCGGTCAGCACCGGCATCCACAGGGGCGAGTCGGCGAAGATGGGCCAGAGCCGGCCGAGCAGGAAGATGCCGGCCTTGACCATGGTTGCCGCATGCAGGTAGGTCGAGACCGGCGTGGGAGCGACCATCGCCCCAGGCAGCCAGAAGTGGAACGGCACCTGCGCCGACTTGGTGAGCACGCCGACCAGGATCAGCGCCAGGGCCGCATCGATCCATCCCGACGTCTGCAGCGCTGCCGCTGCCGGCGCGTGCGTGGCCAGCTGGTGGAGCGAGAACGTGCCGGCCGCGCCGCCGAGGACCAGGAAGCCGACCAGCATCACCAGGCCGCCCAGCGCGGTGACCTGCAGCGCCACATTGGCGCCGCGGCGCGCGTTGTCGTCCTCGTACCAGAAGCCGATCAGCATCCAGGACGTGACGCTTGTGGCTTCCCAGAACAGCGCCAGAGTCAGGAGGTCGTCGGAGACGGCCAGACCGAGCATGGCCGTCATGAAGGCCGTCAGCGCCGCGTAGAAGCGGCCCAGCCGCGCCGGCGGCAGATCGGCGACGTAGGCGAAGGAATACGCCGCCACCAGCGCGCCCACGCCGGAGACCAGCATCGCGAAGAACAGACCGAAGCGGTCGGCGCGCAAGCTGAAGAAGATTCCCAGCTCGGCGATCCACGGCACGGAAAACGCTGCGACTTCCTCGGACTGGAAGAGGCCCAGGCACAGCCCGAACGCCGATACCGCCGCCGCGAACATGGCCCACGCGCCGAAGCGACCGACGTGGCGCGCGAGCAGCAACTGCACGGCGGCCGTCATCGCGGGCAATCCCACGGTCAGCGCAAGAGCCAGCGACGAATCCATGCGAGGCCCGGACGGTTACACGCGAACCTGCCGGATGCCACTTACAGACGCACCGGCAGGCAAATCCTGCAGCGGGCCGGGCCAAGGCGGCCGCGGAGCCGAGAACGACGCTCCAATCGCACGGCCGCCCGTGCCGGCGCCGGGCAATCCGGCTCGACCAGCTACGTCCGATAAGATGTATTATGTCGTCTTGGCTACGCGAATCCCTCGGGAAACGCGCGAGTGCGAGCGCCGAGGCGCGTCCCCTGCCGGACGCGCGCGGCTGCTCTCGCCGGACGTTCCGGCGGGTGCGGCCGCCGCCGCTAGACCTTCTGGAACGGATCGAAGAGCCGGCCGTGCTCTTCGAGAGCGAAGCGGTCGGTCATGCCGGCGATGTAGTCGGCGATGACCCGCGCCATCGAGACGCCGGCGCCGGCGCGCGCCGTGATGTGCGGCGGCATCTGGTGCGGGTCCTCCATGTACGTCTCGAACAGCGCCCGCATGACGCGGCCGGCCTTGGCGGTCATGCGCCGCACGCGGTGGTGCTGATAGAGGCGCTCCATCAGCCGCGCCTTGAGCTGCCGGACCTGGACGTCCATGGCCTGACTCGGGCCGGCCAGGTGCGGCTTGACCCGGCGCAGGTCCTCGATGGTCTCGATGCCGTGCTCGAGGATCCGCGCCTCGATGGCGTCCAGCAGATCGGTGGTGAGCTCATCGATCAGCGTGCGCACCGCCTGGTAGCGCAGCACCGAGAGCGAGGCCTTCGGAAAGGCCTTCCTGATGCGGTCGTAGGTGCGGTCCCACAGCTCGATGCCCTCCAGGTCCTCGAGCGAGATGAGGCCCGACTGGATGCCGTCGTCGATGTCGTGGGCGTTGTAGGCGATCTCGTCGCAGTAATCGACGATCTGCGCCTCCAGCGGCGGCGCCGAGCCGGCGTCGAAGTCGGCCACGCGCGGGCGGTCGTAGCGGCCCGAATGCTTGACGATGCCTTCGCGCACTTCGTAGCTCAGGTTGAGCCCGTCGAAGTGCGGATGGCGCTGCTCGAGCTCCTCGACGATGCGCAGGCTCTGGCTGTTGTGGTCGAAGCCGCCGTGATCGCGCATCAGATCGGCGAGCACGTGCTCTCCGGCGTGCCCGAACGGCGTGTGACCGAGGTCATGCGCCAGCGCCACCGCCTCGGCGAGGTCCTGGTTCAGGCCCAGGATCCGCGCCACGGTGCGCGTGATCTGCGCCGTCTCCATCGTGTGCGTCAGGCGCGTGCGGTAGTAGTCGCCTTCCTGATTGACGAAGACCTGCGTCTTGTACTCGAGGCGCCGAAACGCCGTCGAATGGATGATGCGGTCGCGGTCGCGCTGGAACGCCAGGCGAAACGGATGCTCGGGCTCCGGATGCGCGCGGCCGCGGCTGGCGGACGATGGCATGGCGTAGGGGGCGAGCTGCTCGCGTTCCTGCTTCTCGAAGAAGCTGCGATCGCGTCTCGCCACGGCCCTGCCCGCCGCCGCTCAGTCTTCGAGCGTCGTCGTCGTCGTGCTGTTGGTCGTCGTCGTGGTCGGCAGCACCGGCGGCGCGAAGAAGATGTCGCGGTACTCCGAATCGATCTCGTCGGTCTCGCCGAACGTGCCGCACGAAGTGCCGTCGGAGTTGCAGGCGATCACGCGCTCGCCCTCCGGATCGGCAATCATCACGTCGTTGTTCGTGAACGCGAAGGCGGGGTTGGCCGCGATCGCGCTGGGGCTGCCGGGCGCGAGCATCGCGCCGACGTCGCCGAAGGAGTCGCAGTCTGTGCCGTCGACGTCGCAGCGTATGACGTCGCCGGCCGCGTCCGCGATCAGCAGATCGGTCGGCGGATCGCCGAGGAAGTCCAGATCGACCGGCTGCGAGACCGCGGTGTCGGTGTCGCCGAGGACGCCCTTGGCATTGCCGCCGTTGCCGAACACGCGCACGCCGCTGCCGGGCTGGCCGTTGACGACGAGCAGGTCTCCGCTGACGGGCGAGAAGACCATCGCATCGGGCGAGTCGCCGACATTGCCGAAGTCGGAGATGAGAAGGCCGGTGGAGCCGTCGAAGATGCGCGTATCCCCGTCCGACTCGGCCACGTAGAGGCGGCCGTTGGTCTGCCGGAACGTCAGCGCCGCCGGATCCTCGACGAACGTGTCGGTCTCGCCGAAGGCGCCGCGAATCTCGCCGGTCTCCAGGTCGAAGACGCGCAGCACGCCCAGGTCCTCGTCGATCACGACGATGCTTCCGTCCTCGGGGTTGGAGACGCCCTTGATCGCTTCGGCCGCGAACTCCTCGGCATCCTCGAGCTCGCCGATGAGCGCGCCTTCGGTGCCGCCGAACGCGAAAATCGAGCCGACCACGTACAGCGACGGGAACGTGTTCAGCACGATCGTGCCGGTGCCGTTGGAACGGTCACCGATGGCGGTCACACGCACGGTGAAGGGACCGGGCACGTCGGCAACGAACGTGACCTTCTCGCCTTCGTCACCCTCCCCGACTCCGCAGATTCCGGTCGCGCAGTCGGGCGAGCTGTCGCCGCTGTTGATCTGGCAGATGCCGAAGTCGGTGCAGTCGGTGTCGCGCGCGCATTCGTCTTCGGGATCGTCGGCGCACACGCCGCCGACGCAGTCGCCGGGAATGGTGCAGTCGTCGTCGTCGTTGCAGACCCGCGTCGCATCGTTGCTGCACGGGTCGTTGTTGGTCTCGCAGATGACGTCGAAATCGTCGCGGCAGTGATCGTCGAACTCGGTGTCGTCGCCGCCCTGGATGATGCGCCACTGGAACTGCAGGTCGTCGCCTTCGCCGTTGGGATCGGTGGAGCGGCTGGCATCGAGCACGAAGCGCTGCCCGACGTCGACGTATTCGGCCAGGGCATCGATGACCACCTGGGGCAGCGGAGGGTTGGAACGGTCGCCGCCTCCGCCGCAGCCGCCGGCGGAGACGGCCAGCAGGCCGGCCAGGCCGGCCCCGGCGCAGAGGGAGAGGTAGGTGAAACGACGAGCCGATGGTGTTCGCGAGTGCAACGTAAGCCCCTCCAAATTGCGTGTAAGCGGACGATTTCGCGACGAGCAGCGGCACCCTAGCCGCGCAACCCGCGCATATCAAAATCCCTGCCCTGCACAGTCGGAAGAGGCCGGCGGCCTTCCTCGACACTGGCCGAGCTGAGCGGAGAAATGCCCCCGGCAGGACTCGAACCTGCGGCCCCAGGATTAGGAATCCTGTGCTCTATCCACCTGAGCTACGGGGGCGGAAGATGGAATCGGCGCTGTCATGCGCCGCTCAGGGCACTCCTCTAGCAGACGGCCGCAGGGCAGCAACCCGCCGCGCTGGACGTCCCGCGGCCGGCAACGACGACGATCGCGGTTCTCGTCGCTTCCCGCTTCGCGCCCGGACACTCGCGCCGGCCGCACATACAGCACGCGCCTACGACACTGGCGGCCGCCTGTCACGCCAGGGCGCCGCCTGCTCGAGCTGCGCGGCCACGCGCAGCAGCTGGCCCTCGGCCCACGGACCGCCAACCAGCTGAACGCCGATGGGAAGGCCCGAGGTCCGGCTCCAATGCATGGGGAGCGATACAGCGGGCTGTCCGGTCACGTTGAAGAGCGGCGTGAACGGGCACACGTCTCCGGCTCGCATCAGCGGCAGCGACGGATCGTTCTCCATGCCTTCCCACAGCTCGCCGATGCGCGGCGGCTCGGTGGCAATGGTCGGCGTCACCAGCA
This sequence comes from Candidatus Limnocylindrales bacterium, assembly GCA_035626395.1. Taxonomy (NCBI): domain Bacteria; kingdom Bacillati; phylum Chloroflexota; class Candidatus Limnocylindria; order Candidatus Limnocylindrales; species Candidatus Limnocylindrales bacterium. The sequence goes on along the minus strand of DASPNR010000002.1, from coordinate 81,060 downwards.
CATCGAAGTCGCGCCCCCAGCTCCCGACGATCTGTCGGCTGAGGATCTGCAGGTGCAGGAGGCCGCGGACGTAGGTCAGGCTGTCCATGGCAGCGGCCTGAGCGCGCAGCGCCGCGTTGAGTGGCTCGATGGCCGACCAGTCGGCGACGTCCCAGTAGGCCGAGCCGGTGTTCCAGACGACCATGAACGAGGGAAGCACATCGGAGGGCTCGGGCCAGCTCGGGGCGCCTTCGAAGACGTGATGGCCGAGACCTTCGAGCAGTGCGGCCGTCTTCTCGACCGCGGCGATGCATTCGGGCGCAACGGGCACGCCGGTCGGCGCCGCCGTCGTGAACGCTATGCGCAGACGGCCCGGATCGCGCCCCACTTCCTGCGCGAACGGACGCTCGGGCGCCGGCGCGTTGTACCAGGCGTGAGGATCGAATCTCGCGATGACATCCAGCGCGATGGCGGTGTCGGCGACGGTATGGGTGACCGTGCCTTCGACCGCGCCGCCGTGCATGACGTCCGAGACCAGCGGCCCCATCGGAACGCGCCCGCGGCTCGGCTTCAGACCGACCAGGCCCGTGCACGAGGCGGGAATGCGGATCGAGCCGCCGCCGTCATTGGCGTGCGCGATGGGAACCATTCCCGAGGCAACGGCCGCCGAGGCGCCGCCGCTGGAGCCGCCGGGCGTGTGCTGCAGGTTCCACGGGTTGCGCGTGGGCCCATAGCAGTCGTTCTCGGTGACGGGGACTGTGCCGAACTCGGGCGTGTTGGTTCGGCACAGCAAAATCGCGCCCGCATCGCGAAACGCCTGCGCGACGTGCGCCGTCACCGTCGCGACGCGGCTGCGCGCGCCGCGACAGCCGTAGGTGGTCGGCCAGCCGGCCACGTCCGTCAGATCCTTGATCGGAATGGGCACACCATGCAGCGGGCCGAGCGCCTCTCCGCGCGCCACGGCCTCGCGGGCTGAGCGCGCCTGCTCGCGAGCCGCCTCGTCGTCGCGCCAGATGACGGCGTTGAGCTGAGGGTTGAGACGGTCGATGCGGCCGAGGCAGGTATCGACGGCGTCGAGAGGGTCGAGGTCGCCGCTGGCAATGGCGGCAGCCACTTCGCGGGCGGAAAGAAATGGGTCCGACATCGTCAGCCTCCGAGCGTCGTCCAGTTTGCTTCACGCAGCCGCTGCCGATCCGCTGAGCCGTGCAGACCAGGGCGCGCTGCAAGCAGCCTTAGCGTGCGCCTCGCATGCCGGCAAGGCATCGAGGTTTGCGCGCCCCTGCTCAGGGCCCTAGCATCCGCCCGTGCGGCGGCTCTCGCGGATCTGGCCTGCCCTGCTCGTCGCATGCCTGGCCATCGCGGCAGGCGCGCCTTCGATCGGCTTCGACTTCGTCTACGACGACCAGGCCGTCATCGTCGATCGCGCTCCATTCTGGAGCGAGGGCCTGTCGACGTTTGCGACCACGCGGCATTGGGGCACCGGACGCCACGCGACACTGATCTCGCTCGACGTCGATCGGCTCTGGGGCGGCGGTTCCCCCGCCGCCTTTCATGCGACCAACGTCGCGCTGTCGGCGCTGATCAGCCTGCTCGTGCTGAAGCTCGCGCTACGGATCGGCCTTGCGACGCCGGGCGCGGCGGCCGCGGCAGCGATCTTCGCCGTCCATCCGGTGCATGTCGATGCCGTGGCCTCGCTGGTGGGCCGGGCCGAGCTGCTTGCCGCGCTCGGTGTTCTGATCGTGATGCTCGTGGCAATCGCCGCCCGCGGCGACGAGAGAGCCAGCCCGCGGCAGGCCCTGGCCATTGCCGCGATCAGCGCGGCCGCGGCCTACGCGGCATTCCATTCGAAGGAGAGCGCGCTTTGCCTGCCCGGACTGCTGGTGCTCGCGCGCCTGGCGTTCCCGCGACAGGTGCGGCTGTGGCCGGCTCTGGCGGGCGCGACATTGGCGGGCGCGGCCTGGGCGCTGCACGTGCTGCCGCTGGCGCAGCAGGTCGTCACCCCGCAATACGTCGACAATCCACTGGCCTACGAGCCTTTCGTGCAGCGAATCCTGAAGGCATCGGCGGTCCTGCTCGAGTACGCGCGCCTGACGCTCTGGCCGCATCCGCTGCTGCCGGACCGCTCCTTCGCACAGACCGATCCAACGACCGCGGCCGGCGCGGTGGCGCTGGCGGTGCTGCTGGCGAGCGGAGCCGCCGCGACCGCGGGCCTGCGCCGCTACCCTCGCCTGTTCTTCTGCGTCGGCTGGTTCGCCGTCGCCTTCGCTGTGACGGCCAACATCGCCTTCCCCACCGGCACGATCATGGCCGAGCGGCTGCTCTTCCTGCCTTCGGTCGGACCTTGCCTGGCCGCGGGCCTGCTGGTCGAAAGGATTGCCACGCGAATCGCGCGCGGCGCTGCCGTGGCCGCTGCGGTCACCGGCGCCGCCGTCGTCATCCTGTTCGCGCAGTTCCAGGCACGCGCGGCCGTGTGGGAATCTGCGGCGACCTACTTCCCGGCCTCGGCGGCCGCATCGCCCCGTTCGGCCAAGGCGCAGTATGACCTGGCCCTGTGGCTGTGGGCGCAGGGACGCCGGGATGAATCGTTCGCGGCGTTCGAGCGCGCCCTGTCGATCCACGCAGCCTTCTCGCGCGCTGCGTTCTATCTGGCCGAGCGCAAGGCCGCCGCCGGCGATGTCGCGTATGGAATACGGGTTTACGAGCGCTACCTCCAAGCGATGCCCGAAGACACCGGTGCCCTGACCAACATCACGCGCCTGTTGCTGGATGCGGGCCGGGCGCAGGAGGCGTGGACGTACGCGCAGCGCCTGGTGGCGGCCGCGCCCGAGTCCGATTCGGCCCGCCAGACGCTGGTCGTCGCCGAGACGGCCGCCAAGCGGGCCGCGCGCAAGGCCGCGCTCGCTAATCCTTGAAGGCCAGCTCCAGAAGCGGCAAGCGGTGCCTGCGAAGAAGCACGTAAACCGCCAGAGCGCCTAGCTTTCTGCGCCCCTGGATCTCCTGCCTCTGGCGCCACACCTCGGGCAGGCGTGCGAGCGCTTCCACGTAGGCGCGCAGCAGGATGCCGGCGAGCTGTCCGCGCGTGTAGTCGCGCGAGAACGTGCTCGACATGCCGCGGCCGCTGGCGGCGGCAAAGCCCTGGGCCACGTAACGCGCCAGCGTCCAGAACGGGCTGAGCGCCAGCAGGCGAAGCGGCAGCAGGCGCACCGCGTTCCAGATCCGGTTGCGCTCGACCAGATGGGCCTTGAAGGCGGAATGATAGCCGCTGGTCATCGACTTCTTGTGGTAGGCGACGGCGCCGGGCAGGTAGCGGCAGCGCCAGCCGCGCAACTGCCCGCGCAGCCCGAGGTCGAGGTCTTCGAGGTACGCGAAGTAGGCCTCGTCGAAGAGGCCCACGTCGTCGAGCATGGCGCGCCGGTAGACGGCCGCGCAGCCGTTGGGAGCCAGCACCTCGTCGGCCCTGTCGAACTGCCCCACGTCCTTTTCGAGCCAGCCGCGCGAGCGGCACACGCCGTCGGCGTAGACGAGCAGGCCGGTGGAATCGAAGACCTCGCGTCGATCGTACATGCGCACGTTGGCGGCGAACATGCCGAAGTCCGGTTCCAGATCGGCCGCGGCGATGACGTTGGCGACGAAGTCCTCGCGCAGCTCGGCATCGTTGTTGAGCAGCAGGATCAGTTCGCCGCGCGCCTCGCGAAAGCCGACGTTGTTGCCGCCGCAGAAGCCCCGGTTCTCCGGCAGCGCGATCAGGCGCGCCTCGGGAAAGTCGCGCGCCACCAGTTCGGCGCTGCCGTCGGTGGAGCCGTTGTCGACGAGGAGCAGCTCGAAGTCCTGGCAGGTCTGCCGTCGTAGCGAGGTCAGGCAGTCGGGAAGCAGCTCGGCGCCGTTCCAGTTCAGGACGATGATCGTGACGCGCGGCGCAGCCGTCAGCACTTGCGCACGAAGCTCGATCCGCTCCGACCCGCACCCACCCTGCTCTCGACGAGGGCGTCCGCCCTGGCGAGCAGGTCGTCGCCGCTGCAGTGCTTCTCGATCATGAGCGAAAGGTCGCTGAGGTCGTGAAGCAGCATCTGCTCGGCCTGCGCGCGCGCGGCGGGGTCCGAGAGCACGTGGATGAGATCGAGCACCAGGTCCTCGAGCTCCAGGCTTTCGAGCTCGAGCGCGATCGCGAAGGCGCGCTCCACGTCCACCGCCGCGGCGGTTTCCTCGTGCAGCCTCTCGATGACCGCGGCGGCCTCGACGGCGGCGCTGTCGTCGATCTCCAGGCGCAGATCATCGGTGGACTGCGACAACAGGGTCTTGAGCAGGGCCAACGCGCCGACGTGGCCCGCCTCGTGACGGGCCATCGACATCCAGAAGCGGTGCAGCTCGGGCTCGTTGCGGAAGGTGGCGGCAAGGCGCGTGTAGATCGACATGGCCAGCGCCTCCAGGCGCGAGGCTTCGTCGATGACTCCCGCCATCTTGCGCGACATGCGTCCCTGCTAGCAGAGAGGGTGGCGGGTTGCGAGCCGCTCGCTCATCGCCGCGGACCGATCGTTGCGCCGCACTGCGGCCCTTCGGCGTCGGGCAGCGCGAGGTGGCCGTCGCTTGCGTGCCTCACGCTCGCGGGGCCAGGTCTTGCATCAGAGCAGAATGCTCTAAAGCAAGACCTGGCCCCATTCCGTCAGGTGGCGGGCTGCACGCGGCCGCGCAGCTGCGGGGAGGTTCCGAGCATCTTCTCCATCTGCTGCAGGCGTGCTGCGAAGGTCTGATCGCCCGACTGCCGCTCGCCCACCGAGCGAACCGCGCGCAGGATGGAGGTGTGATTGCGGCCGCCGAGCGCGTGCCCGATCTCGGGCAGCGATGCCGCCGTCAGCTTGCGGCACATGTAGGCCGCGATGTGGCGCGGCCAGGCCACGCGGCGGCTGCGGTCGCGCGAGAGCAGCTCGTCGCGCGTCAGCCCGTGCACCCACGCCACGGTGTCGATGACCACGTCGAGATCGATGGGTCCGCGCCGTGCCAGGTACGGCGTGATCATCGTCTCGACGACGCCGTCGTCGAGCGGCATCGTCTGGTGGTTGCTGGCCGCCCGCAGGCGCGACACCAGGCCTTCGACCTCGCGCACGCTGCCCTGCAGCTGCACGGCCAGGCGCTCCAGGATGTGGTCGTCGAGGTTGATGCCCGACTCCGACAGCTTGCCCTTGAGAATGCGCAGGCGCAGATCGCGGTCGAGCGGACCGAGGTCGGCGAGCAGGCCGCCGGCAAAGCGGCTGTGCAGCCCGCGCTCCAGGTTCTCGAGCTCATCGGGCGGACGGTCGCTGGCCAGCGCGATCGGCTTGCCCGCTTGGTGCAACAGGTTGAAGACGTGGTAGAGCTCCTGCTGCGTGCGCTTCTTTCCCGACAGGAACTGCACGTCGTCGATGAGCAGGGCTTCGGCGCCGCGGAACTCGCGATGGAACGACTCCATGCGGCCGCCCTGCAGCGCCTCGACCATCCGGCGGGTGAAATCCTCGCCCTGGTAGTAGAGGACGCGCTTGCCGGCGGCGCGCAGCGCGTGCGCGATGGCCATCAGCAGGTGCGTCTTTCCGAGGCCGACGCCGCCATAGAGGAACAGAGGGTTGCCGGACTCGCCGGCGCTGCCTTCGGCGAGCTGTCGCGCGCCGAGATAGGCGAGACGGTTGCCGTCGCCGACAAGAAAATTGTCGAAGGTCTTCTCGCGCACCGGCTTCGCCTTGGCGGCCGGTGCGCAGCCACGCGCCGGGCCGGCGCTGGTCGTGCGCAGCCGGTGCGCATTGGAGGCCATGCCGTACTGGCCGACGACAACGACGACGCGGCACGGCTTCTTCGCTGCCGTTGCCACCGCGGTCTCGATGGCGGGCAGGAAGGACTGTCGCACCCTGTCACGAAAAAGTCCGAATGGAGCCTCCAGCGTCAGCGTCTCCCCGTCGAACGACCGCGCGTTGAGCTCCAGGATCCACGTCTGAAAATCCTTCTCCGAAACCCGCTCCTCGATGTACGAGCAGGCCTGCGTCCAAAGTCGCTCCGTATCATTGCTTCCAATCATCTCGACCCCTTACCCAGCCTCAAAGGACGTCCGCATGATCCGCCGCCGCCAACACGAGTGCCCTCGCCGGAAGGCATGACGTGCGGGCCCGGCGCCTGAATGATTCGCTTGTCCGGATCGCCGCGCTCTGCTTGCACCCACCGTGCTGCGACGACGTCTTGGCTTGCGCCGAAGAGCGCCGCTGCGCATCCCGCGCGACACGAGGGATGTACAAATCCGCACGGTCTCAGGCAAGGACGAATGACGGCAGTGTTATTTTCTAACGAGAATTGCGCCGCCGTGCACAGCATGCTCTGCAATGGCTTGCGCGAGGTACGCGTTCTGCCGAGCGTTTTTGTTACGCGTCGCAATCGCTGTCGATAACTCGGAACGACGGTTCAGACCGTGCAATGAGGGCACAGCAACGCGTGCGCGGTGTGGACAGCGGTTGCGGACAACGACGCGGATCATCGCACGGCATCACGCGAAATTCGCAGCCGAGCAAATTGCACTGTCTCGTTTCGATGCAGTGCTCGGCGTTGAATCGCCGCTGCGGCGCCACTAGCGTGCGCGGCGGTGGAAGCACTTTTTGCGCATACGTATCTGCTTCTTTTCGGCAAGCTCGCCGTGGGCGGGCTCATTGCCATGGCGGTGCCGCCCTTCGCCGAAATGGAGCGTGGCTTCTACAAATCGACCTGCGCCGTCTACCTGCTGTGCGCGCTGCTGCTGGTGGCGGGACAAGCAACGCTGCGAGCCACCTATGGCGCCGATGCACCCGTCACCATTGCAGCGCTGCTGTCGTGGTGCGCGTTCAGCGCCGTTCTGGGCGTGTATTTCGTGAGTCTTTTTCTGGACCTGGCGTGGCTGCGTGCGCGCGCCTTCGCCATCGCCTCGCTGCTCGGGCTGCTCGCGCTCGCCATCACCGCCGCTTCACACGTTCCGGCCGGAGCAGGCGTGTCTGCAACGATCGCCTTTGCTGTTGCCGCACTAAGCGGCGCGTTCGTCACGGGCGCGTCCTCGACCGGGATGCTGCTCGGACACTGGTACCTGATCGACACCGGGCTGGATCTGCAGCCTCTGCACAGGATGACGGCGTTCTATCGCGCGAGCCTTCGTGCAGAAATCGTCGCGATTTTTTTCGCCATCACCGTTGTCTGGCTTGGCGGCGACACCTTCGATGCAGGCCTGCAGGCGGCATTCGGCGAACGCTTCGGCATTCTCGTGTTTGCACGCGTGGCGCTGTGGGCGCTCGCGCTGGTGCTGGCCGAGCTCATCCGCCGTACACTCGCGATACCGCAGACGATGGCCGCGACCGGACTCTTCTACATCGCGGCGCTGGTCGTGGCGGTCGGCGAGATCGCCGCGCACTGGCTGCTGTTTCGAACGGGCCTGCCGTTCTGAGCGCTGCCGCGGCGGCCGCGACGCATCGGCATCAGGCGGGCGCCGGCGATGCAGCGGCCGCTGCGCCGCTCGAAGCGCGCGTGCTCCGCAGGTCGTCCAGAACCGCCCCGCTGCTGCCGAGATCCTGGTGGCTCGCGACGCCGGTCAGTCCCAGCTCGAGACACATGGCCGCGAAGATCTCCTGCACGTCGGCGTAACGCGGGCCGCCGAGCTCGGCCAGCAGATCGGCAAGGCCTTCCCAGCCGGCAACCGCGCGTCCCGGCGCAGGAACGGCACCTTCGAAAGCCTGCAGCCGCTGGCGCCGGTTGACGAAGCTGCCGGGTGCCTCGAAGTGCGTGGCCACTGCCAGCACCTGGTTGGCGTAGGCCATGCTCTTGCCGACGTGATCGTCGACCACCAGCACTTCGTGCATGTTCTCGAGGAGATCGCCCCATGCCTTCTCGTCGTCGGCCACCGTGTCGGCGCGCGCCAGGATGACACCGTCGGTGCCGGGCGGCAGCGAGGCCTGCTCGACGAAGCCGAGCGCGAGCAGGCCGGCACGGTTGGGATGGCGGTCGCTGGAGATCAGGAAGCCGTCGTCGGGAATGTCGGATGTTGCGGGCGAAACGATGATGCACGGCGCGCCGCCGAGCCGGCGCGCGATGGCCCGCAGCAGGAACCCCTCCTCCATCGACAACGATGCCGAGGCGACCACGGCGACCTTGCCGCACTCGCTCAGCCCGCCCGCAGCGGCCGTGGCAGCCTCGCGCGCATCGACCTCGACGAACTCATCGCCGCTGCGCATGTAGCTCGCGGTCAGCCTGTCGTTGGTGTGCACGCCGTGCCAGGTGCGGCGGCCGTCGTCGCACATCCAGTAGCCGTTGACCTTCTCGTTGGCGCGCGGCTTGAGCCTGTAGATTCGGCCTTCGCGCGAATGGACCTCGATGTTGCAGCCGTTGGCGCAGCCCGGGCAGATCGAATTGGTGCGGTCCAGGTACCAGACGCGCGCCTGGAATCGGAATTCGCGACTGGTCAGCGCGCCCACCGGACAGATGTCGACGACGTTGACCGAGTAGGCGTTGTCCACCTGGCGCCCTTCGGCCGCCGCCAGCTCGCTGTGGTCGCCGCGCTCCTTCATCACCAGCTCGTGGGTATGCGTGACCTCGTCCAGGAACCGGATGCAGCGCGTGCACAGGATGCAGCGCTCCTGGTCGAGCATGATGTCGGGCCCGACCGGCATGGCCTTGCCCTTGTGCTGCTTCTCCTCGAGCAGCATGCGCGAGTCGTAGCGGCCGTAATCCATGTAGTATTCCTGCAGCTTGCACTCCCCTGCCTGATCACAGATCGGGCAGTCGATGGGGTGATTGATCAGCAGGAACTCGAGGACGCCGCGCCGCGCCTCTTCGACGCGCGGATTGTTGGTCTCCACCACCATGCCGTCGGCCACTATGGTGTTGCAGCCGATCTGCAGCTTGGGCAGCGGATTGGGCTGCTTGGCCGACATGGCCTTGATGTCGATCAGGCACATGCGGCAGTTGCCCGCCACGGACAGCCCGGGGTGGTAGCAGTAGTGCGGGATTTCCTGGCCCGCCATCTCGGCGGCGCGCACGACGTTGGTGCCGTCGGGGACCTCGACGACGACTCCGTTGATGGTGACTGTGGCCATGGTGCTGTCGTTACCTCGCGCCGGTCAGGCTGCGGCCGCGCCGCCGCTCCTGCCGGCGGCCGAGCGGAACTCGTCGGCGAACTTGGCCAGGAAGCTGCGCACGGGCATGGCCGCCGCATCCGAGAGCACGCAGATCGTGGTGCCGAGCATCCCCTTGGCGACATTGTCCAGTACGCGGATGTCGTCGGGCGTGCCCTCGCCCTCGTCCAGACGGATCAGGATCTTCTCGAGCCATCCCGTGCCTTCGCGGCACGGCGTGCACTGCCCGCAGGACTCGTGATGGTAGAAGTGCGCGATGCGACGCAACGCCGCCACCATGTCGGTCGAATCGTCCATGACGATGATGCCGGCCGAGCCCAGCATCGAGCCCGCCTTGGAAACCGAGTCGAAGTCCATGGCTATGTCGATCTCGTCGCCGCGAAGAATGGGAACCGAGGAGCCGCCGGGAATGACGGCCTTGAGCTTGCGTCCCGGCAGCATGCCACCGGCGTGCACCTCGATGATCTCGCGAAGCGGCGTGCCCATGGGCAGCTCGTAGACGCCCGGCTTCTGCACGTGGCCCGAGACGCAGTAGAGCTTGGGGCCCGGCCCGGATTCCGGTCCGATCGCCTTGAACCAGTCGGCGCCGCGCTCGAGGATGTGCCGCACGCAGGCCAGCGTCTCGACGTTGTTGACGATGGTCGGGCAGCCGAAAACCCCGTAGACCGCCGGAAACGGCGGCTTGATGCGAGGGTGCGCGCGCTTGCCTTCGAGCGACTCGATGAGTCCGGTCTCCTCGCCGCAGATGTAGGCGCCGGCTCCTCGATGCAGGTGAATGTGCAGCGTCCTGCCGGTGCCGAAAGCGTTGGTTCCGAGGAAGCCTTGTGCATAGGCCTCGGCGATCGCCGTCTTGAGCACCTCGGCGCCGTAACCGAACTCGCCGCGGATGTAGATGTACGCGTCGGTGCAGCCGATCGCGTAGGCCGAGATCATGATCCCTTCGAGAAGCTGATGAGGATCGTTCTCGATGATGTCGCGATCCTTGAACGTTCCGGGCTCACTCTCATCGGCGTTGCAGAGCAGGTAGATGGGCTTGCCGGTGTTCTTGGCGACGAAAGACCATTTCAGGCCCGTAGGGAATCCGGCGCCACCGCGGCCGCGCAGGTTGGACTCCTTGACCGCCGCCACGATGGCGTCCGGCGCCATCTCCGACAGCACGCGCCGCGCCGTCTTGTAGCCGCCGTCGGCGATGTACTTGTCGATCGCGACGAGGCCGTCCGGGACGTCGCGGTAATGAAGCAGTACCTTCTGGAACATCTCGTGTTGCTGTCACTTCGCGCCGAACGGCGGCGCAGTCGAACGGATTTCTCGGCTAGCTCTCCGCTGCGACCGACGAGAACGCGGTCGCCTGCGGCTCGCCCTGGATCTTTCGCTGCAGCGCCATCAGCGCATCGATCACGCCTTCGGGACGCGGCGGGCAGCCGGCAACGTACACATCCACGGGCACGACCCGATCGATGCCGGGAAGCGTCGAGTAGTTGTCGTAGAAACCACCGGTGGAAGCGCAGGCACCGAAAGCCATCACCCACTTCGGCTCGGCCATCTGGTCATAGACGCGCTTGAGGATCGGCGCCTGGCGAACGGTGACCGTCCCGATGACCATGAGCAGATCGGCCTGACGCGGCGTGAAGCGCGGAAGCAGCGCCCCGAAGCGGTCGATGTCATAGGGAGCCATCGACAGCGACATGAATTCCATCGCGCAGCAGGCGGTGGCAAAGGGATACGGGAAGATCGAGTATTTGCGAGCCCACGCCAGAGCGGCATCGACGCGCGTGACGACCACCGCATCGGAGATCATTCCCGCGTCGCCTCGTATTTCGCCGAGACCCGGAGACTTCCTGGTGGTCAAGATGGGCTTTGCCATACGGCTATCTAAGGCCGGAACCACGCGTTTTCAACACTGCGTTGCAATGCGCCATCGAGGGCGTTAGAAGCGCGGCGCATGTCGCGGCCGTTGCTGCTGGCCCATCTGGCGGGCATCGCGGTGCACCTGGGCGCGACCGTGCTTCTTGCCATCGCCACACCGCTCCTCGCTGCCGGCGATCGACCCGCAGCCGAGCGCCGACGCAGCCTCCTGCCCCTGTTCCGCGCCTACAGTCCGCTGGCCGTCGGAGCACTTGGCGTGGCGCTGATGACAGGCGCCTGGGGGCTGACGCCGTACAAGCAGGCGCTCGGCGCCGAGTATTTCGCCAGGATCGGCTATGCCCTGGCGGGCAAGCTGTCGCTGGCCTTTCTCGTCATCCTTTTCGGCGTGTACCTGACGATGGGACTGTGCCTTCGCACCGTTCGCGAGGACGAAGCCGAGATCCCGATCGAAGATGCCGTGCTCGACGGCCGCGTCCGGCGGTTGGTCGTGGGCGCATGGCTGGTGGTGGGACTGACGCTGTGGACGATCTGGGTTGCCATCGGCATGGGCACGCCCGCGCTCCCCGCCTCCTGACGTGCCCCTGAGGCCTTTCAGCGTCGAGCGCGAGCACTGGCTCGCGCAGACACCGGAGCTTTCGCGTATCGAGATCGAGATCGGCCCCGGCAACTGCGGCTTCCTCATCGAGGCGGCGCGGCGGCAGCCGGACACGTTGTTCGTTGGCATCGAGATCCGAGCCGCGTCGCCGGCCCGCGCCGCGCGCCGCGGCGAGCTTCCGGCGAATCTGCGAATGCTGTGCACGGATGCGCGGTGGATGGTCAGCCACCTCCTGGCAGCGCAGACCATCGACGCGTACCACGTCTATTTTCCCGACCCCTGGTGGAAGAAACGCCATCACAAACGCCGCCTCTTCACGCCGGAGTTCTGCCAGGCCGTCCACCGCACCCTGCGGCCTGGCGGAAGGATCTACGTCGCCACGGACGTGACACCGGCATTCGGCGAGATCCGCCAGCGCCTGACCGAAAGCGGTTTGGCCGAAGAGCCCTGGCGAGGCCGGGCCGACGACCCCGCCTGCAGCGCCTACGAAAAGAAATACCGAGCCCAAGCCCGCCAGATCCACCAGGCCGCGTTCGCCAAGCCCTGAAGCAAGCGCACACAGGCGCCGAGAGTGGTCGAGATGCGAGGCGCGCGACGAGGAGCGAACGCAAGCGGGCTGGAGGCCCGCTGAAGTGAGCCCCGAGGAGCGCAACGAAGCAGATCGGCCGCTATCGGCGGCCTGCGAAATCAGCGCAGATCGGCCGCTATCGGCGGCCTGCGTTCAGGCGTGGGCTTTGGCGCGCTTCTGATCCGCCCACACAAACTCCTTCGCGACGCGGGCAATCCCCGCCTCGTCGAGTCCGTGTTTCGCGTACAGATCGGCACCGGTTCCGGACTCGCCGTAGCCGTGAACTCCGTGGATCCTCACGACGACGTCGGGAACTTCGGCCAGCGCCTCGACGACTGCACCGCCGACGCCGCCGGTGACGCCGTGATCCTCGACCGTCAGGATGCGTCCGGTCTTGCCGGCCAGTTTGAGCAGCAGCGCACTGTCGATCGGCTTGATCGTGTGCAGATTGACGACACCGGCGCTGATGCCGTCCTTGGCAAGCCGCTCGGCCGCACGAATCGACTCGCCGACGACCGCGCCCGAGGCGACGATGGTGACGTCGCTGCCGTCGCGGATCTCGACGCCCTTGCCGAACTCGAAGCGGTAGCCCTCGCCGTTGACGTCGTCGACGTTCTGCCTGGTCAGGCGAAGGTACGCCGGGCCGCCGACATAGTCCGCGAGGAACTCGGTGGCGCGCTCGGCCTCGCGGCAGTCGGCCGGCTGCAGCACCACCATGTTCGGCAGCGACCGCATCAGCGCGATGTCCTCGAGGCCCATCTGCGAATAGCCGTCCTCGCCGATGCCGATTCCCGAATGCGTTCCGACCAGCCGCACGTTGGCGTTGTTGTAGCCGATCGACATCCGGATCTGTTCGAAGCGACCCGTCAGGAAGCAGGCGAAGCTGGCGGCAAAAGGCGTGAGGCCGCAAAGCGCCATCCCTGCGGCCATACCGACCATGTTGCCTTCGGCAATGCCGACCTGAAAGAAACGGTCGGGAAAGGCGTCGCCGAACTTCTTGGTCTGCACCGAACTGGCCAGATCCGCGTCCAGCACGACCACGCGCGGATGCGTCGCGCCAATGCGCAGCAACGCGTCCCCGAAAGCGACTCTGGTTGCCTTGCCCATGACTAGGCCGCCTCCAGCTCGGCGATCGCACGCTCGAGCTCCTCATCGGTGGGCGCCTTGCCGTGCCAGGCGTGCGTGTCTTCCATGAACGACACGCCCTTGCCCTTGACCGTATGCGCGATGATGACGTCGGGCCGCTCGGTCTGCGCGTCGGCGGCATCGAAGGCGGCGATCAACGCTTCGACCGAATGGCCGTCCACCTGCTGGACGTTCCAACCGAACGCCGCCCATTTGTCGGCCAGCGGCTCCAGATCCATCACCGAGCGCACGTGGCCGTCGAGCTGAACCTTGTTGTAGTCGACGATGGCCGTCAGCTTGGCCAGGCGGAACTTGGAGGCCGCCATCGCAGCCTCCCACACCTGTCCTGCCTGCAACTCGCCATCGCCCAGCAGGCAGTAGACGCGATAGTCGTGCCTGGCATCGAGGCGCTCGGCCAGCGCCATTCCCACCGCGACCGAGAGGCCCTGCCCGAGCGAGCCCGTGGCCGCCTCCACGTACGGCAGGCGGACGTGGTCGGGATGACCCTGCAGGCGGCTGTCGATGCGGCGAAGGGTCTTGAGCTCGTCCCGCGGAATGCAGCCAGCCCGAGCCAGCGCGGCATAGATCACCGGCACGCCGTGCCCCTTGGAGATCAGGAAGCGGTCGCGCGAGGGATCGTCGGGCTTGCCCACGCGGTAGCGCAGAACGCGAAAGTACAGCGTCGCCGCGATCTCCGCGGCCGACAGGGAGCCACCCGGATGGCCCGAGCCGCCGGCGTGGATCATCCGCAGCGATTCGATGCGCAGCTCTTTGGCGATGGCTTGGAGTTCTTCGACAGAGGTCACGGAAGCGCCCCGAAACTGCCCGCGTCGCGGGGGGGAGTCAACATCATTTTTGCGGCGTCCGATCCCAGTGCACAGGCTCGAGCACGCGCGTCACGTCGGAGAGGAGATTGACGAATTGCGCCACCGCCACGTCCCCCGTCACCGACACCGCGGCCAGCCCACAGTTGTCGATGCGGATGCGGCGAAACTCGCTCAGCGGGATCGACATGTAGTGGCACAGCACCGCGCGGATGATGTCGCCGTGGCTGACCAGCAGGACGCGCTCGCCGGCGGCGATGCTGCCGGCGCACGCCAGGCCGCGCGCCTGCACGTCGGCGATGGTCTCGCCGCCAGGCGTGGCGTGCGCGACCGGATCGGATGCGAACGAGACGAACCGGGCGTCGGCGCGCACCTCATCGTAGGTCTTGCCCTGCCACTCCCCGAACCGCACCTCGACCAGAGACTCATCGAATTCGATCGGAACGTGCAGCGCCTGCGCCACGATCTCAGCCGTCTGCCGCGCACGCAGCAGCGGGCTGCTGCGGATGCGCTCGATGCCGAAGCCGTCAAGAAGCCTCGCCGTGGCGTGGCATTGCTCGCGGCCGCGCGGGCTGAGCGGTATGTCCATGTCGCCCATGATGCGCCGCTGGCGATTCCATTCGGTCTCGCCGTGCCGCAGGAAGAACAGGATCGACGCGGCCGGCGGAGCCTCAGGCGGCATTGCGGTCGCTGCCCGCGGGAGCGCGCAGTCCGCAGAACTCCTCGTAGTCGATCAGCTCGTGAATCGTCGGGTTCTCCCCGCAGACCGGACACTGCGGGTCGCGGCGCAGATTCATGATCCGCACTTCCATGCCGAGCGTCTCGATGTGCGCGAGCTTTCCGATCAGCGGCGAACCCACACCGAGGATGACCTTGATGGTTTCCAATGCCTGGATGCAGCCGACCAGCCCCGGCAGCACGCCCAGCACGCCGGCCTCCGCGCAGCTCGGAGCCATGCCCGGCGGCGGAGGCTCGGGGAACAGGCACCGATAGCACGGCCCCTCGTGCGGCTTGAAGACGGTGACCTGCCCCTCGAACTGGAAGATGCTGCCGTGCACGTTCGTCTTGCCCGTCATGACGCAGGCGTCGTTGACCAGGTAGCGCGTGGGGAAGTTGTCGCAGCCGTCGACGATGATGTCGTAGTCCTTGATGATCTCGAGGATGTTCGACGAGTCCAGACGCGTCCGGTGCTCGTGGATGCGAACGTCGGGGTTGAGCGCCTTGAGCGTCATCGCCGCCGACTCGGTCTTGAGCATGCCGACCCGATCGTTGGTGTGCAGAATCTGGCGCTGCAGATTGGAGACGTCGACGACGTCATTGTCGACGATACCGAGCGTGCCCACGCCCGCCGCAGCCAGATAGAACGCCACCGGCGAGCCCAGACCGCCCGCGCCCAGGCACAACACCTTGGCGTCCAGGAGCCGTGCCTGCCCGGCCTCGCCGACTTCGCTCAGCAGGAAGTGGCGGCTGTAGCGCGCGAGTTGGTCCTGCGTGAACTGGCGGTCCTGCGTCCAGGGGAAGCCGCCGTTCTTCCACGCGCCGAATCCGCCGCTCATCGAGCGGACATCGGAGTACCCCATCTCCTTGAGAATGCGGCCGGCCAGCAGCGATCGCGTGCCCCCCTGGCAGTAGGCGATGACGGGGGCGGCCTTGTCGGGAACCTTTCCTTCGACCTGCATTTCCAGGAACCCGCGCGGAATGCTCATCGCGCCGGCCAGATGGCCGTCGCGGAACTCTTCCTTCTCGCGCACGTCGATGAGGATGGGAGGGTCGCTGCTTTCCGACAGCTTGCGAACCTCGTCCGCCGTCACTTCCGGGACGAGGCGCTTGGCCTCGTCGAGCATCTGCTGAAACGTCAAAGCCATGTTCGTCAACCTCGAGGCGGACCACCCGGGCGTCCGCTTGGCCGGGCATCCTAAACGCGGCCGGGCGCGATTGGTAGCCGTCGGCGCAACCCCGCCGGCACTTCGGCCAGGGGTCTGCGCTTCAGCCGGCAGCGCCGTCGTAGAGATCGGCGCGGTAGCGTAGCCAGCCGGCGACTGCGCGCGCGTACGTCGGCGAAATCAGCGCGGCCGGCCAGGAAATGGAACGGATGAGCGGGCGCCGACGCGAAAGGAACAGCGCGTTGGTCGTCAGACCCAGAAAGAACCGCAGCTTCTCCCCGTCCGTCCGGGCCAGCAGGCCCTCGCGCCACAGGTAGTAGAAGATCACGACCTGGCGACGGCCTCGCCCGCCTTGGCGCGCTGGTAGAGATCGATCTGCTCTTCCATCAGCACATCCTCGCCCTTCTCGCGCATCGTGATCGAGCGGCTCATGAGCATCTGCTTGTCCTCGATGAAGTCCTCACGCGAGTAGCCGGACACCCGAGGATGCACGGAGGTATCCATGCGGATCGCATCGCACGGACAGGCCTCGACGCAGAAGCCGCAGTAGATGCAGCGCAGAGTATCGATCTCGTAGCGCACGGGGAACTTCTCCACCGTCGGATCGGGATGCTCACCCGCCTCGATATGGATGCAGCGTGCGGGACACGCGGTCGCGCAAAGGAAGCAGGCCGTGCAGCGCACCGAGCCGTCCTCCTTGAGCGTCAGACGATGGCTGCCGCGGTAACCGGCGCCGTACTTCAGGTACTGTTCGGGATACTGCAGCGTCACCGAGGCTTCGGTGCCGCGTGCGATGCCGAACTGATGCGCAATATGGAGGAAGAGGTTGCGCCAGAAGCGGCGGCCCGTCACCAGCAGGCCGCGGACGACCTCGGGAACGAAGATCCGCTCGCTGAAGGTGAGATCTTCGGGACGGCGCACAGTCTCAGGCCACCAGCTTGAGCAGGTTCCCGATGCTCGGACGCGACGTCAGACGACCGCGCCACGCCTGCACGCTCGGCAGCGAGCCGTCGACGACGATGCCCAGGCGGTCGAGTTGGACCAGTGTCGGTGCGAACGCGACGTCGGCCAGCGAGAACTGCTCGGAGAGGAACTCCTTGCCCGCCAGCTCGCGCTCCAGAACCGTCAGGCACTTGGTGACGGCTTCGCGTGCCATCGAAAGCTTCGATTCGTCGCGCTCGGCTGCCGCCAGCTCGCGCTCGATGGCCATCGAGGGAAGCGTGAAGGCGCGATCGGCGAAGTCGACGAGCAGCCGCACACGCGCGCGCTCGCCCGAATCCTCGGGAAGGAGCTCGGGATCGTGCGGATACTCGTCGTTCAGGTACTCGTTGATGATGGTCGACTCGTAGACGACGCTACCCTCATCGACCAGGACCGGCACCTTGCCGAACGGGTTGAGGCGCCGGAATTCCTCCCCGCGCTGCTGGCCCTTGGCCAGATCGACGATGACGGTATCGAAGGAAAGCTCCTTCTCGGCCAGGACGATCCGGACCTTCTTACCGAATGGGCAACCAGGGTAGTCGTAAAGTGTCATATCGGCGTCTGTTGAAGCGCGGCACCTTAATGGAATCGCTAACCGGGCGCAAAGAACGCGACCCTTCGTCAGTGCTTGTGCTCGACCGGCATCTCCATCACCACCGCGATCAGGTCGCGTACGCCCTGCTCCGGGTGCTGCTCATGCTGCTGCGCCAGCAGCTTCCCGCAGTCGGAGCAGCCGCGCACCCTGCGCAGGCCGTGCACGGCGGCCGCGGCGGTCTCCCCCCGCCCCTCGGTCAAAGCCGATTTGAGCGCCCCGTGTGCCGGATCGCCGCCGATGGCCGCCAGCGCTTCGGCGGCCGCGCGACTGGCTCCGTCGCCGCGGCGCATTTCCTTGACGAGAGGCTCGACGGCCGCGGCGGCGCCGCTGGCGCCCAGGCCGCGCGCGGCAGCGATGCGAACGGCCTCGGGGTTGTCGGGGCCGATCATCCTGATCGACCGCTCGAGGGCGGCAGCGTCGCGCGCGGCGAGCCTGCCCAGCCGTTCGGCACCGAACACGCGAAGCTCCGTGCTCTTGGACTCGGTCATTGCCGACAGGCGGTCCACCGGCGTCGGCTTGCCCATGGCCTCGAGCGCCGCCAGCGCGGCCACCGCCACGGCGTCGCTTCCCTTCGATAGCGCTTCGAGGTCGCCGGTCATGGCCTCGACCTTGCCTTGCCCGATGGCGCCGATGAGCGCGGCCCGCTCGACCGTCGGCGCAGCACTGGCCAGGTACTTGGCGACGTGAGGACGCGCGGCATCGGAGAAGTCGCGCCCCAGGGTCGGATGCGCGGCCAGGAACCGGGCCGCATCCTCCCGAAGGCGCACGATGGAGCTGTCCAGCGCCGCGGCCGCCGCTGCGATCTCGTGCGTAGCGCGCTGTTTGCCCTTGAGCTTGCGCCCCTCCAGGAACGGAGCCAGCACGCGCTTGGCTTCGGCCATCTCCTCTCCGCGAAAGACGTTGCGCCGGCCGCCCGCGACCGCGTGGCGCGGCGTCTGCGGCAGGTTGTCGCGCCAGTATGAATGTTCGGGCAGCAGCTCGATGGGCGCGAAGAACTCCTCGTCGCCCTTGAAGAACGGGTTGGCCATTTCGTCGGACGCAACCTCGTACGTGAGCATGATGTTGCGCGGTTCCCCCTGCGCCGCCGACACCAGCTCGACGATGCGACCAGTGAACACGTGCAGCCTGCCCTTACGGAACTTGAGGGGCTTGCCGATGGCGATCCGGCCTACGGCCCAGGCCTTGCCGGCATGTTCGAAAATCGTCTTGGGCTGGTTGCCCGTTGCAGCACCCACGGGCACTGCGAGCAGCAGCACGAGCGCGCAGGCTGCTGCGGCGTGTTTCATTCTGCGCATGATCACCTCGTTCAAAAAAAGCGGGGGCGCATTGGCCCCCGCTTCTTCTAGCAGCGTTCTGGCGCGAGCGCAGCCGTGATGCCTCACAGTCCCGGGCAGGTGCCTCCACCGACGCAGACGCCGTTGCCGTCGTCGAAGAACAACGGATTCGAGAACGCCAGCGCCAGCGCGCCCAGCTCGTTGAGGTTCCACGGCAGCGGACCTCCGTTGTCGGTCAGGGCCGCCAGCGTGGTGTTGCCGGCATCGTCGAGGTCCTGGGGCTGCATCGGGAACAGTGGATGCGAGACGCCATCGGTTCCGCGCACCACCACGACGACCCAGCTGTCGGCCGCGACGGTCAGCGGGACGTTGACGTCGGTCACCAGCCTCTGCCCGACACCGAAGGCGCCGGTGGCGGTGGTGACGGTGAACCCCGTTCCCTTGTTGAGCGTCATCGTCGGCGCAACGGTGCACGAGGACGGATTGACCACGCCCATGAACGTCCACTGCGACTTACACGACGGCACCGCGTTCACGTAGATCTCGATGCGGTCGTACTCGGCCCACGTCGGCGACTCCACGTGGATATCGATGCTGTCGGTGCCGCCGCCGTCGAACTCCACCGTGCGCGAGGAGCCGAGGGCATGCGTGGCGGTACCGCCGGAGTTGTTCTTGAGCGTGACCTCCAGGAACGGACCGTTGGTGCCGATGGCCCGCATGCCATTGACGTTGCCAGCGAGCACGGTGGCGTCGATCGAGGCCGGGTCGTCGGTCGGCGACGCCACGAACGTGCGAGGGCCGCCGGCCTGCACGGCCGCCGAATTGTGCGTGTCCGAATCGGCCACGCCCGCCTTGTAGATGCCCTGGTTCAGCAGGTTGAACCAGTCGGACATGTTGTCGCTGCGCAGCAGATCGGTCTGGCTGCGGCCGGCCTCGATCCAGACCTCCAGCGCGGTGAACCCGTCGTCGAACGTATTGGTGATGGCCGGGTCCAGGCGCAGGTACTGGTTGGGATGTCCGGCGGGCATGCACGTGCCGCTTGGGCAGGTGCGGCCGAAGGACGGACTCGAGCAGGTGCCGCCGGGGCAATCACCGGCGCCGGTGCACGTGTTGCCGTCGTTGGCGCCCGCCAGGCAGATGCGGATCTCGCAGGGATTTCCATCGAAGCTGCCGCCCACGCACCGGTAGGCCGTCGTCGCCGATGTCGGCGGCACCGCATCGGTGTCGATGCCGAGCGAGTTGAAGTGCCCGAGCGTGCCACTGTTGAAGTGGTTGATCTGAATCACCTGCGTGGCCGGATTGAACGATCCGAAGATCTCCGCCGGCGACAGATCGTAGCTACCGTCGCTGGGATAGCCGGCGCCGTTGACCTCGCCTGCCCGCCCCCAGTCCAGCGCGCCGCCGTCGACCTCGGCAGGATTGACGGTCATCGGCCAGGTATTGAAGTGGCCGTACTGGCTGGTGGTGATCTCCTGCGCGGGAGCATTGGCGATCAGGCTGCCCACGCCCATCGCCGCGATCTCGTCGGAGAGTTCGTGGACGAAATCGTGGTCGGTGTTGGCGAAGAAATCGACGCCTTCGGCGATCATCGTCAGGATTCGGCGCTCGCGCGAGACGGCGCTGTCGGGGCTGTTGAGCATGTGCACGTGCGTGTCGATGGAGACGAAGCCCGTGGTGTCGATGACGCGGCGGACCTGCGCCGAAACGTTCACGTCATCCCCGGCGGCCACGACCAGGGTCTGGCTGTCGACGTCGTACTCGTAGCCGCGCGAGGTGACGACCTGATACGTGCCGGGCTCGAGCTGGAAATCGCCCGTGCTGCCGCTGGCGTCCGCGAAGCGTACGTCGGCGAGTCCGAAGATGTCGCCCTTGTCCTCGACGGGCCAGCCGAAATAGCGTCCGACCATGGCGACCAGGCCTTTTGTCATCTCGGTGTTGAGGGGATCGGGTGCGGCCGGCACGCCGACGATGGAGACCTTGGCGGGCACCGGATTGCTGTCCTGATCCGTGACCGAAACCGAAACGGTCGCCGTCCCCGGCAGATCCACGTCCAGCAGGGCGGTCTTTTTGTACTCGATGTCGAACGCGTGCTCGGTGGGAACGGCAAGGTTGCCCTCGAACGGCGCTCCCTTGGAGCGAACCGCGACGCGATAACGCCCGGCCGGGGCGTACATGCGATAGAAGCCGGCTTCGTCGGTCAGCGTCGAGGAGAAGACGTTGACGCAGTTGTCGCCGGTCGGACATGCGTTTTCGTAGTTCGCATCATTGTTGACGAGCGTGACGTGCGCGCCCGCAACTGGAATCCCGTCGACCGTGATCGTCCCCTGCACGGCGCCCTTGTCCTGCAGGAACAGCTCGGTCCGCACCTTGGTCACGTCGGCCACCGTCTCGCCGATGACGAACCACCGGCGCAGCGTGTTTTCGCCGCCAGCAGGAACCTCGAACGTCCCCGGCGGCTTGTCGTCGGGATCGTTGAACAAGGTGTCGAACAGGTTCTGGTTGTTGAGCCAGGCAAACACGCCCGACTGCGAGAACGCGCTGGTGTTGCGCGTCAACAGGCCGCCGCCGGGCGACGTCGACGGGAACACCAGTCCGTAAGTGACGCCCGCGGCGTCGAACTGTCCCTGGAACGCCAGGAAGTCGAGGGTCTGTCCTCTCGAGGCGGAGCTGCCGCCGTTGCGGATGAGCGTCTCGCCGTAGCCCTGGCCCGGACCAAACGGCTCGAGCTGGCCGCTCGGATTGATGAAGTCGCCGACGTAGAGCTCCAGATCGGTCGCGCCGATGTTCTCGACGGTCGTCGCCATCTGCACGTAGTTGCTGTACGGGCTCAGGATGAAGCGCGTCGAGATCTGCAGCGGCAGGTTGTTGTCGACCGCGTCCTGCGGCACCGACAGCGGCGCCTGCGAGAACACCAGCACGTCGGGTTGAATCGTGTCGAACAGATCGTCGGGACCGCTCGACTCGATGATGGCCGGATTGCCGTCGCTGCCGTCGTTGATGACGACGATGCTGTCGGTGGCCTGCGTCGAGGAGACATGGATCAGGGGCTGAATGCCCTGCCAGCTGTCGCGATCCTCGGCGGGGTCGTCGCGCGTGAGATCGGCGTCGATGATCTGGCCGCCGTTGAGCAGGCTGAACGAATGCTCGCGGCCCACGTCGCGGATGACCACGCGGACGTTGCCGTTGCGGATCATCCAGTCGCCGACCTTGCCCATCGCGAGCGGTCCGCCGATGAGATCGGAGGCGTTGGAGATCTGGAAGGCCTCGGCGCCCTGGCTGCCGGCCGCTGCGGGCAGGCAGGTGAGCTTGAACTTGGCCTTGTCGATGCTGTCGTCGCCCATCAGCAGCGTGGCAGCGACCAGGGCCTTGTTGCCGCTGAACGAGGGCAGGCAGTAATCGTCGCACTCGTGATCGCTGCTGCAGCTCTGGCCCGACGGTGAGCCGCACGTGCCCTTCTTGGCCTTCAACGCCACGCGCACGGGAAGGTCGGGGTCGGTGCATGCCTCGCCCGCCGACGGCAGCAGGGCGTCGATGGCCTCTCCGATGGTGCGCCGGTTGTAGACGGCGTCGGGCCGCTTGATCGCATCGCTGGCGTCCTTGAGCGACGGCTTCGTCACGGCGACGCCGTCACCGGCGGCCGCAGCGCAGTTCATCGTCGGGACGTTGACGCACGCGCCGACGCGGAACTCGCAGACGCCGTTGACCGCGCCGTCACCGTCGCAGGCGTCGCCGTCCACGCACTCGATCTTCTTGGGATCCGCGGGCGGCGTGCCCGTACCGTCCATGTCGACGGCGAAGCCGAGCCGGCAATCCTCCTCGCTCTTGTCGACGAAGAGGCAGTGGGCGGCGTTGTCCACGCTGTTGTCGCTCGGATCGATGCACCGGGCGTCGGCGTGATGGGAGACCAGCGCCAACGCTGCGGCGGTGAGCCCGGCCAGGCCGAGCTTGGATACGTACTGCATGAAGACCCTCCCCAGGATCGGACGGACGATTATTCGTGCGGCGGCGCCCCCGCTTCGCGCGCGAAGCTATGGCGGCTGCGCAGCCTGAGTCAAGGAATGGATTGGGAAATCGAGCCGGCGGCGCGGACCCTCAGCTGCCGGCGCCGTCCGGTGAAGGCCGGTAGTAGCTCGGCCGCACCGCCGGCAAGCCGCCGGGCCCCACCGGCACTCGCTGATGCTGCCGGCGCGCCAGCCGCAGCAGGACCTTGAGCGAGTTCTCGAAGTCTTCGATAGGCCTCACCTCCAGCAACCCCGCATCGATCATGTCCTGCATGACGCGCCGCCCCAGATCCGTGCGCGTGATGGTGATGGTCCAGTCCATCGAGCCCACGCCGCCGCAGGAGATGTCGGCCAGCTCGGCGGAGAAGTCTCCACAGTGATGGCACTCGGGGCGCGCGTGCTCCTGCGCCTCGCGCAGGTTGATCTTCACGAGCTCCCCGTCCTTGCGGTAGACGAGCACCTCCCCCTTGACGTTGAATTTCTTGACGTCCGTCAGCGGGATGCCGAGCTCGCCTTCGATCTTGCGCACCATCAGCCCTTCGAAATCGAAGACCTCCGAGCACAGCAGGCCGATGCGAACGGCGATGCGGCTGACCGGGTCCTTCAAACTCTTGGTCTGCCGATCGATGATCTTGTCGCGCTTGGTGTCGGTGCGGATGAAGCCGGTGTCGCGCAGCTCGGCCTTGCGCACGGGCGTGACCTGGCAGGGCACACCGACGAAGGCGACGCGCTGGCAGTCCTTGTCCACCGCCTGCTGGAGCGCCAGGTCGTTGGGGACGTAGGTGTACCAGGAGCCTGCGGCTTCGACGATTTCGTCCACCGTGGTTGCGCAGATGGGCCTCGGCGCGCACGGCCGCTCCGGATCGGGGGCCGAGACGATGGCGCCGTCGATGCGGCCGGTCTGCATCAGGTGAACGAGCAAGGCGGTGACGACCCCACCGTCCTGACACACCTCCAGGATGCGCGGATCCTTGGCACGAGCGGCGTAGATCTCCTGGTAGGTGCCGAAGCCGCCGCGATACAGACGCCCCTCCTGGCCTCCGAAGACGCTGGAAGGGAGCTGGAACTCGCGCGGGGCCAGACGCGGGCAGACCTGCGCGCAGACGTCGCAGCCGATGCCCTCGCTGATGCCGCAGTAGTCGAAAGGCGCGGTGGCCTTGGCGGTCTGCTTGGGCTTGCCGTCGATGTACTCGATGACGTTGTGCGGACACACCAGCACGCACGAGCCGCACTCGCAGCACGAGCCGTACTCGACCACGTCGTTCATCATGTCCTTGAACGTGGGCTTTTCCTTGTACGGATGTTCCTTCACGGTCGCTCCAGCGCGGGCAGCTCGGTCGGCTCCATAACGTTCAGTCGTATCGCAGCAGTGCAAACGTCGGCGTCGGCTGCAAGCGCGTCGCGCCGCCGAGAAACGCGAGCTCGATCAGGAACCCGCATTCGACGACGCTGCCGCCGGCGGCGCGAACCAGCTCGACGGTGGCTCGTGCAGTTCCTCCCGTGGCCAGCAGGTCATCGATCACCGCCACACGACCGTGGTGGGGCAGCGCATCCTTGTGGATCTCGAGGGAGTCGCTGCCGTACTCGAGATCGTAGGTGACGGTGTGGCGGTCGTGCGGCAGCTTGCCCGGCTTGCGAACGATGCAAAGGCCGACGCCGAGAGCGTAGGCCACCGGCGCTCCCAGCAGGAAGCCGCGCGACTCGATGCCCACCACCGCGTCGATGCGGCCGCGGTAGCGTTCCGCCATGCGATCGACGACGGCGCGCAGCGCATCGCCGTTGGCCAGGACGGGGGTGATGTCCTTGAAGAGGATTCCCGGCTTGGGGAAGTCGGGCACGTCGCGGATCAAAGCGGAGATATCCATTTGCAACCTGCGGCGCGCCGGCGCCGGTTTCACGGCCAGCTCAGCTCGAGCGACGCCAGCGCCTTGATCGAATCGTAGTTGGTCAGGTCCAGATGCAGCGGCGTCACCGAAATCAGGCCATCGCGGATGGCGGTGAAATCGGTTCCCGGCGCATCATCGAACTCGAGTTCGGAGCCGCCGATCCAGTAGTACTTGCGGCCGCGCGGGTCGACGTTCTCGACGATCGCGTCCCCGTAGCGCCGTTTGCCCTGACGCGTGATCGCGTAGCCGGTGGGCGCGCTGTCGGGCACGTTGACGTTGAGAAGGGTGTCCGGCGGCAGCGGCCGGCCGCGAAGCGAGGCCACCAGCGCCGCGGCGAACGAGGCGGCTGCGGCGTACTGGAACGTTACCCGGCCGACCTGCGAGAAGGCCACGGCCGGAATGCCCAAAAGCACCGACTCCATGGCCGCCGATACCGTTCCCGAATACGTGATGTCGTCGCCGAGGTTGGCGCCGCGATTGATGCCCGAGACGACCAGCCAGGGCCGCCGGTCACGAAACAGGCCGTTGAGCGCGAGGTTGATGCAGTCGGTCGGCGTGCCGTCGACCGCGAACCAGCCGGGGCGAATCTCTTCGGCACGCAGCGGCCGCTCCAGGGTCAGCGCGTGGCTGACGGCGGAGCGCTCGCGGTCCGGCGCCACCACCACCACCTCGTCGATCTGTTGGAGGGACTCGACAAGCGCCAGCAGGCCTGCCGATTGGATTCCGTCGTCGTTGCAGGCCAGCAGCATGAGGCGCGGATGATTCCTTCGTGGTCTCCGGAGGTCAAGGTGGCCAAGACGGCGTCGGTGCGGAAGAAATCACGCGTGCGTGGAATGCGGGGACGGGCGCCATTTCGAAGGTCCGAAATGGAGCCAGTCCCCGGATGGTCGGGGTGACTGGATTTGAACCAGCGACCACTCACACCCCAAGCGAGTGCGCTACCAGACTGCGCCACACCCCGTCGAGAGGCCGCGGACGATAGCAGGCGCGGATCGCAAGGCAACTGAGCCGTCGTTCGAGATGCGCGCTATGCGCACGAGTCGCGTGACTAGAGGTCGTAGCCGGTCTCGCCATGCGCGGTCAGATCGATGCCATGCCGCTCGTCTTCCTCGCTGACGCGCAGGCCCATCGTCGCGTCCAGTATCTTGCCCAGCACCAGCGTGACCACGAATGCATAGCCGAGGGTGGCGGCGGCGCCGATCGCCTGCACGCCCACGCGTCCGACGTTGCCGGCATCGAGCAGCCCGCCGGCCTTGTCGGGCGTCAGCGCGGCGACGCAGAAGATGCCGGTGGCTACGGCACCCCAGGCGCCGCCGATGCCATGGATGCCGAACGCGTCGAGGGAGTCATCGTAGCCGAGACGGTGCTTCATCATGACGCCGCCGTAGCAGGCCAGCGCCACGGTCACGCCGATGGCCAGCGCGCCGCCCACGCCCACGAACCCGCACGCGGGCGTGATGCCGACCAGACCTGCCACTGCGCCCGAGGCGAAGCCGAGCGCGCTGGCCTTGCCGCGATGGCTCGCCTCCACGAGCGACCAGGTGATGGCCGCAGCGGACGCCGCGACGTGGGTCGCGACGAATGCATTGGCGGCGGTAGCGTCGGCCGCCAGCGCGCTCCCGCCGTTGAAGCCCACCCAGCCGAACCACAAAAGGCCCGTGCCGAGCAGCGTCATGCCGAGATTGTGGGGTTTCATCGGCGTGTGCGGGTAGCCGATGCGCCGCCCCAGCAGCAGCGTCAGCGCCAGGGCCGAGACGCCCGAGCTGATGTGCACGACGGTGCCGCCAGCAAAATCGAGCGCACCCATTCGGAACAGCCACCCATCCGACGCCCAGACCCAGTGACAGATCGGATCGTAGACCAGCGTTCCCCACAGCAGGATGAAGACGACCCACGTCTTGAACTGCATGCGCTCGGCGATCGCGCCGCTGACCAGCGCAGGCGTGATGATCGCGAACATCATCTGGAAGCCCATGAAGACGCTGTGGGGGATGGTGTAGCCGGGCCACGGCGCATCGTTGGCCACGCCGTTCAGCAACAGATAGCCCGTGCCGCCGATGAACGCGTTGTTATCGCTGAACGCGAGCGAGTAGCCGAACACGACCCACTGCACCGTCATCACGCCCATGGCCACGAAGCTGTGCATGAGCGACGACAGCACGTTCTTGGGACGCACCATGCCGCCATAGAAGAACGCCAGGCCCGGCGTCATCAGCAGCACCAGCGCCGCCGATACCAGGACCCATGCGGTGTCGCCGGAATCGATGATGGGGACTTCCACGGCGTGCGCGGCGCGCGCCGGCCACAGGAAGACGTGAGCGAGGAGGAGCGCGGCTGTCGTCGCGGGCCTCATCCTGTACGATCAGGACAGCGAATCGCGGATCTGGATCAGGGCGTCGCGGATCTCGCGCAGCGACTCGGTTTCGACGCCGCCGACGGCGCCTCCGCTTTCGGCAGCCGCATCCTGGCGGAGCTGGCGGCGCGCCCCTTCGATGGTGAAGCGCCGGTGGTGGAGCAGGTCCTTGATTCGGAGCAGCGTCTCCACGTCCTTGCGGCGGTAGAGGCGGTGCTTGGAGCGCGTCTTGCCGGGCTTGATGACGCTGAACTCGGATTCCCAGTAGCGCAGGACGTAGGGCTTGACCCCGACGATTCTGGCCACCTCGCCGATCTTGAAGTAGAGCTTGTCGGGCGGAAGCCCCGTGCCCTCGGCGACTTCGACGTTCTGAAGGTCGCCGTGCTCCTCGCCTTCCTCGTTCACGCCGCGCCGTCCGAGTTGATGGTCCGTTTGAGGACCTGGCTCGGCTTGAAGCTGAGGACCCGGCGACCGGTGATGACGATCTCCTCACCAGTCTGCGGATTGCGCCCCTTGCGCGGCCTCTTCTCGTTGATCACGAAGTTGCCGAACCCGGAGATCTTCACCTTCTCGCCCTGCTCGAGTCGGGCCTTGATGACCTCGAAGATCGACTCGACCACTTCGGCGGCCTCCTTCTTGGAGAACCCCACCCTTTCGTAGATGCGCTCGACGATTTCGGCCTTGGTCATTCGCGACGCCTCGTGTGCCGCCCAGGGAAGATCGGGAGCTGTCATGTACGAACCCGCGCCCGAAGTTGCTCGATCAGCACGTTTGAAACCTTCTCATGCAGGGCCGTCACCTCGGCGTCGGTGAGCGTTCGATCGGCTGCACGGTACACGATCGTGTAGCCAAGCGCTTTCTCGTCCTGACCGATACCCGCTCCGCTGTACTCGTCGAACACGACGATGCTTTCGATGCAGGGATCCTCCAGACGCTCCACTGCCTCGATCGCGGCACCAGCCGGCATCGTGCGCGCAACGAGAAGTGAAACGTCACGCGTCGAGCTCGGGTAGCGCGGGATCGGACGCAGCCCCGGATGGCGCGGAGAATACTCAACGACCCTCGGGTAGTCAATCTCGGCCAGGAAGATTTCTTCTGTAATTTCCAGCTGTTCCGCGATATCGGGATGGAGCTTGCCAAGGTGGGCCAGGACCGCCTCGCCCACCTGAACGGCGGCGCAGGATCGCGGGTGGTACTCCGCCCGCGCACTCGTTGCAACGAACCGCGCTGCAAGGCCGGGAGCCAGCAGGGTCAGCACCCTCTCGGTGATGGCCTTGAGGTCGCCGAACGACAGCGGCTCGTTCCTTCCCGGCCCGCGGCCGGGCCGGGCGCCGCAGAGCACGATGCCCAGGCTCTGGCGCTGCTCCACCTGGCCGCCGCTTCCCCGGAAAAAGGTCGAGCCGATCGTGAAGAGGTCGATGCGCGGCTGTGCCGCCGCCGCATTGACCCGTACCGCTGCCGTCAGCGAGCCCAGCACGCTGCGCCTCAGCTCGTCTTCTCCCGCGCGCACGGGATTGAGCAGACGCACGGGCTCTCCTTCGTGCAGCCCCGGGAAACGCCGGTTGTCGTGCGCCGTCGCGAACGTCATCGCCAGGTGCTCGCTCACACCGCAGGCCGTCAGCAGTGCGCGCAGGTCGCGCTGCGCACGCTCGTGGCGCGAGATGCGCACGCGCATCATCGGCATGTGCGGAAGGACGGCTGGAATGGCGTCGTAGCCGCGCACGCGCGCGACCTCCTCGATCAGATCGATCTCGCGTTCCAGATCGATGCGGTGGCCCGGCACGCCGACGGCGAGTGCGCCATCCTCCTGGCGCGCTGCGACCTCGCAACCGAGCGCAGAGAGAATGTCGCCGATCTGCGATGTCTCGACCGCCACGCCCAGCACCTGCTGCACGCGCGCCGGACGCAGCGTGATGCGCCGGACCTCGGTCGGCGATGCTCCGTCTGCACAGACGGCCTCGTCACGCGAGGCCAGCGCGAGCTCCTGCAGCAGCGCCATCGCCCGCGCCAGCGCCGAATCGACCGACGTCGCGTCGATGCCGCGTTCGAAACGATAGGAGGAGTCGGTGGCGATGGAGTGGCGGCGGGAGGTGCGGCGCACGCCGGCCGGATCGAAGACCGCGGCTTCAAGCAGGATCTCGTGCGTGCCGTTGCTCACGGCCGTCTCGGCGCCACCCATCACGCCGGCCAGAGCGACGGGACGGCGCGCGTCGGCGATCACGAGATCGTCGCCGTCGAGCTCGAGGTCTCGATCATCGAGAGTGCGAAGCCGCTCACCCGGCCGGCCCAGCCGCACCCGGATCTCGGGGCCGTCCAGCAGCGGCAGATCGAACGCATGAAGCGGCTGACCGAGCTCGAGAAGAACGAAGTTGGTCACGTCGACGACATTGTTGATCGAGCGCAGGCCCGCTGCCGCAAGCCGCGTTCGCAGCCAGGTGGGCGAGGCCGCAACGCGCACGCCGCGCAGCACGCCGCCGCGATAGAGCGAGCAGCGGTCGCGTACTTCGATGCAAACGGGAACCGCGCCTTCACCGAGACGCACGGCCGGCGCCGCCGCCATCGGCCGCAGCGAGGCGCCGCACAGCGCGGAGACCTCGCGCGCGATTCCGCGCATGCTCAGGCAGTCGCCGCGGTTGGGCGTGATCGCGACCTCGAGGATCACGTCGTCGAGCCCGAGCAGCCGCGCTGCCGGAATGCCCGCCGTCAGGCCGTTTTCGAGGATGAGGATGCCTTGGCTCTCCTGCTCGAGCCCCAGCTCCGATGCCGAGCACAGCATCCCCTGCGACTCGACGCCTCGCAGCCTGGCGGCCTTGATGCGCAGTCCGCCGGGCAGCTCGCAGCCCGGCCGCGCCAGCACCACCGTGTCGCCCTCCTGCATGTTGCGCGCGCCGCACACGACCTGGCGCAGCGGCCCGCCGTCGTCGACGTGGCACAGCGTCAGGCGGTCGGCGTTGGGATGCGGCTCCATCCGTGCGATCCGCGCGACGACCAGCGCCTCTCCGTAGGCGAGCTTCGGCTTTTCCACCGACTCGACCTCGAGCCCGCCCATCGTCAGGCACCGTACGACATCGTCGAGAGGAGGCAGATCGGCAACGAGCTCGGACAGCCATTGATACGAGACGCGCATGCAGGATTCTCAGAACTGACGCAGGAACCGAAGGTCGCCGTTGTAGAAGAGGCGGATGTCGTCGATGCGATATTTGAGCATCGCCACGCGTTCCACGCCGAGGCCGAACGCGAATCCGGTCAGCTCTTCGGCGTCGTACCCGACGTGCCGGAACAGGACAGGATCGACCATGCCGGCGCCAAGGACCTCCAACCAGCCGGTGCCCTTGCACACCCGGCAGTCGCTGCCGTCCCGGCCGCAGACGACGCAGCCGATGTCGACCTCGGCGCTCGGCTCGGTGAACGGGAAGAAGCTCGGTCGCAGTCGCACCGGCAGATCGCGCTCGAAGTACTGCTGCACGAACGCCGTCAGCACGCCCTTGAGGTGAGCGAACGTGATGCCGCGGTCCACCATCAGGGCCTCCACCTGATGGAACATCGGCGAATGCGTCGCGTCGTCGTCGATGCGGTAGGCGGCGCCGGGCGCGATGATTCGGATCGGCGGCTTGCGCGATTTCATGACGCGAATCTGCACCGGCGACGTGTGCGTGCGCATCACCCCGCCGCCCCGCACGAAGAAGGTGTCGTGCATGTCGCGGGCGGGATGGTCGGGCGGAATGTTGAGCGCCTCGAAGTTGTGGTAGTCGTCCTCGACCTCCGGGCCTTCGGCGATTTCGAAGCCGAGGCCGCCGAGGATGTCGCAAATCTCGCGCAACGTGCGCGACAGCGGGTGGATGCTGCCGAGGGGCGCTCCAAACCCGGGCAGCGTGACATCGACGAACTCCGACTCGAGCGCCGCCTGCCGCGCCAGCGCGCGAAGGTCGGCTTCGCGCGCGGCAATGGCGGCCTCGAGCGATTCCTTGGCGGCGTTGACCCGCTGTCCGAATACCGGCCGCTCCTGCGGCGGCAGCTTGCCCAGCGCGCGCAGGGCACCGGTCAGACGCCCCTTCTTGCCGAGGAACTCGACTCTGACGGCCTCGAGCGCGGAGGCCTCGGCGCTCGCTCGGATCCGATCGAGCGCTTCGGCCGCGATGCTCTCTGGCTCCTGTTCGGAAATCGCCAATGCGACCCGCCGCTGCTCAGGCCGCCAGCTTGGATTTCGCCAACGCCACGAGCTCCGAGAACGCCGCGCGCTCGTTGACCGCCATCTCGGCGAGCGCCTTGCGATCGATCTCGACGCCGGCCTGCTTGAGGCCGTGCATGAACAGGGCGTAGCTGAGGCCCTCGTCGCGTGCAGCCGCGTTGATGCGCACGATCCACAGGCGGCGGAAGTCGCGCTTGCGGACCTTGCGGTCGCGGTAGGCGTAGGTCAGGCCCTTCTCGACGGTCTCGCGGCCCTGCCGATAGAGCTTGCGCCCTCCGACGTAGCCCTTGGCGATCTTCAGGATCTTCTTGTGGCGGCGGTGGCCCTTGGTGCCACGTGTGACTCTTGGCATTGCTGATCTCTCCTTGGCGGCGCGTCGCCCGCGTCAGTCGTTGGGCAGGATGCGCTTGATCGCCTTGACGTCCACGTCGGCCACCATCGTGGCCGTGCGCAGGCGCCTCTTCTGCTTCCGCGTCTTGCAGGAGAGCTGATGGCGGTGGTATGCGCGCCCGCGCTTGATCCGCCCGCTCCCCGTCACCGAGAAGCGCTTGGCGGCTCCTCTCTTCGTCTTAACCTTCGGCATTGTGTTCTCCCTCTGCCGGCTTGGGCGGCTTGGCCGCCGACTTCTCCGGCTTCTCCGGCTTCTGCTTGGTCGGCACGACCACCACCGACATGTTTCGGCCTTCCAGCCGCGGCTCGCCTTCGGCGGCGGCCACATCGGTGATCGTGCCCAACACCTTCAGGAGCATCGCCTTGCCCATGTCGGGCCGGCTGATCTCCCGGCCTTTGAAGAAGACCGTGATCTTCACCCGATGCCCTGCGGCCAGGAAGCGCCGGATGTGGCTCGTCTTGAACTCGATGTCGTGGGCCTCGGTCCGCGAACGGAGCTTGACCTCCTTCATCTGCTGCGCCGGAGACGTGCTCTTCTTGCGCGACTCCTGCACCTTCTTGCGCTGCTCGTAGCGGAACTTGTGGAAGTCCATGATCCGCACGACCGGCGGCTGGGCGGTGCCGGCGACCTCGACGAGATCCATCGATTTCCCTTCGGCGATCGCGCGCGCATCGTTCAGAGTCATGATGCCGAGCTGGTCGCCGTTGCTGTCGATCACGCGCACTTCGCGGGCGCGTATCTCGCTATTGATGCGAAAATCCTGTGCCTTGGCTATGGTACACCTCCGTTGCCGGGATGACTGCGCTCTCGCAGCCAGCCGACGAATGCGTCCAGGCTCATCGCAGGTACCTGCTCCCCCCCACGAAGCCTGGGCGCGACGCTCTGACCCGCCACTTCCTTGTCTCCCACGACCCCGACCACCGGGATCTTGCGAGTCTGAGCCTCTCGAATCTTGAAGCCGAGCTTCTCGTTGCGAACGTCGGCGCGGGCGCGGAAGCCCTCATCCCGCAGCCGCTGCGCCAATGCTTCGGCGTACTCGTTCTGATTGTCGGTCACCGTGACCAGCTGCACCTGCACCGGCGCAAGCCAAAGCGGCAGCGCGCCAGCGGTGTGCTCGATCAGGATGCCGAGGAAGCGCTCGAGCGAGCCGAGCATCGCGCGATGGATCATGACCGGCCGCTGCTCGGTGCCGGCCGAGCTGACATAGCGCAGCTCGAAGCGCTCGGGCAGCGAGAAGTCGAGCTGGATCGTGCTCAGCTGCCACTCGCGGCGGACGGCATCGAGGACGCAGAAGTCGATTTTCGGACCGTAGAACGCGCCGTCACCGGCATTGAGCTGGTAATCCACGCCTTCACTCTGAAGGACTTCCTTCAGCGTCGCTTCGGCAAGGTTCCACATATCGTCGGATCCGATCGACTTCTCAGGACGGGTCGACAGGTACACGCGCGTCTCGGTGAAGCCGAAGACACGGTAGGCGTCGGCGATCATTCGGATGACCGAGCGGATCTCGTCGGAAATCTGCTCGGGCGCGCAGAAGATGTGCGCGTCGTCCTGACAGAACGTGCGGACGCGCGTCAGGCCCTGGGTGACGCCCGAGCGCTCGAACCGATGCAGACGTCCGAAGTCGGCGAAGCGGATCGGAAGGTCACGGTAGGAGTGGAGGTCCTCCGAGTACATCAGGCAGTGCGTGGGGCAGTTCATCGGCTTGACCGCGAACTGGCGCTCCTCGACCTCGGTGAAGTACATGTTCTCCCGATAGTTGTCGTAGTGGCCGGAGCGATGCCACAGGTCGACATCGAGCACCTGCGGCGTGATGACCTCGCGGTAATCGTAGCGCCGGTACTGCGCGCGCACGTAGTCGACGAGCAGGTTGTAGACGGTGGCGCCGTCGGGATGGAAGAAGGGGCTGGCCGGGGCTTCCTTGTGGAAGCTGAACAGGCCGAGCTGCTTGCCGAGCTTGCGATGATCGCGCCGCTTGGCTTCTTCCAGTCGCTGGAGGTGCTCCTTCAGCGCCTTCCTGTCCGGCCAGGCCGTACCGTAGATGCGCTGGAGCATCGGGTTGTTCTCGTTGCCGCGCCAGTACGCCCCCGCCACGCTGAGCAGCTTGAAGGCGCCCAGCCGCCCGGTGCTCGGGACGTGCGGGCCGCGGCACAGATCGACGAACTCGCCCTGGCGATAGAGGCCGACCACGGCATCGTCGAGATCGCGGATGATCTCGGCCTTGAACTGCTCGCCGATGGACCGGAAGTACGCGCTGGCCTCGTCGCGGGGAAGCTCCTCGCGCGAAACCTGGAGGTTTTCCGCGACGATTTTTGCCATCTCGGCCTCGATCTTTTCGAGGTCCTCGGGCGTGAAGCCCGGGTCGTACTGGAAGTCGTAGAAAAAGCCGTCCTCGATGACGGGGCCGATGGTGACCTGGGCCTGTGGGTACAGGCGCTTGACGGCGTGCGCGAGCAGATGAGCCGTCGAATGGCGTAGAAGATCGAGCCCCTGCGGAGAATCGGGAAGGATGGGCGCGACGCTGCAGTCGTTGTGGAGCGGAGCGAACAGGTCGCGCGGCTTTTCGTCGACGAGGGCTCCGATGGCGCCTCGAGGAAGGTCGTCGCCGAGAGCCTGCGCGGCGGTGGTGCCCGCCGGAACTCTACGAATGCCGCCGCCCGGCAGGGTGACGGTGATTTCTTGTGGCATTCGCGTGATCGACGACTGAGCCGGGCTGCTTGGCAACGAGGAAGCGGTGGGACGGCCGCGTTTATCGGGTCCTGTTGCTGACGGTTGTTCCGGCGTTCGCTCCTCCTCCTCTTTGCTCAGAAACTGGTAGGCACGGGCGGAATTGAACCGCCGACCCCTACCGTGTCAAGGTAGTGCTCTTCCTCTGAGCTACGTGCCTACGGCGCCGAATTTTGCGGCGCAAAAACGGCGACTTGGTTAACAACCACGGAGGCGGGAGTCAACCTGCCGCTCGCGCTGTCGCAACGCGTCGCGCTCCATTACGATGGGGACACATGACGCGGGATACGTTCTCAACCGCCTTCCTGCTGGTGGCGCTGGTGGGGCTGGGCCTGCTGATGATCCGTCTTCTGGCGCCCTATGCCACGCCGATCGGCTGGGCTTGCGTTCTGGCAGCGGTCTTCCATCCCGCCTACCGGATGATACTGCGGGCGATGCCGCGCAACCCGGGCGCCGCCGCCGCCATCACCACCGCCCTCGTCTTCCTGCTGGCCGTGGTGCCGGGGCTGGTGCTGTCGGGCGTCGTGGCCCGCGAGGCGGTATCCGGCTACCAGAACCTGGCAGCGTTCGTTTCCGCCAACCGTGTCCAGCTTCTCGACGACGTCAGCAACCACTGGATGATCGCGCCGGCGTGGGATTGGGCGCAGGAGCGGCTCGCCGGCGAAGAGATGGACCCGACCTCGTTCATGCTGTCCGGCATCCGCTGGCTGTCGCAGTTCGTCGCTGCCCATGCCGGCGAGGTCGCCGCCAACGTCCTGGCCTTCTTCGTCGGCATCGGCATCCTGATGTTCACGCTCTTCTTCTTCTTCCGCGACGGCGCCGCGATGCTCGAATACCTCGAGGAATCGCTGCCGATGGCGCCGGCCGACAAGCGCAAGATCTTCGACCGGTTGCAGACGACGCTGCTCGCGGTGGTCCAAGGCCTCGCCGCAACGGCGCTCGTGCAGGCCGTTCTCATGTTCATCGGATTGTGGGCGGCCGGGGTGCCATTTGCGCTGCTGCTGTCGGTGGCGACCTTCCTCCTCGCGTTCCTGCCCGTGGGCGGCGCCGCACTGGTCTGGATCCCGGTCGTCATCGGCCTGTTCATTGCCGGCGACTACGTGCGGGGCTTCATCTTCTTGGCCTGGTCGGGCCTGGTCATCTCCTCGGTCGACAACTTCCTGCGTCCGCTCCTGATCGGCGGCCAGGCCAAGCTCCCCACCCTGCTCCTGTTCTTCGGCATCCTCGGCGGCATCAACCTCTTCGGCCTCCTCGGCCTCTTCGCCGGCCCGGCCGTCCTGGCCGCGGCGATGTCGGTCGTCACCATCTACCGCGAACGCATGCTCTCGCTGCGAGAACGCGAAGTCATCGTCGAAGTGGAATAGCTCTTACTCCCCGAGGCGGGCGCCGGGGAGCCGAGCGTGCGGCCAGATGCGGGCCCGCACAGCGGTGAGCCACGGAGGCGTACTCCGCGTACGCCGGAGGAGCGAAGAGCGGCCACGCCCGCAGATGGCGTGCGATCCCGCCGTCCGCCTCGCTAGCGGCCGCCGGCGATGAGGCCGGCAATGGTGAACCAATCTTCACCTGCCGACTGCGGCTTGTCGAAGCCGACGTCGATGTACCAGCCCGGCTCGTCCTGGAACGCGATGCCGGGAATGGCGGCGCGGGTGCCGTGCATGAGCTGCATGTCGATGACGCTGAAGGCGTAGATGAACATGCGCGGCTCGTCGTACTCGTAGGCGACCTTCGGGTTGGGACGCTTGGATGTGCGGATGCTCTGCATCACGACCTTCCAGAGCTGACCTGCGTGGTCGTAGAGGTCCGAATAGATGATGAAGTAGGTTTCCTTGTCGACGTAGATGACGCGCTTGGAGTAGGCGTAGTTGGAGACCTTCGGCGTGCCTTCGATGATGTAGACGCTCGGGCGCTTTTCCCAGTTCTCGCAGAACGTCATGCCGCCGTCCTTCTTGCACGGCTCGGGAGGCAGGCGCACGCCGTGGAGGGAGGCGAGCATCGGCTTCTCGCCGATGAACTTCCAGTCGAACCACGGGATCTGGCCGGCATAGCCGCCGTAGCTGTCGACGTCGATGTCCTGGCCGAACAGCGCGTCGCTTCGCTGCGCGCTCGACATGCGCCGCACGCGCCGCACGAACGGCAGATACAGCCACGTGTCATCCTGGCGCACCAGGTCCAGATACCGGTAGCTGATGCCGCCGACGCCCTTGAGGTCGAAAGGCTCGATCAGCGGATACAGGCCCGACTTGCGGAAGGTCTGATCGTTGTTCGGCGTCAGCACCGGCGCCGGCGGATGGTGGATGCGACCCGTGTACTGCAGCACGCGCAGCCAGTCCGCGACGAAATGACGCTCGACCTGGTAATGCCGGTTGCCCTTGGCGTCGACGTAGAGCGAGCCGGTGTCGGCGTCGACGAGATGGAGGTTGAGATCGTCGGTGAAGTAATGCGTGTCCTGAAAATTGTACATGATCTTGGGCGCCGCCTTCGGGTCGTCGGGATCGACGACGGGAAAGGGACGCCCCGCCACCCAATTGTTCAGGACGTTGCGATCATCCAGGGAGCACTGCGCCGAGTACTTCTCCGTGGCCTGCTGATACGCGGACGGGAGCGGGATCTTCTCGTACGGCACGATCGTCAGATCCATGCCGTTGTTGACCGCCCACAGCACGCCCGGTGACACCAGCTCGGTCACCTTGGTGGAGTTGGACTTCTCGATGATCTCGCCGGGTGTGACGTCGGCAACGGCGCCGCGCGCCGCACCCAAGGCGAGCATGATCGCGATGCAGAGTGCGCGTGCTCGCACGGCGGATCAGCCTTGCTCCGACTGCACCGCCGGCTCGGTCGCCGCCGGCGCCGCGCTCTCCTCCTCCGCCCCTCCTTCGAGCATGCCGCCGAGCGGCCGTACGACCACCGTGATCGTCGCGGAAATGTCCTGGCCCACGCGGACCGGCACGGGGAATTCGCCGATCTCCTTGATCGGCTCGCGCAGCTCGATGCGTCGCCGGTCGATCTCGAAGCCCTTTTCGACCAGCAGGCGATGGACGTCCTGGTTCGTCACCGAGCCGAACAGCTTACCGCCGCGCCCCGCACGTGCCTCGATCTCGACCTTGAGGCCCTTGAGGGAGCCGGCGAGCCGCTCGTAGGTTCCACGCTCGCGCTGCTTCTTGATCTCGATCAGCTTCTTCTGATGCTCGAGCTGAGCCAGGCTGCGGCGATCGGCCACGACCGCCATCCCGCGAGGGAGCAGGTAGTTACGCGCATAACCGGGGCGGACCTTGACGACGTCGCCGATGATGCCCAGCTCGGGCACGTCTTCGCGCAGAATCACTTCCATGGAATCAGTCTCCTCAGCCGGCGCTGTACGGCAGCAGGGCCACGTTGCGGGCGCGCTTGATGGCCACAGTCAGCCGGCGCTGATGCTTGGCGCAGGTTCCGGTGGTGCGGCTCGGCACGATGCGGCCGCGCTCGCTGACGAACGTCTCCAGAATCTCCGACCACTTGTAGTCGAGGTTCAGCGACTTGTCCGCGCAGAACCGGCAGACGCGCCGCCGTCCGCGTCCACGCCCGAAGCGGCCACGCGGGCGCCTCTCGCGATCCCCGCCACGGCCCTCGCCGCCTCGATCTCCGCCGCGCTCTCCACGGCCGCCGTCGCGGCCGCCTCTTCCTTCCGTCTTGTCGTCCATCGGATCTCCCCTCATTCCTCTGCGGCGCCGGCGGCGCCTTCGTCTTCGGCGGCCACTGCGACGTCCTCGTCGGCGACCGGCTCGGTCTCATCCAGGCCGGCGCGCATCTCGTGCAACGGTACGTCGCGCCGGTCGCCGTAGTCGCGCTGGACTCGAGGCTCGGGCAGGCCGGTGTGCTCCTGCTGGACGCTGACGAACCGCAGGACGCCCTCGATGATGCGAAGGTTGCGCTCGAGCTCCTTCACCACCGGCGGCTCGGCCTGATACTCCAACAGAAAGTATCTGCCCTGCGCGTTCTTGTGAATCGGATACGCCAGGTCGCGCACCCCCCAGTCGCGACTCGCGTCGAGGGTACCCCCTCCGTTTCGGATGATGGTCTCGAACCGCGAGACCAGCTTTCCGGTCTCTTCACCGAGACCGGAGTTCAACACGACCAATGTTTCGTACGGACGCATATCGAACGTCTTCCTCTTGCTGGGGCGCCGGTCACCGCGCCAGGAGCGGCGCGATCACGAGCGCGATCATCGACATCATGGGAACCATCAGATCCATCACGGCGCCTGCACAGCCGCTCTCCGGCGACCGCGCCTGCGCCGGTTCGGCGACATCTTCGGCGGCTCGGTTCGTCAGCACCAGCACGGCGCCTGCGACCAATGAGCCGACCAGCATCCCTGCCGCCGCCTCGCTGCCAATGGCCAGGGCGATGACGAGCACCGCCGTCATCAGTGCCGCCGTTGCCAGCGAAGGCGCCTGACCGAGCCGGCCCGAGGCTGCACTGACGATGGCAGCGCCTGCCAGCGCGCCCGCCAGTACATGCGGGTCATCGAGCAGCACGCGCAGCGAGCCGCCGCGGCCTGGCGCGCCTGCGGCCGAGCGCTGGAAGGCGAGGAAAAATGCCACCGCCGTGACGACGGCCGAGGCGGAGGCAAGGCCAGCGTGGACGCGCGGGCAAGCTGCGGCGGCCTGCGCAGCGCTGCGGCGCGCGTCTTCTCCGGCATCGGCGGCGACGAGGATGCCTTCGGCACGGGTCGCAACGCCGCGGCTTACCAAAAAAGCCAGTGTCGTGCCGGCAGTGACCATGGTGCCGAGCGCGGCCATCGCGATGCCGTAGGCGCCGGCCAGCGCGTGACAGCCCAGCACGAGAACCGCCAACGCCAGCAGCGACAGCCAGCCCCCAGGCATGCCCCGGCCGACCGCCGCATCCGAAGTCGCAGCGCGAACCTGGCCAACGGCAACGCCGCCGGCCATGCCCACGACGAGAGCACACCACACCGAAAAGGCGATGTCGGTGGCCGCCGTCAGCAGCAGCGAGACGAGCGCGAATACCGATGCCGCCAATGCGCCGGTTCTGCGCGAGCCCGACGCCGCGGCGCCGAGCAACGGCCTGCAAGCGACCGCTACCATCAGGCCCAGCATCGCCAGCACGACGGGATAGCTCATCAGCTGCGCCTGCAGCACCAGTGGCTCGGAAAGCCCGCTGGCGAGCCCGTAAAGCTCTTTGGGCGTGCTCGTTGCCGCCAGCACGACGGCAATGACGATCGCCGACGAGTAGCCGGCAAATCCGGCGGCCGCTGCGCTCCAGGCCGACGGCGCTGCCGAAAGACCCGTCGCGATCATCGAGCCGGGCGCATCGCCCGTCGCCCGGACGGGCGCGATCGCGGAGGCCGCCATCACCGCTGCCCCCAGGGCGAAGGCTGCGAGCACCGCGACATCCGAGGGATGTCCGAAGAACCAGTGGAGCACGGCGATGGCGACGAGCGAGATCGCCACCGTCGAGACGGCCGCCGCCGAGCCCGCTGCTGCTGCGATGCGCGTGGCCGCGTCGCTGCCGACCCCGCGAGCCGCTTCGGCCGCTCGCGCCGCGCCACATCGGGCGGCGGTGCTGGCACGCTCACCGGCCACGACGGTCAGCAGCGCGCCGAGCGCATAGGCAAAGGCATCGTCGAGGCCGATGAAGACAAGACAGATCACGAAGAACGCGGCCGCGCTTATCGCGGCGCGACCGCGCAACGCCGCCACGTTCGACCGGTCGGCGTCCGCGAGGGCCTCGGCCGCGGTCTGCAATGAAGAATCGCCCGCCGGCTCCTCGCGCAGCACCGACAGCGCCCTCGCGTTCCAGAACAGCGCAAGGATGCCCGCCAGCGGCGTCAGATAGAGGAGCAGAGTCAGCATGCGCTCGCTCAGGAGGCGGCCAGCTGCGGCGGAACGGGCGCGCGGTTGAAGATCTCCATCGCTGCGCGAATTCCGGTGCGCACGATCGATTCGATGGCGTCGGCGGCCATTGCCACAGCCCTGGCGGCAGCCTCGCTCTCCGCTGCCGTGAATCGCGACAGGACGTGATCGATCGTGGCGACGCCGGCGGGCGGGCGTCCGATGCCCACCCGCAGTCGCGCGAAGTCCTCGCTGCCGAGCTCGGCCACCAGCGAGGCCACGCCCCGATGTCCGCCCGTGCTGCCGCCCTGGCGGATGCGCAGGCGGCCGAGCGGCAGGTCCAGGTCGTCGTAGACGGCCAGAAGGCGGTCCGGCCGCAGAGCGAGGGCCTGCAGCGCTTCGGCCGCACTGCGGCCGCTCCGGTTCATGTAGGTCTGGGGCTTCATCACGAACACCTCGGAACGGCAGATGCTCAGCACTGCCGTCAGCGCCCCGAACTCGGGACGCCGGATGTGGGTGTCAAATCTGGCAGCCAGAACGTCGACGACTTCGAAGCCGACGTTGTGCCGCGTGCCGACGTATTCCTCTCCCGGATTGCCGAGTCCAACGACGCACAGCTTCGCCGGGTCGGCTTCCGGCACGCCTCAGCTCGCGGCGGCTGCAGCCTCCGCAGCCGGGGCCGCGGCAGCTTCGGTGCCCTCCGCCGGCGTCGGCGCAGCCTCCACCGTCGGCGCAGCAACCGTGACGATCGTGAAGTTCTCGGTGAACACCGCCTCCACGCCGGCCGGCATCACCAGGTCCGCCACGTGCAGAGAGTCGTGGACGCCGAGCGGCGTCACGTCCACGTCGACCTGCTCGGGAAGGTTGGCCGGCAGCGCCCGAACGTCGATCTCGCGCACGATCGGCTGCAGGATCCCGCCGTCGATGATGCCCTTGGCCTTGCCGACGAAAGCCAGGGCCACGCGCGTCGTGACCGGCTTGTTCTCGTCGATGCGCAGGAAGTCCACGTGCAGCGGCTTGCCCGTCACCGGATGCGTCTGGATCTCGTGGATCAACGCCAGGCGCTGATCGAGCGCCCCTTCGCTGCTGCGGAAGCGGATGAGGTGCGCGCCGCGGCCGCTCAGCCCGCTGCGCGAGAACTCGTGCGCGTCCACCTTGACGCTGACGGTTCCCGATCCGGCACCGTAGCAAACGCCGGGCAGCGCGCCGCTACGGCGAAGGGTCTTGGTCTTCTCGGCGTTATCGCGACGACTGACATTGAGCTCGATGCTTCGCATGATTCCTTCCTCGGTGGACCATTGCTCCTACTGGAACAGGGAGCTGATCGATTCTTCCTGATGCGTGCGCAGGATGGCCTCGGCCATGAGGTCGGCGACCGAGACGATCCGGATCTTGGGATTGCCGACGACTTCCTCGCGCGGCGCGATGGTGTCGGTGACGATGACGGTATCGAGCCGCGAGTCGCTGATGCGCTGGACCGCGGGGCCCGACAGAACGCCGTGCGTCGTGCAGGCGATGACCCTCTTTGCGCCGGCATCGATGCAGGCGGCGGCCGCGGTGCAGATCGTGCCGGCGGTGTCGATCATGTCGTCGATGAGCACCGCGGCGCAGCCCGAGACGTCGCCGATGATGCGCATCTCCTCGACCGCATTGGCTCGCACGCGCCGCTTGTCGATGATGGCCAGCGTCGCCTCGAGCCGCTTGGCATAGGCTCGCGCGCGCTCGACGCCGCCGGCATCCGGCGAAACCACGGCCATGGGCATGTCTCCGACGGCGCGCGAGATGTGCGGCAGCAGCACCGGATTGGAGTAGAGGTTGTCGACGGGAACGTTGAAGAAGCCCTGGATCTGCCCCGCGTGCAGCTCCATCGTCATCACGCGCATGGCACCGGCCGTCACGATCAGATCGGCCACGAGCTTGGCGCTTATCGGCACGCGCGGGGAGACCTTGCGATCCTGGCGGGCGTAGCCGTAGTAGGGCACGACTGCCGTCACGCGCTTCGCCGACGCGCGTTTGAGCGCGTCCAGCATCAGCAGCAGCTCCATGATGTGGTCGTTGCCCGGCATGGACGTGGACTGAACCACGAAGACGTCGGCGCCGCGCACGTTGTCGTGGATCTCGACGAAGATCTCGCCGTCGCTGAAACGCCTGATCTCTGCGCGCCCGCGCTTGGCGCCGAGCTTGGCGCAGATGGAATCGGCGAGCGCCACACTGGCGTTGCCGGCAAAGACCTGAAGCGAGTTCATCTCAGCTACATCATTGCGCCGTCGGCGCTCCCTGCATCCCTGCGCGCGGCCGTCTGGTCCGCGCGGCCCCCCTGCACTTCCGGCGAGTCTTCCTGCTGCCTCTCGATGAGAGCTGGGCGGGAAGGATTCGAACCTTCGGATGCCGGTACCAAAAACCGGTGCCTTACCACTTGGCGACCGCCCATCAATCGGTTCAACCGCGGTTTCGACCACGGTTTTCGAGCGCGGCTGCGAGTGCGGACTGCGGGCGCGGAGCGCTGCGCAGGATCCTGGCGGCATAGGCCTTGTCGGGCGGCGCGAAGCTCGAAGCGGCCGCTTTCGCTGCGGCCATGTCGTCGAACCAGCCCACCACGGCCGACCCGCTGCCCGACAGCACCGTGGCTCGTGCGCCGAGACGGGCAAGCCGCTCGCGGCAGACCCGAACCTCCGGCACGGCACGTTCGATGCCCACACCGAAGTCGTTGAAAAACCAAGAGTCGACGGCGTCGAGCCGGCGCGGCAAGGGCGGGAGCCTAGAGACCGACCTGCCCGAAGTCAAACCAGGAAGCGCCGTTCGATAGGCCCATCCCGTGTCCACGCGCGAGGGCGGGACCACGATCGCCAGCGCGCCCTCGGGCACGCCGGCGACGAGGCTCAAGCGCTCGCCGATGCCGCGGGCGCGCGCCGGTCTGCAGGTGAGGAAGAAGGGGACATCGGCCCCCAGCCGCAGTGCCATCGCGCGCAGCGTTGCCGCCGGCAGCCGCCGTCCCAGCAGGCGCGGCAGCACACGCAGGACAGCCGCGGCATCGCTGCTCCCGCCGCCGAGGCCGGCACCGAACGGCACGTTCTTGCGAAGCCGGATCGCGACGCGGCAGCGGACGCCCAGATGCTCGAGCATCGCAGCGGCCGCGCGCGCCGCCAGGTTGGAGGCGCCGCCCGCAACGCGCTCGGCGCCGGAGACGCGGCACGAGATCGCGCGGCGCCGCGAAGGATTTACCTGGATCGTCAGCTCGTCGTAGAGCGAGACGGCGAACATCAGCGAGTCCAGCTCGTGATAGCCGTCGGGTCTCCTGCCGAGCACGCGAAGGTAGAGATTGACCTTGGCCGGAGCACGCACGAAGGCTGCACCTGACGATGCTGGCATGCTCACCGCGGCAGTTTGACGGTCGTAGGGTCGCGTGACAACCAGGATGCGTGCTCGCTCGAACCTCGCTTGCCATCGAGCTCACGCGGCGCGCCGGCGCCTACATCGCCGCTGCGATGGGCGGGCATCGCGCAGTCGAATTCAAATCCGCGGTGGACCTGGTCACGGAGATCGATCGCGGCGCGCAGTCCATCATCATCGACGGCATCGCGCGATCGTTTCCGGACGACGCCATCGTGGCCGAGGAAGACGTCGGCCAGCGTGCCAGCGACGGTCCCTGCTGGTACGTGGATCCGCTCGACGGCACCACCAACTTCGTGCACCGGCTGCCCCACTTCGCCGTGTCGGTTGCCTATCTGGAGCACGGCCGGCCGCAGGCCGCCGCGGTCTACGACCCGTGCAAGGACGAGATGTTCACCGCCGA
Organism: Candidatus Limnocylindrales bacterium; assembly: GCA_035626395.1. Taxonomy (NCBI): domain Bacteria; kingdom Bacillati; phylum Chloroflexota; class Candidatus Limnocylindria; order Candidatus Limnocylindrales; species Candidatus Limnocylindrales bacterium. The sequence goes on along the minus strand of DASPNR010000002.1, from coordinate 37,098 downwards.
GCGCGGCGGCGGCGCGTTCTGCAACGGAAGGGCCCTCCAAGTGTCGGCGACGCAGGCGCTGGCGCAATCACTGCTCGTCACCGGCTTTCCCTACGACCGGCGCGAGCACATCGATGCCTATCTCGACTACCTCCGCCTCTTCATCCTGCGCGCCCAGGACGTGCGCCGCTACGGCTCGGCCAGCCTCGATCTCTGCTACGTTGCCGCCGGCCGATTCGATGGCTTCTGGGAGTGGAAGCTGCAGCCCTGGGACACGGCGGCCGGATGGCTGGTGGTCGAGGAGGCGGGCGGATCGGTCAGCGATTTTGACGCCGGACAGTACGATGCCTGGCTTCCGCGCATCCTGGCCACCAACGGCCACATCCATTCCCAGGCCGTGGCGGTCCTTGGCGAGTTGTCGGCACGGACACAGGTTCTGAGCGCACCATAGCCAACGCGCCCGGCTTTCAGTTGCATGGGGAGGCGGGTAAGGAGACCGGCGTCGGCTGCAGCCATGCGGCCATCGCGGGCCCTCGTAGCTCAGGTGGATAGAGCACCGGCCTCCGGAGCCGGGTGCACAGGTTCGAGTCCTGTCGAGGGCACCATTTCTTCTTTGCCACATCCGCGGCCCCTCCGGGCTGCGTTCATGCGATTTGCCCTGTCGGGTCGGTTGACTTGCGGGCCCCGCATTCGATAGGGTCAGTCGATTACGCACCGCGCCGCGATCTCATTTCTGCGGCCGGTCGTCGAGGAGTTGCGAATGGAGGTACGTGTCGAGGGCTCGCTGGAGCGCGCAATGCGTGTTCTCAAGAAGAAGCTGGCTGCCGAGGGCGTCTTCAAGGAGATGAAGGTTCGCGCGTTCTACGAGAAGCCGAGCGTTCGTCGGAAGCGAAAGCGGCAGGAGGCCGAGCGCAAGCGTCGCAAGGCGCTGCGTCGCGCGCAGAGGCAGAACGCCTGAGACCGCACCGCCGGGGGCCGCGGGTCCTGCTACGTCCGGCGCCTCCGGAGCCGGAAAGGGACCGGCGGTTTCCTTGACCGACTGGGGGTCGTGCGGTAGCTTCCCGCTCAGCGGGGTCCAGCCGAGTTGTCTACGCGTCGCAGCCCGCGCGCGTGGCAACATCTCCCCGACTCGACTTGGGTTGTGAAGGACGCTGTGGAGATGGAGTTCCCCAAGTGCATGAAGTGCGGAGACGGTCACCTGGTGCCGCTTTCCGACTATGGGACCGACGGCGCCTCCGTTCTCTACAAGGCCTGGGTCTGCATCAATCCCGACTGCGGTTTCTCCCTTCGCATCGACAAAGGTCAGGTCACGTACGGAAAGAAGCTCGAGCAGCCTCGCTGAGGCTGACCGTCTTCGCCGCTAGCGACGGAATCTCGGCCGCCCGCTAGTCTGCCGCTGCGCTCGTCGCGGCGGCGCTCGAACATTTCCCGAGAGCAGCACGAGCAGGAAGATGTCGGAACCGAAGTCGAAGAATATCGTTTGGCACCAGACCACCGTAACGCGCGACGAGCGCGAGCAGATCAATGGCCACCGTGGATGCACGGTATGGCTGACCGGCCTTTCCGGCTCGGGCAAATCGACCCTGGCCAACCTCCTCGAGAAGGCGCTGTGGGAGCGCGGCGTGCGCTCCTTCGTCCTCGATGGCGACAACGTTCGGCACGGTCTGAACAAGGACCTCGGGTTCTCGCCCAAGGATCGCACCGAAAACATCCGCCGCATCGGCGAGGTGGCCGCGCTGTTCACCGACGCCGGGGTCGTCAACATCACGGCCTTCATCTCGCCGTACCGCGCCGACCGGGAGATCGCCCGCAAGGCCGCACCCGAAGGCCGATTCATCGAGGTCTACGTGCAATGCGACCTGGACGAGTGCGAGCGGCGCGATCCGAAGAACCTCTACAAGAAGGCCCGGGCCGGGGAGATTCCGGAGTTCACGGGAATCTCCGCGCCGTATGAAGCGCCCGAGGCAGCCGAGCTGATCATCAACACTGCCGGCAAGACGCCCGAGGAGAACCTGCGCGAGATCGTCGCGTACCTCGAGAGCAGCGGCTTCATTCCGCGCGCGTAGCAGGAAGGTCGGGCACCGTTCCGGCGCGGCTGCCAGCGGTGCCCGATCCCTCATTCCGGCGTGACGTAGGCGGCGGCGATGCCGCCATCGACGAGGAACGTCGTGCCGGTCACATAGGATGATTCGTCGGAGGCCAGGAACACCACTGCTTCGGCGATCTCCTCGGCCTTTCCCAGGCGGCCCATCGGGATGTGCACCATCCTTCTCTGGCGCGCCGCCGGGTCCTTGAGCAGCTCGGCCAGCAACGGCGTGTCGATCGGCCCCGGACACAGGGCATTGGCGCGGATGCCCTTGCGCGCCCATTCCACCGCCAGCTCGCGCGTCAACGCCAGCACGCCGCCCTTGCTGGCCGTATACGCGCTCTGCGAAACCGCTGCTCCCAGCACCGCGACGAACGATGCCGTGTTGATGATCGAGCCACCGCCGCTTCGCAGCAGCGCCGGAACGGCATGCTTGCAGCCCAGGAAGACGCCCTTGAGGTTGACATCGATGACGAGGTTCCAGATCGCCTCCTCGGTATCGAGAACCGAGCCATCGTCGTCATGGAAGACGCCGGCGTTGTTGAACATCACGTGAAGCGCGCCGTAAGCCTGCTCCGCGAACGCCACGAGCGCCGCCACCTGCTCGCTCACGCGCACGTCCACCTCGAAAGCCTGCGCCTTGCCGCCGCGCGCGACGATCTCCTGCGCCGCGGCGCTGGCCGGCTCCATGCGGTTGTCGGCCACGACCACCTTGGCGCCTTCGCGCGCCATCGCCATGGCGGTGGCCTTGCCGATGCCGCCGCCGCCCCCGGTCACGATCGCCACTTTGCCGGCCAGCCGATCCATCATGCACCTCCTGCAACCGATCGCTGCTCGCGCCGCAGCGCCGCCGCGCGCGCGAATGCGTCGAAAATCGCCTGCTGACGCAGACTCGAAGCCGCGCCGAGCTCCGGATGCCACTGCACGGCCAGCATCCAGCCGCGTGCGTTCTCCAGCTCCAGCGCTTCGACGACGCCGTCTTCCGCGTGCGCCGTCGCCGTCAGGCCCCGCCCCAGCCGGTCCACGCACTGGTGATGCCACGAGTGCACCTCCAGCACCTCGGCCCCGACGACCTCGGCCAGCAACGAACGCTCGGCGATGATCGCGCAGTGTCCGACCGGGCTGCGCGGAACAGCGCGGTGCGCCACGGCCTCGCCGTACCTTTCGGGCAGATGCGCGACCAGCGTCCCGCCAAGCGCGACATTGACGATCTGCAGGCCGCGGCAGATGGCCAGCAGCGGAAGGCCGCTTTCCATGGCCTCGCGCGCCAGGTCGAGCTCGAACCGATCGCGCACCGGATCGACGAAGTAATTGGTCTCGTGCCAATCGGCACCGTAGATGGACGGATCGATGTCGCCACCGCCCGTCAGCACCAGACCGTCGAGCCGATCCAGCGCGTCGGCTCCGTGCGGCACCATCAACACCGGCGAGGCGTCTGCGCGAGCGAGCGCATCGATGTAGTCGCGCGGAAGCGAGTACAACGCGGTATCGCTGCCAGCGGGCGTGTACGTTGTGATTCCGACGGCCGGTCTTCCCATCCTCATCCTCATCCCCTCTCCAGAAAACGCCGCCGCTCCCATGTCGTCACGACACGCGCGAACTTCTGCAGCTCGATCTCGGCGAAGTGTGCATAGTGGTCGACGACAGCGTCCCCGAGGACGCTGCGTACCCAGGCGCTGGATCGGAACTCGCGCAGCGCTTCTTCGAGGCTCAGAGGCACGCAGGGGAGCTCGCCTGCCTGGTACGCGTCGCCGCGGAATTGCGCGGGCGGCTCGACGCGCCGCTCGATGCCGTCGAGGCCTGCCGCCAGCGCGATGGCCATGACGAGATAGGGGTTGGCGTCGCCGCCTGGGACTCGACACTCCGCTCGCAGCGAGCTGCCGCTGCCGACCAGGCGGAAGCCCACGGTGCGGTTGTCATAGGACCAGGCGATGCGTGTGGGCGCGAAGCTGCCGGCTACGTAACGCTTGTACGAGTTCACGTTGGGCGCGAACAGCAACATGCACTCGCGGGCGTGCGTCAGCAGCCCGCCCAGATACCAGCGGAAGGCATCCGAGGCGGCGACGTCGGAACCCGGAAGCGGGCTGTCGCCGGCGAAAACGGGTCTATCGTCGTCCTTGCTCCACAGGCTCATGTGCAGGTGGAAGCTGTTGCCGGCCAGTGCCTCGTCGAACTTGGCCATGAAAGTCAGCGCATGCCCGTGGGCGGCCGCGATCTGTTTGGCCGCTTCCTTGTAGAGCGCATGCCGGTCGGCCATCTCGAGCACCTCGCCGTATCGAAGGTTGATCTCGTGCTGGCCCGGGCCCCACTCGCCCTTGCTGAACTCGACAGGAACCGCCGACGCGTCCATGGCTCGGCGAATCGCGCCGACGATCGGCTCTTCACGCGCGCCCTGCAGGATGTGGTAGTCCTCGACGTAGCGCCCGAACGGCGTCAGGCCCGCGAAATATTTTCCATCGGCTTCCTCGTAGCTCTCGCGCAACAGGAAGAACTCCAGTTCCGACCCTGCCTTGGCCACGAAGCCCATCGCGGCCGCGCGCTCGCGCTGGCGCTGCAGGATGGTTCGCGGCGCAACCGCCACCGGCTGATGATCGTGCTCGTCGAACAAGTCGCAGAAGACGACGGCGGTGCGCTCGAGCCAGCCGGCACGACGGAGCGTCGCGAGATCCGGCCGCGCGAGGATGTCGCCGTAGCCGCGTTGCCAGGACGCGAACTCGTAGCCTGCCACCGGGTCCATCTCCATGTCGCATGCCAGCAGGTAGTCGCAGCAGTGCATGCCGTCGGCGGCCGTCTCCTCCAGGAAGAAATGGCCGGTGATGCGCTTGCCCACCAGGCGTCCGTATAGGTCCGGGAAGACGGTCATGACGGTGTCGATCTCACCGGACCGGATCAGCCGCTCGAGTTCGGACAGGGAAAGCCTTCCTGAAGCTGCATCGGTCATGATCGTCTCCCTTGGATCCCTGCCTGTCGGCCGCGGCTCCCGCCGGCGCCAGGCCGCTAGTGTAGCGGCAAGGACGGCGGCGCGCAGATTTTCCCATGGGCAATGAGCAGCCGCCGCTGCCCGCCCGGTTGAATAACGGCGTGCCGGTGGGTATCAAATGAGCACGAGGCCTCAACGGACGGCCTGTGGTGGACCCTTCGATCAACCCAAACCCCAACGCATCGGATCGCGACTGGAGGACCTTTATGAAGAAGTCGATCGCTCTGACCACGACCGCGGCGCTGCTCCTTTCCTGCAGCCTCGGCGCAGCCCCCGCCCTCGCCGGCTCCATCACCGGCAAGGTCAAGTTCGAGGGCACACCTCCGGAGCGTCGCAAGATCCAGATGACCGCCGACCCCGTCTGCGACAAGCTCAATCCCGAAGGACGGCAGGGCGAGGTGATGGTCATCGGCGCGGACGGCGGCATTCAGAATGTCATCGTCCACGTCAAAGAGGGCCTGCCGGCAGACAAGAAGTTCGATACGCCAACGACGTCCGTCGTGCTGGATCAGAAGGGCTGCATGTACACGCCGCACGTGCTGACGGCGCAGGTCGACCAGGTCGTCGAGATCAAGAACAGCGACGCCACGCTGCACAACGTGCACGCGCTGCCCACCAAAAGCCCGCAATTCAACAACGCCATGCCCATCCAGAACCAGGTCATCAAGAAGAAGTTCTCGACCCCGGAGATGCCGGTGCACGTCAAGTGCGACGTTCACCCGTGGATGTCCGCCTACATCGGCGTCTTCACGCACCCGTTCCATGCGGTGACGGCAGCCGACGGCTCCTTCACGATCGACAACGTTCCGGCGGGCAACTACACGGTGGAGGCCTGGCATGAGAACCTCGGCACCAAGACCGCCAGCGTCACCGTGGCCGACGGCGCCGCCACAGCCGACTTCTCGTTCGCTGGCAAGTAACCTACCCTCGCGCTAAGGTCCGAGCCCGCCCTCCAGCCATGGAGGGCGGGCTTTTTCGTTTTGGAGCTCCCTTCCTTTGGGACGACTTTCCCTCCTAGAAACCGCGATCTGGGCGAGCACCGCAGCCGTTGCGCTCGCCATCGCCGTCTGGAGCGCGACCTCTCCCGGCTCCCTGCCCGGCGTGCCATCGGCGGACGCGCCGGTTGCGGCGCCGACCGAACGCCTGTGGCCAGTGCTGGCAGCCGCGCTGCTGGCCGCCGTCAGCGTCGCCGTGCTCATCGGTAGCATCCATGTCCCGTGAAGATGTCCGCCCGAGCGTCCATCGAACCGCACGGATAGGCGTTGCCGCGGCTTTCGTGCTGATCGTGGCCGGCGGCCTCGTGACCAGCCGGGACGCAGGGCTGGCGGTCCCGGACTGGCCGCTCGCCTACGGCGAACTCAACCCCCCTGGCTGGTGGCGCATCGAAAACGTGCGTACGGAGCACCTGCATCGCATCATCGCGTTTCTGGTCGCGTCCTGGACCGCCTTTCTGCTCTGGCAGGTCTGGCGCCATCCCGACACGCTGACCCGGCGCCTGGGCTTCGCTGCGGCGGCGCTGGTTCTGGTGCAGGCATTGCTCGGCGGACTGCGGGTCCTGCATCTGTCCCTGGACCTTGCCATGGTGCATGGCCTGGTCGGACAGATGTATTTCGCTTCGATGATCGCCGTGGCCACGGTGACGGCGCCCGGCTGGTCTGATGCCCGCGAGCCCGTGGCCGCAACGGACCGGACGCTGGCGGCAATGCTGCTGGCAGCCGTCGTGGCGCAACTCGGCCTCGGCATCTTCATCCGGCACCTGGGCGTGTCGGTGCGTCCGCTCGCCGGCAGCGCCCTCTACTACTCGCACGTCGTTCTGGCCGGCCTCGTCCTGTGTCTGGTGCTGGAGCTGCGGCGGCGCGCGCAGGCGCTGAGCGAGGAGGTGGAGCTGCCGTGCACGCGGCTGCTGGTGTCGCTGATGGCCGTGCAGATCGTGCTCGGGATCGGCTCCTTCATCGTCACGGAGTCCATGGAGTACGACCGTCAGGCGACCGTGCTCGAGGCCTGGCTGCCGACCCTGCACGTGGCGTGCGGCGCGGCCATTCTGGGTGCGACCGTCGTCCTCAACCTTCACGCCGCGCGCAGCGCGCTCGGCGTGCGGCCGCTTCCCGCCACCGCTCCCGAGCGAGGGCTGGCGGCATGAGAAGCGCCTCTACGCCGCTGCGCGCGAGCCGTTCGGCGGCGGTCGATCGATCGCAGGTCTATCTCGAGCTGACCAAGCCGCGCATCACGCTGATGGTGCTGCTGACGGTCGCCGTCGGGTTCTTCGCCGCGCACGCGGCCAACGCACCGCTCATGCTCGTGCACGTCCTCATCGGAACCGCTCTTTCGTGCTCGGGATCGGGTGCTCTCAATCAATATCTGGAGCGCGAGACGGACGAGTCCATGGACCGCACGCGCTTCCGTCCGCTGCCGGCGCGGCGCGTGTCGGCAACGGCAGCCATGGCACTCGGCGCGGCGCTCTCCATCGGCGGCGTCGTCTATCTTGCCGTGACGGTCAATCTGCTGTCGGCCGTTCTCAATGCCGTCACGGTGGCGACGTACCTGTTCGTCTACACGCCGATGAAGCGGCTCACGCCCCTGTCGACGCTGGCCGGCGCGGTCCCGGGGGCGCTGCCGCCGGTGATCGGCTGGACCGCGGCCACCGGCGAGATCGGCGCCGGCGCGGCGGTCCTGTTCGCGATCCTGTTCCTGTGGCAGATCCCTCACTTCCTGGCCATCGGCTGGATGTATCGCGATGACTACGCACGCGGCGGCTTTCCGATGCTGGTCGTGGTCGACGGGAGCGGCGATGCAACGGCGCGCCAGATGGTCGTGTATTCGCTGGCGCTGATTCCGGTCTCGCTGCTGCTGACGGCCGCCGGCGCTGCAGGCAGCTTCTACTTCTGGTGCGCGCTGGCGGCAGGCCTCTTCTATTTTCGCGCCAGCCTGGTGGCTGCGCGCGAGCGCACGGCGACAGCGGCGCGGCGCCTGCTGCTGTGCTCGGTGATCTACCAGCCGGCGTTGTTTGCCGCGTTATTCGTGGAGCGCGCATGGTGGAGCGTTGCCCGATGACCGCTGCCGTCACCGTTGCGGGTCTCGGTCACAGCTACGGCGCACATCGGGCACTCACCGACGTCAGCTTCGAGGTCGCACCCGGAGAGATCTTCGGGCTGCTCGGGCCCAACGGCGGGGGCAAGACGACGCTGTTTCGCATCCTGGCCACGCTTCTGCCCGTCAGCGAGGGCCGAGTCTCGGTGGCCGGCATCGATCTGGCCCGCGACATCACGGCCGTGCGCCGCGCCATCGGAGTGGTGTTCCAGTCGCCGAGCCTGGACGTCAAGCTGACCGTGCGCGAGAACCTGACACACCACGGGCGTCTCTACGGTCTGCGAGGAAGCCAGCTGCAGGCAGCCATTGATGCCGCACTGGCGCGCCTCGGCCTCTCCGACCGCACGGCTGCGATCGTCGAGACCTTGTCGGGCGGACTCAAGCGCCGCGTCGAGCTCGCCAAGGGCCTGCTCTCGGCCCCATCGATCCTCATCCTGGACGAGCCATCGACGGGTCTCGACCCCGGCGCGCGGCGCGATCTGTGGTCGTACCTCGCCGACCTGCGCGCCCGCAGCGGCACCACAGTGCTGGTGACGACGCATCTGATGGAAGAGGCCGAACGATGCGATCGCCTCGGAATTCTCGACCACGGCAGACTGGTGTCGTCGGGCACGCCCGATGCGCTACGCCGCAAGATCGGCGGCGACGTGCTGACGATCAAGACGCCCGATCCGGCCGGGCTTCGCGCGGAGCTGCTCGAGCGTTTCGGTCATGACTCGATCACCGTTGATGGAACGGTGCGCCTGGAGCGGCCGGACGCTCATCTGCTGATCCGTCAGATCTACGAGGCGATCCCTGACCGCATCGAGTCCATCAGCCTCGGCCATCCCACGCTCGAGGACGTTTTCATTCACGAGACCGGCCACCGCTTCTGGAGCGAATGACGTCGTGACCACCAGCTTCTCCACAGCCGTCTACACGCTCGCCCAGCGCGAGGTCGTGCGCTTCCTGCGCCAGCGCAACCGCGTCTTTGGCGCGCTCGCGCAGCCGGTGCTCTTCTGGCTCATCTTCGGTGCCGGCCTGAGCGCGTCCTTCCGCGCCGGCAGCCAGGCCCAGGTAGGCTACAGCGAGTACTTCTTTCCCGGCGTCGTGGCGATGATCCTGCTGTTCACCGCCATCTTCGCGACCATCTCGATCATAGACGACCGCAACAGCGGGTTCCTGCAGGGCGTGCTGGTGGCGCCGGTGCCGACCTCCGCCATCGTCCTCGGCAAGATCGCCGGCACGGCAACGCTCGCCGTCGGGCAGGCGCTCGTGGTCTGCATCCTTGCGCCGCTGGCAGGGATGTCGGTGGAAGTTTCCGGGATCATCGCAGCAATCCCGGTTATGGTGGTGCTGTCGGTTGCGCTGGCGGGCCTGGGAATGCTGATCGCGTGGCGCATGGATTCCACGCAAGGCTTTCACGCCATCATGACGTCGGTGCTCATGCCGATGTGGCTGCTCTCGGGGGCATTCTTTCCAGCGGAGGGTACGCCCTGGTGGCTGGCCTGGATCATCGCGATCAACCCGCTGACCTACGGGGTGGCCGCGCTTCGTCATGCGCTGTATCTCGGACAGACGCCGGCAACGGCAGCGCTGCCGTCGATCGCCACATGCTGGATCGCCACGCTGCTCTTCGCCGGCGCTAGCGTCCTGGCATCGGTGCGCGTGGCATCCGACCGCACCGGCACCAGCGTCCCGTGACCACGCCGGCCCGACCCTCGTCGCTGCACATCGCGCGCATCACGCGCGGCGCGATGATTGGCGCCGGCGCTGCGCTGGCGGCCCTTGGCCTGTTCGTTCTGGTGCGGCCGGCGCCTTCGCTGCCCATCATCGCGCACGTTCCTGATTTTCGCCTCGTCGATCAGAGCGGCGGCCCGATATCGCGATCGGACCTTGTCGGGCGGCCGTGGGTCGCCAGCTTCGTCTACACGACCTGCCCCGGTCCATGCCCGGTGGTGGTCGAGAAGCTCAAGGCGATTCGGCGTGACGTGCCGCCGCAGGAGCTGGCCCTCGTTTCGTTCAGTGTCGATCCGCAGAATGACACCCCAGAAGCGCTGGCCGCCTATGCGGCGCGCCACGGAATCGACCGCTCGGAGGGCTGGCACCTTGTCACGGGTCCGACGGACGAGGTCCTGGGGCTGATCCGAAAAGGCTTCCTTTCGAGCGTCGGCACCGCCAGCGAACTGCTCGGCCCCGATGCCGGCAAGGACGAGCTGGAGGCGGTCCTGGAGCGCGAAGGCGCGGTCGTGCACAGCATCCGTCTGATCCTCGTCGACGGGCGCGGCGACATCCGCGGCGTCTATGCCAGCGACGATCCGGAGCAGCTCGCGCGCCTTCGATCCGACCTTCGGCGCGTCGGCGCATGATCGGCGGCCAGTCCGCGCGCCACGCGGCGACGGCGCGTGCCGCCGCAACAACAATTCGTTGACTGTACCCGTCTTTCGTTGCCTACTTGTGGACCGGCTTCCTGGCCGGTGGGCTGGGGGCGAAGAATCCATTATGCGACACAGGATGAGAGCCGACCGACGGCTGCATACCCGTCTGCGCGCAACCGTGCTGGCGGTAGCCACCGCGCTCGGTGCGACGGGGAGCGCGAACGCGGAGTGCAGCGCGATCATCCCGGCCAGCGTGCAGATGGATCCCGGCAGTCGCGTGCTGTTCTACGGCGACAGCATCACGGTCGGCATCCTGGGAACGCCGTATCATTACGCCGCGCTCGTGCGCCATCTTCTGGCCGCCGCCTACTGCGACTTCGAGCTGCTCGAAATCGAAGCCATCGGCCAGCGCGGCTCGCACTACATCCGCTACGCGCGCCGCATCGGCCGCGACCTTCTCAGCTCCGAGATTCCCTACGACTGGGTCATGTTCCAGGACTCCGGGCGTGCGCTGAGGCTGGCATTCGAGAACGACCCCGACTCTCCGCGCAGCTTCCCCGTCGCCGTCCAGGCCACCATCGACCAAGCCCGGCTCGCCGCACCCTCGCTGAGCATAATGCTGGCCTCGACGCCGCCGCTCGACCACGCGCACGCTACCGCCAGCTGGGAAGTGCGCTACGAGCGGGTCAACGACTTCGTCGACCACAACATGGTCCTCGAAGACATCGCCGCCACCGGCGGTCATACGATCGTGGATTGGGCTGGCGACGCGTGCCGAGCCTACTCGCAGGCGCCGGATGCAGAGTGGACGAAGGACGGCGTGCACCCGCAGGCTCTCGGCGAAGTGCTGTTCGCGCTGTCCATCGTGCGCGCGCTCGGCGTCCCGCGGGCGGATTTGCAGCTCGACGACCTGACCCAGTTCCACCCGATGCTCGACGAGACCACCGTCTCGACGGTCGCGAACTGGATCTACGGTTCCGATCCTTCCTGCGATTGAACGTTCGCGCTCGACGGGCCCGCGGCGCCGTGCCGCGGGCCCCGTCGACCGGACATCAGGAGCTTTGCGACGACATCGCCTGCGCCAGGATCCGTGAGGTGCTCTCGCGCATGATGCGCGGATCGACCGGCTTTCCTTCCATCAGCGTCTGACGCACCTGCTTGCCCGAGATGAACACCGGCTGCTCGCCCTTGTGCTCGTCCATGAGGTCGACGCGGCCGACCGATTCGTAGTAGGCCGCGAATCCGACCTTGAGCGGCTTGATCTGCAGGTCGCCCTTGAGGTTGTCGAAAATTTCCTGCGCGTCGAAGTCACCCCAGATCGGCGTGCCGTCGTGGAAGGGCGCGTCGGCATGCTTGCGGCCGATGATGATGTCGCTGAAGCCGTAGTTCTGGCGATAGATGGCGTGCATGATCGCCTCTCGCGGGCCTGCGTAGAACATCTTGATGTCCAGACCGAGAAGGATCACACGGTCCGGCACCTGCTCGCCGCGCGGGCCCCAGAGCTTCGGATCGCTGTCGCCCTCGCCGATGCCTCGGGACTCGATGAGCGCTTCATAGGTATGCATGCGAACGACCGCATTGACGTCGTCGCCCTTGGTCTCGCCGATGAGCGGATTGAGGCAGGCGCCGGCATTGTGGCCCTGGCGGATGAGCTGCTCGAGGCCGTAGACGAGCGCGTACTCGTGCGCGCGGTGCAGCGGATTGCGCGTCTGGAACGCAACCACGCGATCCCATCCGTGTGCGCGCAGCAGTGCCCGCGTCTCCAGCGGCGACAGGATGTGGCGTCCGAGCACCGGGTGCTTCGGCTGCGGCAGCACGGCGATGGTGCCGCCGATCAGGTGCGTCTTGTCCGCGTCGCCCTTGAGCACCATGTCGGCGCCAGGATGGTCGGTGCGCTCGGTGCCGTACACCTTGGCGATGTAGCGCATTTTGTCCCACTCGAAGATGTCCTCGACCTCGAGCGTGGCCACGATGGCGCCCGAGCCATTCGTCAGAGCGACCTTCTGCCCCACCGACAGCCGGCGCGCCATCTCGGAGGTCACGGGCAGCGAGAGGGGGATCGTCCACGCATACAGCTTGCCGTCGTGCTCGATGACCATCTCGTCGAGCACGCGGTTGTAGACGCTCGAGCACATCGGCCCGCGCAGCGGCGTCAGGGCCCCATCCCCGAAACGATAGACGGTGGAGAGATCGGCATCCGATACGGGCACCCGAACCAGGCTCTGCGCCTCGGCGAGAACGGCGGCGCGCTGCGCCTCGGGAACATCACAGGACAACGGTTCGGCAAACCCGCCATGGGCGGGAACGAGATCGGGCATCGATGGAACTCCTCTTCGGTTCGCTTGCAGTAACACGCGCGGGAGGCGCGGAAACGCGCCGCAAGTACGCGGATGAACCGACGTTCCTTGCCAGCAAAGGGGGCGGAAGACAACCCGGCGCGTCAGGGCGCCGAGGCAGGCTGCGCGGGCGCCGCAGGCACGACCTGCGCATGCAGATCGGAGGTCTTGACCTCGGCCGGGCAGCGCGCCGGCTGGAGCGGTCCGCGCTGCTTGATCAGGCGGCCCACCCAATCCTCCTCGGCAGCGCGCGCGCGCGCCAGTGCGTGGCCGGCCCCAGGAGCCGCCACGAAAAAGAGGACCGGCTCGCTGGCCGGCAGCATCCCCGCGAGCGCGGAGACGCCTCCGTCTGTCGTGTTCAGCGTGCCGGTCTTGCCCACCATGCCGTCGGCGCTGCCATCCTCGCGCAGGCGAGGAAACAGATGGCGCAGCGTGCTGTCGCCGCAGCCCATGACCGGCAGAACGTCTCCGAGCTGGAGCCCGTGCTGCTGCAGCAGCTGGTGCAGCTCGCGCACTAGGCGCACGATCTGGCGGCCGCTCATGCGATTGCTGTTCAGCCCCGACGTCGTCTCGAAACGGATCCCGGCGGCTGCCTGCCCCCAGCGCTTCGTCAGGAACGCGGCCAGATCGCCAGGGCCGCCGACCGTGGCATCGAGGCGCTCGATGTCGTTGTTGGAGAAGACGTTGAAACGGTGCAGCGCGGTCGACAGCGGCTCCGACCGGTGGGTCAGCAGAGGCGTCCGCTCCGGCGCCGCCTGAAGTCGAATGCCACCGCGGAAAACGATCGACGGCGGCGATGCCGGCGGCCAGCTGCGGCGTTGCGCGGCGTCCGCCCACGCCTGCTTGTTCTCCTCGCTCCACTTTTCCGGATTCAGCGCATCGAGGAGCCGCTGCGCCATCGCGTGGGCCCGCCTGTCCGGCTCCGCCTCGCGGCCGGCGGCGCCGCGCTCCCAGCCGATCCAGAAATTGCGGTCCACGACAAGATCGCCCGCCACTTCGCGGATGCCGAGACGGTTGAGCTCGCGCGCCACCAGCAGCGCATTCTCGAAATGGAAGTCGGGGTCCTTGCCGCCCACGACGACGAGGTCGCCAGCCAGCACGCCATCGCGGCGCGCGCCGCCGCCGGTGGCCGCAAACGTGGTGTCGAAGCGATGAGACGGTCCGAGCAGCTGCAGCGCGCGAAACGTCGAGGCGACCTTGACGACCGAAGCGGGGTTGACCAGCCGGTCGGGCGCCTTGGACATCACGGCCTTGCCCGAAAGAGTCTCTGCGTGCCAGACCAGATCGATTCGCTCTTGGCCGCGCACGGGTGCGGCGGTGGCGAGGACGGCCACAGCGGCAGTTACGATGGTCTGCACGATTCGGCGGCGCGCGGCCGCCGGGCCGTGCGCGACGAAGATGGTCACGCTCCGGCCCGCTCCGTCGTCAGCACGACCTTGCCCGTAACCTTGCGATCGAGCATTGCCCGCAATGCGACGCTGGCCTGCTCCAGCGGATACTTGCTGCTGACGAGCGGACGCAGCCGCCCTTGCGCGAACCAGCTGGCGAGCTCGGCAAGGTGAGCACTGTTTCGCTCCGGATCGCGCGCTGTGAACGCTCCCCAGAATACGCCCACGACCTGACAGCTCTTGAGGAGCACCAGATTGACGGGGAGCTGCGGGATGCGTCCGCTGGCGAAGCCGATCACCAGGTAGCGGCCTTCCCAGCCGATGCAGCGGATGGCCTCGTCGAACGCATCGCCTCCGACCGGATCGTAGATCACGTCGGCACCCGCGCCGCCCGTCAGTTCCTTGGCGCGCTCCTTGAGGTTCTCGCGGCCGTAGTGGATCACCTCGTCCGCACCGTAGCTGCGACACACTTCGAGCTTCTCGTCGCTGCCGGCTGCCGCGATCACACGCGCACCCATCACCTTTCCGAGCTCGACGGCTGCCAGGCCGACGCCACCGGCGGCGCCGAGCACGAGCAGCGTCTCGCCCGGCCGTATGGCCGCGCGATCTTTGAGCGCATAGTGGGACGTGCCGTACGTCATCGTGAACCCTGCCGCAGTGGCCATGTCCATGCCGTCAGGCACTCGCATCAGGCGGCTGGGGTCGATGACCATCTCTTCGACGAAGCCGCCCCAGCCCGACATCGCGACCACGCGATCGCCGACGGCCCAGCCCTCGACATCACGGCCGACCTCGCTGATCACGCCGGCGACCTCACCTCCGGGCGAGAACGGCAGCGGGGGCTTGAACTGATACTTGTTGTCGATGATCAGCGTGTCGGGGAAGTTGACGCCGCACGCGTGCACGTCCAGGCGCACCTGCCCCGCGGCGAGCGGCGGCGACGGCAGCTCTTCGATGACGAGAGATTCGGGCGGACCGAACTCCTTACAGACGACGGCTCGCATGTCGCGCAGCTAGCACAAGCGCGACGTGTTGCGAAGTCGTGCGCGCGCCTATGGGCACGCCGCGGCCACGCGCAGCGGTCCGTCCTCGGGGCTCGAGAGGCCCGCCTGCACGGCGCGAAGATTCTCCGTCGCTTCGGCGTAGTAGGTCGGGCTTGCGTGAATTGCCTTCTGGAAACACGACGCGGCCTGCTTGGTGCGGCCATCCTCCAGATAGATGAGCCCGAGATTGTTGTACGCTTTGGCCGGATCGGCGCCCTTGCGGAATGCCTCGTACGCGCGCGGGTAGCTTCCGGTCTTGGCGTAGGCTCGGCCGAGGTTGTTGTAGACGCGCGCGCGCTCACCGGCCGGCGTCACCGTCAGCGCACGCTCGAAAGTCGAGATCGCGCGTCCGTAGTCCTTGCTGAGATAGTAGGCGACGCCGAGGTTGTTGAGGACGGAAGGCTCGTTCGGCTGGATCTTCAGCGCGGTCTGGTACGCCTCGATGGCTTCGGGGAATCGCCCCAGCGCATCGCACAGAACTCCGAGGGTCTCGTGCGCCTTCCAGAGGCCCGAGTCCAGGTCGAGCGCCGTTCGCAACGCCTTCTCCGCCTCCTCGTGCTGCCCCATCGCCAGCAGGGCTCGCCCGCGGCCTTCGTGGCCGCGCGCGTTCATCGAGTCCATGGTGACGATCTCGTTGAAGTACAGCAGCGCCTGCTGCGGAACGTTCTGCTTGAGCAGGAGGACACCCAGCTTGTACCGGACCTTCCATGCCGTCGGATCGAGCTCGAGCGCCTTGACGTACTTGACGTTGGCCAGCCCGAGCTTGTTCTGCATGAGGTAGGTGTCCCCGAGCCGTTCATAGTCGGCTGCCGTCATCGGCGGCAGCTTCTTGAGCGTCTCCTCTTCGACGGCCACCCCCTCGGCCTGCCGCTCCAGGATGTCGCGGTAGGTACTGCGCTCGATGGGAGTCTGGAGCGCCTTGGGGACCGCACATGCACTGACGCCGAGGGCCAGGCAGGCCACCGCCAGAGCGCCTGCGCGCCCGCATGAAATCGAGACCTTCATATCGCCACCTCTCGCTATGCCGTCTCGTCGTCCGCGTCAGGTCTGCAGGGCCGGCAGCAGGATGCGCATGCCCTGAATGATTGCCGGACCGAGAATCACGATGAACAGGACCGGGAAGATGAAGAACATGAGCGGGAAGAGCATCTTCACCGGCAGCTTGGCCGCCATTTCCTCGGCTCGCAACGCGCGATCGGTGCGCATGGCGTCCGAGTGTACCCGCAGCGCCTGCCCGATGCTGGTGCCGAAACGATCGGTCTGGATCAGCAGAGCAACGAGGTTCTTGACCTCGTCGATGTCGACGCGACGGCCGAGGTTGTGCAGGGCCTGCGCACGCGGCAGGCCAGCACGCAGCTCGAGCGCGAGCAGCGAGAACTCGTCGGACAGTTCGGGATGCGCCAGCATCAGCTCCTTGCCGACGCGGCCGACCGCGGCGTCCAGACCGAGTCCGGCTTCCACGCACACGACGAGCAGATCGAGCGCGTCCGGAAACGCGTTGACGATCTTCTGCTTGCGCTTCTTGACCATCTGCGTGAGCCACAGCTCGGGCCCGTAAAGACCGACGGCGGCTGCGAGCACGTACGCGAACATGCGCTGGAAGGTCGGCGCATGATCGAGCGCGGGGATGGGCATCAGCACGAGGCATCCGGGCACCACCACCGCCAGCAGCAGCTTGAACCCCGTGAAGATGGCCGGCGCGCTTTCCTTGCGGTAGCCCGCGCTGGTCAGCGAGCGGCGCAGCGCCGAAACCTCGGCTTCCTTGCGCTGGTTCTGGTTGGCCTGGCCGACTCTCTCGAGCAACCCCATCATGCGGTCGCGGAAGTAGCCGAAGCCGCTGGTGGCCGCACCGGTCTCGGGCCGCGCGTCGCGGGAATGGCCGCGGACGCGCTGCTGCCAGCCCTTGCCGTCGCGGCGGCTCTCGTACAGCAGCACGAAACCCATGACCGCCAGAAAGGCGGCAAGGAAGCTCATGAGGGCGATGGTCATCAACGGCATGTTCATGACGAGTCTCCTTCAGACCTTGATCTGAACCATGCGGCGCGTGACGAACATGCCGAACATCATCATGAGGAAGCCGCCGGTAAGCATCGCCTTCCCTGCCGGATCGGTGAACAGCAGCGACATGTAGGTCGGGTTGATGTAGTAGAGCGCCATTCCGAGCAGGAAGGGCAGCGAGAACATCACGATTGCCGAGATGCGGCCCTCGGCCGACAGCGCACGCACCTTGCCGTGGAGCTCGAACCGCGCGCGGATCAGCCGCGAGATCCCCTGGATGATCTCGGCCAGGTTGCCGCCGGTCTCGAGCTGCACCAGGAGCGAGGTGACGAAGAATTTGATGTCGACCGAGTCCACTCGCTCCGACAGTTCCTTCATCGAGTCCGCTACCGAGACGCCGAAGCTGATCTCGTCGAACGTCTTCTTGAACTCGGCGCGTACGGGATCCTCCATCTGATCTCCGACCATTTTCAGGCCCATGATGAACGCATGGCCTGCCAGCAGCGTACGGGCGATCAGGTCGAGCGCCTCCGGCAGCTGCGCCTCGATCTTCTTGAGCCGGATGGCGCGCCTGCGGCGCTGGTACATCAGCGGTGCAAGGCCGCCCGCCATTGCCAGGCCGCCGGTGACGATGGGACCGAGGCGCAGCCACAGACCGATCAGCGCACCGGCGATGAAGAAGATCGACGTCAGCAGCAGGAAAACGCTTACGGGCATCTCGCTGTCGGCCTGCTTGAGCAGCCGCTTGATCGCCGCCAGCGGTGCAACCCGGCCCAGGATGGTGGTGTACCAGGCCTCCTGGGACATCGCGTCGCGCCGCACGATCTCGACCGCCGTGGCACGCGGGTTGAACTCACCCTGCGCACGCAGTCGGCGGACCGTCGTAGCCTGGTCGCCATAGATGGCGTGGTCGTAGAGATAGTACGCCCCCATGATGAACAGGAGCACTGTGAAGAAGATTGCTGCTGCAAAGACCAGTGGTGCCATGATCCGTCCCCTCAGATCTCGTAGACTCGGTGCGGATTGAAGAGATCAGGGGGAACGTGAAGCCCCATGGTCTCGAACTTCTGCACGAACTTCGGCCGGATTCCCGTCGCCGAGAAGCGCCCCTTGACCTTGCCCTGACCGTCGACACCGGTCTGCGAGAAACAGAAGATCTCGTTCAGGGTGATGATTTCACCTTCCATGCCCGTCACCTCGGACAGGCTGGTCAGCTTGCGGCTGCCGTCGGACAGACGGGTCATCTGCACGATGACGTCGATGGCCGACGAGATGTAGTGACGAAGCGCCTTGGTCGGAAGGTTCAGGCCCGCCATCGCCACCATCGTCTCGACGCGGGTGAGCGCGTCGCGTGGAGTGTTCGCGTGGATCGTGGTCAGCGAGCCGTCGTGGCCGGTGTTCATGGCCTGCAACATGTCGAGGGCCTCGCCGCTTCGAATTTCGCCGAGGATGATCCGGTCCGGACGCATTCGGAGACAGTTCTTGACCAGTTCTCGCTGCGTGACCTCGCCCTTGCCTTCGACGTTGCATGGCCGCGTCTCCAGTCGCACGACGTGATCCTGGCGCAGCTGAAGCTCGGCCGAATCCTCGATGGTGATGATGCGCTCGTCGTCGGGAATGAACCCCGACAGGATGTTGAGAATGGTCGTCTTACCGCAACCGGTGCCGCCGGCGATGATGACGTTCAGGCGCGCCTTGACGATGCGCTGGAGAATCTCGCCGATCTCGGGAGTGAGGGACTTCTTGCCGACCAGGTCCTTGAGCTGGAGCGGGTCGCGGCTGAACTTACGAATCGAGACCGCGGGGCCATCGAGGGCCAGCGGCGGGATGATCGCGTTGACGCGAGAGCCGTCGGGGAGGCGCGCGTCTACCATCGGCATCGACTCATCGATTCGCCGGCCGACCCCGCTGACGATGCGGTCGATGATCTTGCGCAGGTGGACGTCGTCGCGGAACCGCACATCGGTCTTCTGCAGCTTGCCGGCGCGCTCGACGTAGACCTGCTGGAAGTTGTTGACGAGGATGTCGTTGACGGTCGCGTCGTTCAGCAGGGGCTCGAGAGGGCCGTACCCCAGCACCTCGTTCTGGATGTCGACGACGAGCTGCTCTTTCTCCCGCATGTTCAGCGGGACCTGCTCCTCGGTCAGGATGCGCTGGATCAGACGCCCGAGCTCGCGTTTGAGCGACTCCTCGTCGAGCGCCGCGGCGGCCGAGAGGTCCAGGACCTCGATGACGCGTTCGTGAACTCTGCCCTTGAGCTCGTGATAGCCCGAGCCCGTCGCGACGG
The DNA here is from genome assembly GCA_035626395.1 of Candidatus Limnocylindrales bacterium. Taxonomy (NCBI): domain Bacteria; kingdom Bacillati; phylum Chloroflexota; class Candidatus Limnocylindria; order Candidatus Limnocylindrales; species Candidatus Limnocylindrales bacterium. The sequence continues at coordinate 17,557 of DASPNR010000002.1, read as the reverse complement.
TTGCCGGTCTAGGATTGCTTGCTGCCATTGCCATGGTTCACCACCTGCCCTGCACTTGCGGCCCTACGCCACCGAAGGGCTCGGATTCGTTTTGACGATTTTCTCGCTCACCGAGCGGAACACTCCCGACAGGAACGATGCACGCGGCGGTCCAGCCGCTGCGCCTGCCAGATCCGAGGCGACCTTGATCATCGCCTTGGACAGGGACGATCGAGGAGCGAACTCCACGATCGGCCGGCCGTTGTTCAGGGCATCGGTGGCCGTGTCGAAGTCGCGCGGCAGGAGCCACTGGGGCTTGAGCTGCAGCACGTCGCGCGTTTCGGTCAGGATCAGTTCCTCTCGATCAGTGTATGCGTTGATCAGGAGATAGAAGCTGCTGCCTTCCAGACCCGTCCCGTCCTCGCCGCGCAGCTGGTCCAGCAGCCTTTTGGTTCGCCGCACCACCGGCACGCTCAGCGTCGAGACGAGCAGCACGCTGGCCGACAGGCCGAACGCTGCGTACGTGGCCATGTCGATGTTGTGACCGCAGTCGACGACGACGAAGTCGTACATCGCGCGCATGAGCTTGAGCGTCCGGTCGACGCACTCCGAAGAAACGTGCACGCCCGCCAGGTCGGTGTCTCCGAGGGCGAGGACGTCGATGCCGCTGACGTGCTTGCTCATCATTCCTGCCAGGAACGTGTTGTCCAGGCGCGAGAGGTCCAGCTCGATGTCGCGGATGCTTCGCATCGGGTTGATGTCGAAGAAGGCCGGCACGTCGCCTCCGCGCAGGTTCAGGTCCACCACGGCCACCGCGCGCTGCCCGCCTGCGTGCAGCGCGGTGGCGAGATTGATGGCGACGGTGGTCGTGCCGACTCCGGACTTGCCGCCGACGACGCTGAGGATCTTCCCGGATCGCTTGAGCTCGCCGGCGTTCGCCTCCGCATGGCGCTCCCGAAAGCGCTGGAATGCATGCTGGACCTCTTCGGGGCGAAGCGGCTGCGTCAGGAATTCCTTGACGCCCGCGCGCAGGACCTCGAGCAGGAGCTGCGGATCCGCGCGCCCGGCCGTCAAAAAGATGTCCGTGGACGGAGACGTCTGCTGCACACTGCGGATGCGTGCGAACGTTTCGCTCGGGTTCGTCTCATCGAGCCCGAGAATCAGAAGCTGGGGGAGGCCGGGGTCTTCCTCGCGCTGAAGCGTGAATTCGCCCAGCGACGCCACGTATTGCTCGAGCGCTTGCCGAACCCCCGGGTTCTCGATCTCGAGCCTGACCCCTATCCTACTCGCCATTTTGCCTGCCTCGTGGCGGCGGCTACAGAATCACCTTTCGAACCAGCGACAGGGTCCCATGGCTCGGGCCGCCACCTTGGCCGAACCGTCTCCCGTCGCGCTGAGTTGTCACACTGCTGTTGCTGCCAAGGAAGCGATTATCTCCGCGGGCACTCGTGCCGAGGTGCAAACCCATGCCTGCCCAGCCGTAAGGGCGGACATGGATGCGAATCTCGACGTTCGGACGCGGCACTCCTTCCGTCTCCCGTTACTGGATCGTCCGTGGCTTCGACACCACCGTACCGTAATTGCCGGCGTTGCCGTCGCCGCTGCCGAACTCGATCACCTTGCACTCGACGTTGGCGTCGATCTGCTTGCTCGGTGCGTCCTTGACCGACCAGATGCGCGCGTGGGCCACTCCGATGATCTTGAGCGGGCCGTTGGGATTGGAGCAGTCGGCCATGTCGTAGACAGGAATCAGCACGCGCCAGTTGCCCTGCGCATCTTTCTTCTTGTTGTAGAGCTTCTGGAGTTCGTCGAAGTTGGACTCGATCGTTCCGCCGTTGAAGTTGAAGATCGTCGATCCGACGCTGATCGGGGGCGTTTGATAGGTCCCGGCCGTCAGGCCGTTCAGGATGTGCTTGAGCTTGGCCGCGCTTGCCGGCGACTCATTGAACGTATGCCAGCCCGCGCAGCCGAGCGTCGAGCCCGTCGGGTAGAAGCGGATGGCCGAATCGGCGCCGCACGGCGAATCGTGCTGGGAAAACCACGCCTTGGAGATCGCGACCGGAATGTCGGCGGTGCCGCCTGGAATCCAGGAAGCCGCCGAAACGCCGGCGCTGGCCGAGCTGGCGCTGATCTGGAACGTGTCCACGCCAAGGACATGGCTGAGCAGCGTAGAGACCGACCCGTTGGCGGTCTCGTCCCGCCGGGCCTTCACGATCACCGCCTCGGGCCCGGTCATCGTCGGCGTCACCTGGCCGGAGGCGTTATCGTAGGTGCCGTAGATGACGTCGTCGCCGGTGATGGAGATGGCGTTGCCCGCCGCCTCGTTCTGCGTCGTGAACTCATTGATGTTGGCGAGGATGCGCGCCCTGTCCGCTTCGGTGAGCGTGTAGTAGCGATAGTCCCTGGTCGGGCCGAGCTCCGCGTACACGCGGCCCAGCTCGCGGCTTCCGGAGCTGGCGCCGGCATCGGCGATGTTCTGCAGCTGTACGCGCGTGAGCACGGCATAGCCGACGTCGATTGCGAGACCGGCCATTCCCAAAAGAGCGATGGCGCCACCCACGGCCAAGATCGTGATGGCGCCTCGCTCCCGATTGCGTTCTTTGAACTCGCGCATTCTGCTCCCCCATAACGGGCAAGATCGGGCTGCGACAGGGAACGGGGGCACCCCGCCGCAGCACCTCTTTCCGCCAGGTCTTAGTCGATCAGTCGTCCTCCGGCCACATGCGTGCCGTAATCCTCTCCTCCCGCTTCCCCGTAGCTGATGACGTCGCAGTCGACACGAGCATCGATCTGTTTCGCCGGTGAAGTCGTGACGTTCGTGATGACCGCTGTCGCGAAGCCCACTATCTTGGTCCAGCCGCTGACGTTCTCGCAGCTCGCGTTGTCGTACACCGGCAAAAGGACCTTCCACTCGTTATTGCTGTCCCGGTTCTGGCGCCACAGATCGCGCAGGTCGGGAAAGACGCTGGCGTCGACGCCGCCCTGGAAGATCCAGCTGTCGCCGGCCTTGACGCCTGGGGACTTGAACGTGCCCGCTCGGATTCCGTCGATGATCGAGTGCAGTTTGGAAGCCGACGCCGGAGCGTCGGTATAGGTGTGCCAGCCCGCGCAGCCGATCAATGTACCGGTCGGATACAGACGGATGGCGGAATTTCCACCGCAGGGCGAGCCCGGATGATTGAACCAGGCCTTGGCGATGCCCACCGGCAGCCCGACACCACCAGGCGGGACCTTATCAACCGGTGTCAGGACCGCTGACGCATCGGCGCGGACATCGAACGAGTGAACGCCGATGGTCGAGCTCATGAGTGTCGACAGCACGCCGTTGGCCGACCCATCGCGCCGTGCGACGACACGGATGACGTTGACGCCCGTATCGGTCGGGGTGATCTCGCCGGTGCTCCTGTTCCAGCGACCGAACAGCACGTCGCCCGGAAGCACGTTGATGGCCTTGCCACCCGCCTCGTTGCGCAGCGCATACGTCTGAATCGACCGGATGATCGACGCCTTGTCCGACTCCGTCAGCGTGTAGGTGCTGGTGTCGCGGTTGCCAAGCGCGTCGTAGAGCCGCGCGAGCTGATGATTGCCGGCCAGCGCCGCCGAATCCGCGACGTTCTGAAGCTGCGCCTTCGTCAGCAGGCCGTAGCCGACATCAATTCCCAAAGCCGTGACGCCGATGAAGCCGATCGCGACTACGGCGGCAAAAATGGATATGGAGCCGCATTCGCGGCGCGTGGTGATGGGTCGTCTCATGTCCGGCCCTCCCCTACTCCAGTTCCATGGTCACGGTCGCGCTGAGGCTGGCGTTGCCACTGGCGTCCACCGCGATCCCGGTCATCGGCATGAGCTTGGAAAGAACTGCGAAGCTGGTCGGATACGTCGCAGTCACCGTCAGAGGAGATCCCGAAGCGCCCTGCGCTCCCACCACCGAAACGGTGGCGGTCGACGCCGTCCAACCCATGTTCGTCAGATAGGTGATGACGGTGTCCTTGATCGTGGTTTCACTGGGTCGCGGAGAAGTCGCGACCACCCCCTTGCGGGCGCCTTCGCGCACGGCGCCCGTCAGCACCTGTTCCCGATAGAACGCGATTCCGAACTCGGCGATTCCAAAGACCAGCAGCATGAGAATCGGCAGAACGAGCCCGAATTCCACCGCTGCCATTCCTTTCTCGTTGGCTTTCATGTGGCATTACCCCCTTGGTTCACCGCTTACTGAACTTGTACCAAGGTTAGTCGCCAGCGATGCCGCTGAGACCGCTGTAGGATCGCGCAGCTCCAGCGCCCGGCTTGGGCGTGAAGCTTTTGACGTACTCGGCATGAGCGGCCGCTGCCGCTCCGCCGTGCATCGTACGGACAGGCGTCATGTCCGCGCTCGCGTCGGGGTCGAGCGCATGCGCCTGACGATTCCAGACCTGTGCATGGCCGAAGCTCTCGTGCAGAACCTGCGGCCGGGGTCCGGGGATGTCGCACGCCGCCACCGCCGCGGGCAGCACGGCAACGAGCAGGAAAGAAGCGACTCGAGAATGCGTGCGAGAAATCATTTCCACTCTCCTTACGGGTTGACGTGGCCGAACTCGCCCTCGAGGTTGCGGGGGGAATCCGAATGCTCGGTCAGCTCGATGCGACCCATGCCGTAGAAGTCGAAGTCGTTGGGCTCGATGAAGGCGTCGGTCGGCAGCGGCGCCGTGGCCGAATCGATCGGACGCACCAGGCGCGGCGTGACCAGGATGATCAGCTCCGACTCGTTCTTCTGGAACTCGCTCGAGCGGAACAGAGTGCCCAAAACCGGCACGTCGCCGAGAACCGGGAACTTCGAGAGCTTCTCACGCACCGTCGAGCGCATCAGGCCGGCGATGGCGAAGCTCTGGCCGTCGCGCAGTTCGACGACCGTGGAGGCGCGCCGGGTGCTGATGGCCGGAATCAGGAAACCCTGAATGACGATCGCGTTCGTGAAGTCGAGCTCGGAGACCTCCGGCGACACGCGCATGCTGATCAGGTTCTGACCGAGCACGGTTGGCGTGAAGTTGAGACCGACTCCGAACTTCTTGAACTGGATCGTGGTGGTGCCGAGGCTCTGCGGCACGGGCACCGGGAACTCGCCGCCGGCGAGGAAGTTGGCCTCCTGCCCACTGAGCGCCACCAGCGTTGGCTCGGCCAGGATCTTGACCAGGCCATTTTCCTTCAGCGCGTCGATGAAGGCGGTCCAGTCCGCGTCACCCGTCTGCCAGCGCAGGATGGCGTCGGCCATGACCGGCACGTAGCCAAAGGGCGAGACCTTCAGGGCCGAGGTGCCGGCACCGACGGCGCCGGGCAGGAAAGTGGCATCCCGAGGCGAGACGACGGCCGACAGATCGTTGAGCGTGGTGACGCCGAAGACGTTGGAATTGGCCGAGAGGTACCCGATGTTGATGCCGAGGCGGCGGATGAGCTCGCGGTTCATCTCCGCCACCCGAACCTCGAGCATGACCTGCTGGACGCCGCCGACCTGCAGGAGGTTGACGACCTTCTCGGGTGCGTAGGCCTCGGCCACCGAAGCGATGTGGGCCAGGCGCGTAGTGCTGGAGACGGTCCCGGAGATCGTCAGGTGCTCGCGGCTCGCGCTGACGCGCACGCCGGTCTCCTCCGGGAACAGACGGTGAAGCTGGTCCTTCAGGTCCACGAGGTCCGGCGAAACCGTGATGTCGAAGATTTTGTAGATCTCGGTGTCGCTGGTCCAAAGGGTCAGGTTCGTCGATCCCACGGCGACGCCGGTGATGTAGACCTGCCGAGGCGACAGGACCACGGCGTCGGCGACGGCGGGGTTGGCAAGAGAGGCGCGGGTGATGGCGACCGGGCTCTCGACGACCACGGACTTCCCGATCGGCACCTCGAGCATACGAGCGGCGCTGGCGCGCACGGTCTCGGCCTGCTCGGCACCCGCCACATTCCACAGCGGCAGCGCAAGCAAGAGGAACGATGATGCGATGATCATCATTGCCTCTCGAGTCGTCCTTCCTGCTGTCCGCTCCATCATCGCCTCTCCTTGCGTTCGTGCACGGCGCTACCGTGCGTCGTTGTTAATAGGTGCAAGTAAGGTGCCGTCTAAAACGCCACCAACGTTACGTCCTTGCCCTTGATCAGCTGCACGCTGGCGCCGGGCTTCGCGCCCTGACCACGCTCGGGTCCCTCGTTGTACGAGTTGAGCAGCGTGTCGATCGTCGCGCCGCTCGTGAGGATATCATCCTTGGTCAGCGGGCTGCGAAGGGCGAGGCGGAACTTTCCGCGCGTCGAAGCGTACGCAAGCTTCTCGGCCTCCTCCGGCGTCACTTCCAGAGTGATGACCTTGACCGGCTTGGCCTCTTCGTCCTTGCCCGTGCGGATCATTTCCGTCCCGATGGCCAGGACCAGGGTGTTGGCCAGCACCAGCTTCGTGACCACGCCGCGGTCCTCGTCCTCGGTCTCGAGGGTCGCAAAAAGATCAACCCGATCGCTGGGTTTCACGAACCCGGCCACGCCGACCTCGTCATCGACGGCCACCGACATCGCCCGCTTGTTCGGATCGAGAATGGCCGCGACGCCGCCGCTGCCGTCCACGGGAGCGAGCTTGGCCTGCAGAAGGGGCTCGTTCTGGACGACGTCCATGGTCGCCACGCGGCCGACCAGCGTCTGCAGCTCCGCCGACTTGAAGCACCCCTCGGGCAGGCTTTCGGTGGGCAGCGCCGCGGTCTTCAGCATCTCCGGCGTGATCGTCGCACCGCGCGGGATGTTGTAGCTGGCGACGGCAATCTCCTCGGTCTTGATCGGAGATTCCACCACGGCCTGACTGGCAAAGGCCTGGGCTCGAAGCCATCGGTAGACCATGCTGCTGGTCGAGAAAGCAATAACTCCAGCAAGGCCCAAAAGAATGAACGGTCGATAACGGCGCATGGTCTACCTCCTACAATAGCGATCCTTCCAGGAATCGCGTCACGGCCACGCCAAGTGCGATCACCACTGCGTAGCGGAGCTTGGGATACGAGCGGAGGGTGGAAGTCCAGGATCGGAAGTCGCCGCCCGTCAGCACGATGGTCTTCAGATGCGATTGCACGTCCTTGGCGGCACCGGCGGCGCCGAACTGCAGAAACGCCTGCAGAAGCAGCAGGCCGACGGCATACAGCCCGCCAAAAAGACCTGCGAAAATGAAGACCCAGAGGACCTGCTGCGCGCCCATGAAGGCGCCGACAGCGGTGAGCAACTTGACGTCGCCCGCGCCCATGCCGCCGAGGGCATAGAACGGGATCAAAAGTGCGAATCCGGCCGCCGCGCCGGCCAGGCTGAAGAGCAGGCCGTCGGTGCCGGTTGCGATGGTATGAAGAGTGACTGCGAGTAGAAACGAGGAAAGCGTGAGCCAATTCGGAACACGGCTTCCAATGATGTCGGTCACCGCCGCGATAGCGACGGTTCCTACTAGAGCCACCTGGATCGTGAAGTCCACCTCACTTCTCTCCCCGGTGCGCGAGACACGCTCGCCTCGGCCCTTGCGAGCCGAGGCGAGCATTGTTCGGAGTTGCCTCGTCCTTAGGTCTTAGCTGAGCGCCGTGGCGACCTCGTCGAGCTTGGCCGACAGGTTCGTGCCCACGGAGGTCATGGCCGTGATGGCCGCGATCGAGATCAGAGCGGCCAGAAGGCCGTATTCAATCGCCGTCGCGCCAGTCTCATCCTTCAAGAAAGCAACAAAACGTCCCATTTTTCTGCACTCCTTTGTTTACTGAAGCCTGGTCAGAGTCGTTCGTCCCTACTCCCCTGCCAATCGGCTCCTGCCCCCATTATGCAATCGGGATGCCAGGTCGTCGGATTCATGAAAGATGTGGAATTGACACGCGTTTTTGTGGGGCTGCGCTTTGCCCCCGCTTCGTACCCCGCACAAACGCGCGCCGAGACGATCCACCGCGTACGTGTCTTTCGATCAGTTCGCGCAAATCCTCAGTAAAATCGCGCAGGATGTCCTGCGGGCGTGCCCCCGCAGTCGGTGCGACAAAACTGCCGCACAGCATGCGGGTTGCCGCCCGCACGGCCGTGCGGACAATGGTGCCACTGGGTAGACCGCGACAGCACACGGGTCATCTCCGCCCCCTGCTGGTCCGCGATCTGCCTTGGAAAGGGCGCACGAGCGGCCGTTGCTATGGCACTCGCTTTGCACTGCCACGGGCAGCCGGAACGCGTGCTCGGTGGGATTCGTAGCGACGCGGCAATTCGATCCGGCGAGGAGGGGGACATGCCCAAGCGCGAAAAGAAGGATGTGGAGCAGGAAAGGAAGCAAGCGGAAGAGCTCGCGCTGGAGCGTGAGTTGATGCTGGCTCCGGTGACCGAGACTCCCGCACAAGCCAAGAAGGAGAACGTGGCGGCCGTGTTTCCGCGCACGCGCTCCCGTCTCATCGACCGCAACGGCTTTGCCCTGCCGAAGCCCGACCGCCGCTGGCTGCACTGAGCAGCCAGCCGCTGCCGGTTTACGTATCGAACCATCCGCGCGGCTCCGGGCGCCGCACGTCGTGCTTACGAAGCAGCCGCTGGAAATCCCTGCGCTGCATTCCAGCGAGCCGCGCAGCTCTCGAGACATTTCCCTGGGCCGCTCCCATCACCTGGATCAGGTAGGTGCGCTCGAATTGGCGAATCATCCGCTCCTTCGCCTCTCGGAAAGTCGTCGTCGCTTCGCGTTGTCCCAACGCCTCAGCACCTGACCGAGCCTCCTCGGGCTCATCCTCCAGCTCATCCTCACGGAATTCGGGGGTGTCCAGCATTGGCAGGTCGACATCGTCCGCCTGCAACTCCGGCGATCCCGCCAGAAGCACGCTGCGCTCGAGCACCGATTGGAGCTCTCGCACGTTTCCGTACCAAGGATAGGCCGAAAGCTTTCGCAGGGCCGCTGGCGAAAGCCGCATCGTTCCCTTTCCGTAGTCGCGGGCATACTTGCCAAGGAAGTGCTGGGCCAGAAGCGGGATGTCCTCGAGACGTTCGCGCAGCGGCGGGAGCTCGATCGACAGCACGTGGAGGCGATGGAAGAGGTCGGCCCGGAACAGGCTCTGATCGACGTGCTTTCGCAGGTCCACGTTCGTTGCGGCAATGATCCGAACGTTGGCTCGCAGCAGCTTCGTGGAGCCAAGCATCCGGTACTCGCGGTTCTGCAGGAAGCGAAGGATCTTGGCCTGAGCCGACAGGCTCAAGCTGTTCAACTCGTCCAGGAACAGGGTGCCGCCCTCGGCTTCTGCCAGAAGCCCTTTGCCGGTGGCCGCAGCTCCGGTATAGGCGCCGCGGGCATGGCCGAACAGCTCGTTCTCGACCAGCTCTTCCGGAAGAGCGCCGCAGTTGACGGCAATGAAGGCACGGCCCCGCCGGTTGCTGCAGTTGTGGATCGCCTCCGCAATCAACTCCTTGCCGGTGCCGGTATCACCGGTGATGAGCACGGTGGCGTCGGACGCCGCGAGTCTCGGAATCTTGCGTAGCACCCGCAAAAAAGCGGGGCTTTGCCCGATCAGCGCCTCGCCGTGTCCGCCAAAGATTGGCCGCTCCTCGGACACGATCGCCATCCCATCGCCGCCTCGACCCGCGTCCACCCCGTCGCCTCTGCGGACCTCGCCCTCTTCGAAAAATTCTGCACGCATTTGCCTTCGGCTCCTCTCCGAAGCGCGTCACTCGGTCGCAGACCGGTGTACGCTCCGGCGAATTAGCCGTGTCTGCGATGGTGCGGCAAGCCCTATCGCTGCAGTGCCTCAAACCATTTGCTTACGCCGTGTTCAGACGACGCGATCGGCGTGGGCCGGAAAGATCAGCACCAGCGATCGATGGCGATCGTGCAATGCCACGGAAGTCGGGGCGGATTGGCGCATGCGGATCAATCCCCGCACCAAAATGGGTGGTCCAATGCCAGCGGCACCTGCGCAGACCGCCACGGCAGGAAGTTATGAAATGATAAGTTGACGGTGCGGCAATGATCCCGCGCGGCAGGCTGCCCCACAGGCTGCTCTGCAACGCGCCTTCGCCCAGATGGGGGAGTTATCGGAGCCGAGCGGCCAAATCGTCAAGAGAGCCGGCGCTACCGTCGTTGCTGTGCAGTCGCGCCGCCAGGCGCTCTCGCGGGTCGTCCTGTCGTTCGATACGGGAGTTGCCGCCATAAAGCCGCGCCGCCAGGGACTCGAACCCCGGACTTACGTAGGACCAGCCAGAGGTCGTGTTGGGCGCATGAAGACGATCGTTGGCGAACACCAGGACTGGGGACCCGGTGAATGACAGCCTGCCGCGCAACTCAGGCTCGTCTTGCAGACGTAGGGCCATCTCCACCGCCCGCCGAGCCCCGCGTACGAGGACGTCGGCGACCGACTCCTGCGTCGGTCGCTTGTTGTACCACATCAGCCCAAGGCTGCCGTCGCCGACGTCCATACAATAGTTGGCGTCGAACCCCGCCAGAAGCACGCCCGGCCCGTGGTGGACGTGGCTGTAGTCGGCAACGTCGAGCAGCGGGCCGTCGAAGGTGCGATCCCGAATCCAGCGGTGGAAGATCGGAATGAACTCCGTGAGCGCGATCTCCTTCGCGCCCTCGGCAAACAGCTTCAGACCGAGTCGATACGGCTCCATCGGCTACTGTACCCGAGCGGGATCGTCGCCGGACGAAGAGACGGCGGGCATCACCCCGCGCGAGGCCAGCTTCGCGTCGCAGGCATGCGCCGCTTCGATGAACAGCGAAGCTTCCTCGATGAGCTGGCGCACACGCTCTTCGCTGAAGCTCCGGCGCTGCGCATCCTCGTGACGCTTGAACAGGAACTGTGCGAAACGCCCACCGGCGTACTTGTCGAAGAACAACTCGGTGTCGTAGAAGCGGGTGCGGAACTCGCGCACGATCTCTTCGGCATCGTCGCGGAGGTCGGGGTACTGGACGCGAACCAGCGCGCGGGCCGCTTCAATCATCGCCGAGTAAGCCATGTGATCCGCGGCTTCGACCTGCCCCGATTCCAGCAGCAACTGAGCTTCGAAAGCCCGTCTTTCCGATTCGGCGAGGCTGAACTCGACCAGAGATACGACCTCGCCGGCGCACTCGCCGACACCGAGGTCGCCGAGCGTGAACTCGCGAGGATCGCGCCAGTCGGAGTAGAAATCGCGGTCCTTGTCGTACGCCGGGACTTCCATCAGGTCCGACAGCAGCGCCTTCAGCTCCCGCTTCCCGATGCGTGCGCAGAAATCCTGGAAACGCTCGTCCTTGTTTCGTTCGCGAACGTAACGCTCCGTCATCCGGTCGACGACGTCCGGAATTCTCTTTGATGGGACGGCTCCGATCGCCAGACCATAGGCCCCGCCGTTGCGATCCCACCGGCCACCCAGAACCACCTGGAAATGGGGTACCGTTCGGCCGCCGACGTTGCGGCTGACGCCGTAGAATCCGAGGTCGGCAACGTGATGCTGTCCGCACGAGTTGAAGCAGCCGCTGATCTTGATGTGGAGGTCACGAACAGCCTGATCGAGATGGATGGAGCGCGCGACCAGCCGTTCCTGGAGCTCCGCCGCCAGTCCGCGAGAGGAGGCGATTCCGAGCTTGCAGGTATCGGTCCCGGGGCATGCCGTGATGTCGACGATGCTGCCGGCGCCAGGCTCGCCCAAGCCGATCTCCTCGAGTGCCGCGTACAAAGCCGGCAGGTCGGCCTCACGTACCCAGCGCAGAAGAATGTTCTGGTCTACCGTGGCGCGAATGCTGTCACCGCAGAAGCGGCGCGCGATGTCCGCGAGCCGCCGCATCTGGAATGAGGTGGCATCACCCAGCGGCAGGGTCACCGTGGCTACGACGTAGCCTGGCTGACGCTGACGGTAGATGTTCGTCCGCTGCCACTGCTCGAAGCGCCCGGCATCGATGTCGGCGCCGCCAGGCACGCCGCCGTCGATCACTGGAGCCGCCTCTACTGCGCGCACGCCCGACAGGAAGGCGGTCCAGGCGTCGTCCGCCGGAAGGATGCGCCGCTCTTCCTCGACCAGCCGGCGAAACTCCTCGAAGCCGAGCTTGGCCACCAGAAACTTCATGCGGGCGCGGGCTCTGTTCTTCTTCTCGCCGAGCCTGGCGAAAACGCGCGCGATCGCCTGCGCCAATGGCAGAATTTCCGACTCCGGTATGAACTCATCATACAGCTTGGCCTGGTACGGTACCGCGCCGAGCCCGCCGCCAACGTACGTTTCAAAGCCGCGCTGCTCGTGTCCGTCGACCACGCGCGTACGTGCGATGAAGCCGAGGTCGTGCATGAACACCAGACCGCACGGGTTTTCAGCGCAGCCCGAAAAAGCGATCTTGAACTTTCGCCCGAGGTCCTGGCAGTCGGGATGACCTAGCAGGAAACGCGATGTCGCTTTGGCGTAGGGTGTGACGTCGAACGTCTCGGCTCGACACACGCCGGCGAGCGGGCAGCCGGTCACGTTGCGAATCGAGTTGCCGCAGGCTTCGCGGGTCGTTATCCCCTCCGCGGCCAGGCGGCGCATCAGGTCCGGCGTGTCCTCGATGTGGACGAAGTGGAGCTGGATGTCCTGTCGCGTCGTGACGTGACAAATGGCGTCGGAGTACTCTTCAGCGAGGTCTGCCAGTACCTCGAGTTGCCGCGCCGTCAGCCCGCCGAAGGGAATCTTGATCCGCTGCATTCCCGGCGCGTGCCACAACGTCTCCGGGCCCTTGGTGAGGGAGCGGTCCGGGAACTCGAGCTCCTTCGGTCCCGTACCGTCGTCGCGCTGACCGTTGTCATAGCGCTGGCCATAGGTCCCGCGTCGCAATCGCGTCTCGGCAAAAACCTTGTCGTCAATCTTGCCCTGGCGCTTCAGCTCGATCTGCGTCTCGTAGATGTCGATCTCGCGCGCCAGTTCGGGTGGCATGCGATCTGCCAGCGCTTCCTTCCAAGTCAGCATAGGGGACCTCGTCGCCTCCCGGCGAACCCGAGTCTTAACACGGTTGAAACCTCCCTCAACTACCATCGCAGCGACGGAGCGCGCAGGCGCGGTTGCGGTACGGGAACAAAAAAAGGCCTGGATCCTATGATCCAGGCCTTCAAGAGATCCGGCAGCGTCCTACTCTCCCACACTGTGTGTGCAGTACCATCGGCGCTGGAGGGCTTAACTTCCGTGTTCGGGATGGGAACGGGTGGATCCCCTCCGCTATGGCCACCGGAAACAGTCGCTCGTCGCTGGCGATGACGCCCGGACGAGCAGGCTTTCGACAACTGCAATCGAGTTGGAGGTGCTTCAGCAGTCTCTGCTGGTAACTCACACATGAGGAAAACCAAGCCTCACGACCTATTAGTACTGGTTAGCTCCACGCATCACTGCGCTTCCACACCCAGCCTATCAACCTCGTGGTCTACGAGGGGTCTTCAGGGGCCCGAAGGCCCAGGGATACCTTATCTCGAGGGGGGCTTCCCGCTTATATGCTTTCAGCGGTTATCCCGTCCGCACGTAGCTACCCGGCAATGCCGCTGGCGCGACAACCGGAACACCAGAGGTGCGTCCATCCCGGTCCTCTCGTACTAAGGACAGCTCCTCTCAAGTATCCTGCGCCCACAGAGGATAGGGACCGAACTGTCTCACGACGTTCTGAACCCAGCTCGCGTGCCACTTTAATCGGCGAACAGCCGAACCCTTGGGACCTGCTCCAGCCCCAGGATGTGACGAGCCGACATCGAGGTGCCAAACCTCCCCGTCGATGTGAACTCTTGGGGGAGATAAGCCTGTTATCCCCGGCGTACCTTTTATCCGTTGAGCGATGGCCCTTCCACGCGGAACCACCGGATCACTAAGACCTGCTTTCGCACCTGCTCGACATGTCTGTCTCGCAGTCAAGCTCCCTTATGCCTTTGCACTCGACGGCCGGTTTCCATTCGGCCTGAGGGAACCTTAGCGCGCCTCCGTTACTCTTTTGGAGGCGACCGCCCCAGTCAAACTACCCACCATGCAATGTCCCGAACCCGGGTAACGGGCTGCGGTTAGAAACCAGAAACAACAAGGGTGGTATTTCAAGGTTGGCTCCACGCAGGCTAGCGCCCACGCTTCAAAGCCTCCCACCTATCCTACACATGTTGTCCCTAGCTTCACTGCAAAGTTGTAGTAAAGGTGCACAGGGTCTTTCCGTCCTTCTGCGGGTACTCGGTATCTTCACCGAGAGTGCAATTTCGCTGAGTCCCTGGTTGAGACAGTGGGGAAGTCGTTACGCCATTCGTGCAGGTCGGAACTTACCCGACAAGGAATTTCGCTACCTTAGGACCGTTATAGTTACGGCCGCCGTTTACCGGGGCTTCGATTCCCCGCTTCGCCCTTGCGGGCTAACGAGTCCTCTTGACCTTCCGGCACCGGGCAGGCGTCAGACCCTATACGTCGTCTTGCGACTTCGCAGAGTCCTGTGCTTTTGGTAAGCAGTCGCTACCCCCTGCTCTCTGCGACCACCGTCAGCTAGGGGAGCAAGTCCCTTCACTTACCGGTGGCACACCTTCTTCCGAAGTTACGGTGTCATTATGCCGAGTTCCTTAACCAGAGTTCTCTCAAGCGCCTTGGTATTCTCTACCCGTCCACCTGTGTCGGTTTGCGGTACGATCGTCTAGCCAACTCCCTACGAGGTTTTTCTTGGAAGCATGGGATCAATCACTTCGTGGTTCCCGTAGGAACCACTCGTCATCACGTCTCGGCGTTAACGGAGCAGCGGATTTGCCTACTGCTCCCGCCTACGCGCTTAAACCAGGATGTCCGACACCTGGCTGACCTGCCCTTCTCCGTCACCCCTTCAGTCAAACGCTGACTCGACGGTTCCGGAATATTAACCGGATTTCCATCGCCTACGCCTTTCGGCCTCGGCTTAGGTATCGACTAACCCTGAGAAGATTATCTTTACTCAGGAAACCTTGGACTTTCGGCGAGAAGGTTTTTCACCTTCTTTATCGCTACTTATGTCTGCATAAGCTCTTCCACGACCTCCACGCGTCCTTACGGTCACGCTTCGCAGGCTAGTGGAATGCTCCCCTACCACCTGACCACGCCCGTAGGCGTGATCCGATCCGCAGCTTCGGTGACATGCTTAGCCCCGTTGAATTTTCGGCGCGGACTGACTCGACCAGT